>PNMF01000020.1 GCA_013823485.1 Comamonadaceae bacterium
GGCTGCGGCTACTGCTCGTACGCCTGCCCGTTCGGCGCACCCCAGTTCCCGTCGCAAGGCACCTTCGGTGTGCGCGGCAAGATGGACAAGTGCACCTTCTGCGCCGGCGGCCCCGAGGCCCATGGCAGCCAGACCGAGTTCGAGAAGTACGGTCGCAACCGCCTGGCCGAAGGCAAGCTGCCCGCCTGCGCCGAGATGTGCTCGACCAAGGCACTGCTCGCCGGTGACGGCGACGTCGTGGCCGACATCTTCCGCACCCGCGTCCTGACCCGTGGCAAGGGTGCCGAGGTCTGGGGCTGGGGCACCGCTTACGGCACCGCACAAGGACAGAAATCGTGATCAAGCGCCTGACCCTCACCTCCGCAGCGCTGGTTGCCCTGCTGTCCCTGGCTGCCTGCGGCGATGCGCCGCAGGAGATCTCCGGCTCCGGCGTCAAGCAGGACGGCGCGCCGTACACCGGCGTCGGCAAGAGCCAGTACGCCCAGGGCGGCTGGACCACCGGCGACAAGACCAGCTGGGAACAGCAGCTCAAGAGCCGCGCCCAGTACGGCCAGAACGACTACGTGCGCGTCGGCGCCCAGCCCAAGTAAGGTAGCCCCATGCCCATCTCCATGACCTCCCTCTGGCGGTCCCTGCTGGTGGCGTCTGCGCTGTTGATCGGCGCGGGCGGTGCATCGGCCCAGACGCTGAAGGTGGAACCGGCCGACGCTGCACCCGCAGCGGCGCCGGCGCCGGCTCAGCAGGGCGGCATCAAGGGTGCGAACATCTTCGAGATCGCCCCCGACGCCGACAAGGACCCCAACTACGCCAACCAGACCAACGCCGAGCGCAAGCAGGTGCAGCCGGGCAACAACGCACCCATGTGGCGCGATGTCGGCCAGGGCGGCGTGACCGGCACCACCAGCCTGCCCTACCTCGAGTACGGCAACCTGGTGCAGGGTTTCGTTCAGTATCCGGGTTCGGCCTTCACCACCGCCGGTGAAGCCTGGCGCCAGGTGCGCAACAACTGGATCATTCCCTACGGCGGCTCGCTGCTGCTGATTGCCGGTGTGGCGCTCGCGCTGTTCTACTTCGGCAAGGGCACCATCCAGCTGCACGGCAAGGAAACCGGCCGCGTGATCGAGCGCTTCACCTACGTGGAACGCGCCGCTCACTGGGTGAATGCCATCGCCTTCGTGGTGCTGGCCATCTCCGGCATCGTCATGGCGTTCGGCAAGTTCTTCCTGCTGCCGGTCATGGGCTCGACCCTGTTCGGCTGGCTGACCTACGCGCTGAAGAACGTCCACAACTTCGTGGGCCCGGTGTTCGCCGTGTCGCTGGCCGTGGTGTTTTTCACCTTCCTCAAGGACAACTGGCCTTCCAAGGAAGACGTTCAGTGGGTGCTGAAGGCCGGTGGCCTGTTCGGCAAGGAAGAGGTGCCTTCGCACCGGTTCAACGCCGGCGAGAAGGTGGTGTTCTGGGGCGGCGTGTTCTTCCTGGGCATCATCGTGGTGGCCTCGGGCGTGTTCCTGGACAAGATCGTTCCGGGCGTCGAGTACACCCGCGCCAACATGCAGATCGCCCACATGTTCCACGGCGTGGCCACGGTGCTGATGATGGCCATGTTCATGGGTCACATCTACATGGGCACGGTCGGCATGTCCGGCGCCTACAAGGCCATGAAGACCGGCTATGTGGATGAGACCTGGGCCAAGGAACACCACGAGCTCTGGTACAACGACATCAAGGCCGGCAAGATTCCCGCACAGCGCACCGCCAAGGCGGCCGCCGATGCGGCCCAGCCCGCCAAAGCCTGATCTTCGGAGACGATTCACATGAAACGCAGCATTCTTCTGCTCTCCCTGCTGGTGTCGACGGCCGCTTTCGCCAAGCTGCCGGCCCCGGTGCTGACCGACGAAGCCAAGGCCAAGGCGGCCGAAGCCGCCGCCAAGACCGCCCATGGCAACAAGGTCGCGGCCTTCCAGGTGTGCAAGTCCATGGACAAGGCAGCGGCCAACCACTTCAAGACCACCGCCGGCCAGGGCAAGGCGGCCACGCCGGGCGCCCCCGCCTGTGTGGACCCGGGCCCGTTCGTGTACACCCCGGCGCCGGCTGCACCGGCTGCCCCGGCTGCGGCCCCGGCCAAGAAGAGCTGATCTTCCTGTGCCCCTCGCAGAAAAGGCCCCCCGGGGCCTTTTTTGCTGTCTGTCTGGCGATACTCTCACCCCCATGACGAAGACCACTGCCCCGGCGGCGCTGCCGCAACTCTCGAACGCCCAGGCCCCGCTGACCCGTTCGGTCGAGGTCATCAACGAGTTTGGCGCGCGCAGCGAGGTGTCGATCCCCGCCGAACGCGACCTGACCGTCTATGTGGACAAGCGCGAGCTGGTCACGCTGATGACGCTGGGCGCCCACCCCGAATGGCTGGTGCTGGGTTACCTGCTGAACCAGCGGCTGGTGGGTTCGGTGGACGAGATCGCCTCGATCCAGGTCGACTGGGATGTGTCGGCCGCGGTGGTCACCACCCGCCAGGGCATCGACCGCATCGAGGAGCGGACCGCCCGCAAGGTGGTCACCACCGGCTGCGGCCAGGGCAGCGTGTTCGGCGGCCTGATGGACGAGATCGACCGCATCCAGCTGCCCGAGGGCGTGCTGCGGCAGTCGCAGCTGTACGCCATCGTCAATGCCATCCGCCTCAAGGAGAGCACCTACAAGTCGGCCGGTTCGGTGCACGCCTGCGCGCTGTTCCGGGGCGACCAGCTCCAGCTCTTCGTGGAGGATGTGGGCCGGCACAACGCGGTGGACACGATTGCCGGCTGGCTGGCCCTGCAGGACCCGGCCGCCGGCGCACCGACCGGTGCCGCCCTGAACCCGCCCGCGCTGGACAAGATCTTCTACACCACCGGCCGCCTGACCAGCGAGATGGTGATCAAGAGCGCACAGATGGGGGTGGCCGCCGTCATCTCGCGCAGCGGCATCACCCAGATGGGCCTTGAGGTCGCGCAGCGCGTGGGCCTGTGCGCGGTGGGGCGGGCCACCAACCGGCACTTCCTTTGTTACGCGCACCCGCAGCGCCTGCTGCTCGATGCGGTACCTTCCACCCCTTTGACCCCCGAGAAAACGCCATGAGCCGCGACGTCCACATCATCGACCATCCCCTGGTGCAGCACAAACTCACGCTGATGCGCCGCAAGGACACCAGCACCAAGAGCTTCAGGGAACTGGTGCACGAGCTCAGCGCCCTGCTGGCCTACGAGCTGACCCGCGACATGCCGATGCAGGAGATCGAGATCGAGACCCCGCTGGAGAAAATGACCTCCCGCGTGATCGACGGCAAGAAGATCGTGCTGGCCTCCATCCTGCGCGCCGGCAACGGCTTCCTGGACGGCATGCTGCAGGTGCTGCCGGGTGCCCGCGTGGGCCACATCGGCCTGTACCGTGACCCCGCCACGTTGAAGGCGGTGGAGTACTACTTCAAGATGCCGCAGGACATGCACGAGCGCGACGTGATCGTGCTCGACCCGATGCTGGCCACCGGCAACTCGGCCGTGGCCGCGGTCGACCGGCTCAAGCAGACGAACCCGCGTTCCATCCGCTTCGTGTGCCTGGTGACCTGCCCCGAAGGCATCCGCACCTTCCACGACCACCACCCCGACGTGCCGGTCTACACCCCGGCGGTGGACCGAGGCCTGAACGAACATGGCTACATCGTCCCCGGCCTGGGCGATGCGGGCGACCGGATCTTCGGCACGAAGTGACGGGGTTTTCCCGATGCGATAAGGTCGGCGCATGGCCCCATCTTCCGCATCCTTGCCCATCCGTTTCTGGACCCTGGGCTGGTCTTCCCTGATCCGCGACTGGCGCGCCGGCGAGCTGCGCCTGCTGGTGCTGGCCGTCACCCTGGCGGTGGCCGCACTCACCGCGGTGGGCTTCTTTGCCGACCGGCTTCAGGGGGGTCTGGCGCGTGACGCCCGGGCGCTGATCGGCGGTGACGCGGTGCTCTCCAGCGACAACGCGCCGCCCCCCGAATTCGAGGCCCGCGCCCGCGAACTGGGCCTCACCACCGCCCGGACCCTCGGCTTCCCGACCATGGGCCGGGCCAGCGACGAAGACGGCGGCGCAGCCCGTCTGGTGGCCCTGAAAGCGGTCTCCGACAGCTACCCCCTGCGCGGCACCCTGCGGGTGGCCACCGGCCCCGATGCCCCGGACGAAGCGGTGAAGTCCATTCCGCCGGCGGGCTCGGTGTGGGTCGACGCCGCCCTGCTGGTCGCCCTGGACCTCAAGATGGGCCAGACCCTGCTGCTGGGCGACGCCCGCTTCACCATCGACCGGGTGCTGGTGGTGGAGCCCGACCGGGGCGCCGGCTTCATGAGCTTTGCGCCGCGCGTCATGCTCAACGAGGCCGATCTGCCCGCCACCGGCCTGGTGCAACCGGCCAGCCGCCTGACCTACCGGGTGGCCGTGGCCGGCCCGGACAACGCCGTCTCGACCTTCAGCCGCTGGGCACAGGAGCGCATCGACAGCTCCGGTGTGCGGGGTACCCGGCTGGAGTCGCTGGAGGGTGGTCGACCCGAAATGGAGCGCACGCTGGAGCGGGCCGAGAAGTTCCTGAACCTGGTGGCCCTGCTGGCGGCGCTGCTGTGCGCGGTGGCGGTGGCCATTGCGGCGCGCGGGTTTGCCCAGCGCCACCTCGACGACTGCGCCATGCTGCGGGTGCTGGGCCTGTCGCAAGGCACGATGGCGCGGGCCTACACGCTGGAATTCGCGCTGGTGGGCCTGTTCGCCAGCAGCCTGGGCGTGCTGCTGGGTTTTCTGGTGCACCACGTCTTCGTGCTGCTGCTGGCCGGCCTGGTGGAAGCCAGCTTGCCGGCGCCGGGCATCACGCCGGTGCTGCTGGGGCTGGGCATGGGCCTGACGCTGATGATGGCTTTCGGCCTGCCGCCGGTGCTGCAGCTGGCCCAGGTGCCCCCGCTGCGGGTGATCCGCCGCGACGTCGGCCAGCTCAAGCCCGCCACCCTGGGCGTGCTCGGCCTGGGTGTGCTGGGTTTTGCCGCCTTGCTGCTGGCGGCCAGCCGCGACCTGCTGCTGGGGTCGATTGCGGTCGGCGGCTTTGCAGCCGCCATCGCCGTGTTTGCCGTGGTGAGCTGGCTGGCGGTCCGCCTGCTGCGGGCCAGCGTGAACGAGGCCACCGCGCCGCGTGCGCTCGTCATGGCCACGCGCCAGCTCTCGGCCCGGCCGGTGTTCGCGGTGGTGCAGGTCAGTGCCCTGTCGGTCGGCCTGCTGGCGCTGGTGCTGCTGGTGCTGCTGCGCACCGACCTGATCGCCAGCTGGCGCAATGCCACGCCGCCGGACGCGCCGGACCGGTTCGTCATCAATGTGCAGCCCGACCAGGCCGAGCCGTTCCAGCAGGCGTTGCGCACCGCCGGGGTGAGCGACTTCGACTGGTACCCCATGATCCGTGGCCGGCTGGTCAGCATCAATGGCCGCAACGTGCTGCCCGAGGACTTCAGCACCGACCGGGCCCAGCGCCTGGTGGAACGCGAGTTCAACCTCTCCAACACGCCGGTCCTGCCCGACCACAATCCGGTGGTGGCCGGCCGCTGGACCGACAACGAGGCCGGCGCCATCAGCGTCGAGGAAGGGCTGGCCGAAGAGCTCGGCCTCAAGCTGGGCGACACGGTCGGGTTCGACATGGCCGGCATCGTCACCGAGGCGCGTATCACCAGCCTGCGCAAGGTCGACTGGGGTTCGCTGCGGGTCAACTTCTTCGTGGTCTTCCCGGTGGCCGAGGTGCCCGACGTGCCGGTGACCTACATCAGCGCGTTCCGGGCGCCGCCCACGCGGGGTTTCGACAACACCCTGGTGCGGCAGTTTCCGAACATCACCAACGTCGACATGAGCCAGACCATTGCCCAGGTGCAGCGGGTGCTGGGGCAGGTGATCGCGGCGGTCGAATTCCTGTTTGCCTTCACGCTGGCGGCCGGCCTGGTGGTGCTGCTGGCGGCCGTGACCGCCACCCGGGGCGAGCGAGAGCGCGAATTCGCCATCCTGCGGGCGGTGGGCGCCGGCTCCGGCCTGCTGCGGCAGGTGCAGCGCATCGAGCTGCTGGGGGTGGGCCTGCTGGCCGGTTTCCTGGCTTCGGTGGTGGCGGTGGCCGTGGGCTGGGCGCTGGCCAAATACGCCTTCCAGTTCAGCTGGACCGCATCGCCCTGGGTGCCGCTGGGCGGTGCCCTGGCCGGCGCGCTGCTGGCCCTGATGGCCGGCTGGTGGGGCCTGCGCAGCGTGCTGCGCACCCCGGTGGTGGAAACCTTGCGCAAGGCCGCAACCTGACATGACCGATCTGCACATCCCCCAGGAAAAACCGCCCTTCGACACCCCCTTCGAGTGGGTCGGCGGTGAAGAACGCGTGCGCGCCCTGGTCGACCGTTTCTACGACCTCATGGACATCGAGCCCGGTTATGCCGAGCTGCGCCATGCCCACGGCAACACGCTGGAAGGCGCGCGCGACAAGCTGTTCTGGTTCCTGTGCGGCTGGCTCGGCGGCCCGCAGCACTACACCGGCCGATTCGGCCACCCGCGACTGCGCATGCGGCACATGCCTTTTGCCATCGGCATCCAGGAGCGCGACCAGTGGCTGGCCTGCATGGACCAGGCCATGGGCGAGGTGGGCCTCGACCCGGTGCTTCGCCAGCGCCTGAACCAGAGCTTCTTCCAGACCGCCGACTGGATGCGCAACACCCCCTGACCACCCCGCCGTTCCCGATGAACCCGACCCGTCGACAGTGGCTGCAGGCCGCCGCCGCCGTGCCCTTGCTCAGTGCCTGCGGCGCCATTCCGAACCCCTCCGCTCCCGGTGCGCCCCGCGTGCTGGGCGCCGCCCCGGCGCGCCTGCCGGTGGCCGGGCAGGCCGGGCTGGATGTCTGGGCCTACGACACCAGCGTGCCCGGGCCGGTGCTGCGGTTCAGGCGCGGCGACTGGCTCGACCTCGAGCTGCACAACCGCCTGCCCGACGCCACCACCATCCACTGGCACGGCATCCGCCTGCCCAACGCCATGGACGGGGTGCCGCACCTCACGCAGGCGCCGATCGAGCCGGGCGCGCGGTTTCGTTACCGCTTCCGCCTGCCGGACGCCGGCACCTTCTGGTACCACCCGCATCTGGGTACGGCCGAGCAGGTGGAGCGCGGTCTGGCAGCGGCGCTGGTGGTGGAGGAAGAGCGCCCGTACCCGGTCGATCAGGACATCGTCTGGCTGCTGGACGACTGGCGGCTGGATGCCCAGGGCCGCATCGCGGAAGACTTCTACCGCTTCCACGATGTTGCCCACGCCGGGCGGCTGGGGCAGAAGCTCACCGTCAACGGTGTCGAGCAGCCCACCCAGGCGGTGCAGGCGGGTGAGCGCATCCGGCTGCGGCTGATCAACGCCTCCAATGCGCGCATCTACCAGCTGGCCCTCGAAGGTCTGCCGGGCTGGCTGATCGCCCGCGACGGCGTGCCGGCCGATGCCGCCATTCCCTGGAGCGGCCCGATGCTGCTGGGCCCCGGCATGCGCGCCGACATGGTGATCGACGCCACCAGCCCCGGCGTGTTCGAGCTGCGCGACGAACAGCCGCGTGCTCCGGCCGTGCTGGCCCGCCTGGCGGTGCAGGGCAAGGCCGCCACCGCACGCCGGCCGGACCCGGTGCCACCCCCCATCGAAGGTCTGCCTGCGCCGGTGCTGGACGGGGCCTTCGAGCAGACTGTCACCATCGGCGGCGGCGCCCGCAGCCGCGACGGCTGGCCGCAGCAGACCGAGGCCGAACGGGCCGCCCGCCGCCAGCGCCGCGAGGCCGGCGCGCGCGAGGCCGACCCGGCTTGGACCCTCAATGGCGTGGCCCACACCGACCACCATCACCACCACGAACCGCTGTTCTCGGTGCAGCGTGGCCGCACCGTGCGCCTGAGCTTTGACAACCGCACCGCCTGGTGGCACCCGATGCACCTGCACGGCCACCACTTCCAGGTGCTCAGCCGCAACGGCCAGCCCCTGCCCGACAAGCCCTGGCGCGACACCGTGCTGGTGGCCCCCGGCGACCGGCTGGAGGTGGCCTTCGTGGCCGACAACCCCGGCCGCTGGCTGATCCACTGCCATGTGCTGGAGCACCATGCCGGCGGCATGGGCACGGTGTTCGAGGTGCGGGGCTAGTTCTGCCGATTGACCGGGTCGATCCGCCGCTCCCGGTCGGCCGGCTGCAGCAGCACCACCAGCGCCCCGGCACCGCCTTCGGCCGGGCGGGCCTGCACAAACGCCAGCACCTCGCGCTTCTGCACCAGCCAGCGCAGCACCCGGGTCTTGAGCACCGGGGTGCGCCCGGGCGATCCCAGACCCTTGCCGTGCACCACGCGCACGCAGCGCAGGCCGTGGCGGTGGCATTCGCGGATGAATTGGCCCAGCGCCTCGCGCGCTTCGTCGATGCGCAGGCCGTGCAGATCGATGTGGCGCTGGATGCTCCAGCGGCCTTCGCGCAGCTTGCGCACCACGTCCGGCCCCAGCCCGGGCCGGCGGTAGCTCAGCAGGTCGTCGGTGTGCAGCAGGGTCTCGACGTCAAAATCGTCGGATAGCGCTTCGTGCATCACCCGGGCCTCGTCGAGCTGGCGCTGCACCGGCAGGGTGGACGGGGCGGCAGGCCGCTGCTCCACCCGCCCGTGGGCGGGCAGCCGCACCACCGGGCCCACCGCCAGTTCAAACAACCGCTGTTCGCGTTCCCGGCGGCGCTCGGCTTCGCGCCGCGCCGCCTCTTCGGCTTCCAGCCGGGCCGCATGTTCGGCCATGGCGCGCCGTATCTGCTTGAGTTCGGCGAGCGACTGGATCTTCATGCCGCCGATTGTCGCCGCCGTCCGTCAGGCGGCGGGCGATGGGTTCACATGCCCTTCAGACCAGCCCCATCTCGGCCATGGAGGCCACCCGGTGGCGGGTGACGATGAAGTGGTCCAGCACCCGCACATCCACCAGCGCCAGCGCGTTGCGCAGGGTGGCGGTGAGCGATTCGTCGGCCCGCGACGGCATGCACTGACCGCTCGG
Organism: Comamonadaceae bacterium; assembly: GCA_013823485.1. Lineage (GTDB taxonomy): Bacteria > Pseudomonadota > Gammaproteobacteria > Burkholderiales > Burkholderiaceae_C > Hydrogenophaga. Next base: position 9,040 of record PNMF01000020.1, read on the forward strand.
GTGGTTGTGGGCCAGCACCACGCATGCCGCCTGGTGGTGCAGGGCGCGCACCACCACTTCGCGCGGGTAGACGCTGGTCTGGTTCAGCGTGCCGCGGAACATTTCCTCGCAGGCCAGCAGGCGCAGCCCGCTGTCCAGGAACACCACCGAAAACACCTCGTGCGGCAGCGAGCCCATGCGCAGCTGCAGGTAGTCGCGGACCGCCATGGCGTTGTCCATGACCGGCGTCTGCTTCATTTCTTCATGCAGCGAACGCCGCACCAGTTCCAGCACGGCCAGCAGTTCGGCCCGCTTGGCCGGACCCAGGCCGCGCACGCCGGTCAGTTCGGCGGAGCTGGCCTGCAGCAGGCCGCGCACGCCGCCGAAGCGGTCGAGCAGGTCCTGGGCCATCTGCAGCACATGCCGCCCCGGCAGGCCGGTGCGCAGCAGGATGGCCAGCAGCTCGGCGTCGACCAGCGAGCCCGGCCCGTGGCTCAGGAGTTTTTCGCGCGGGCGGGCCTGGCTGGGCAGGCCCTTGAAACCTTGGAAGGCGATCTCCTGCATGGCGGCTCCGGGAAGATGGGAGCGGGCTTTTTACAATACAGGCTTTGTCGGTACACCCCGACGTTCCCCACCGGTCTCCCATCAGGCCCCACCACCATGCCCCAGGTCCAAGACGGCTCCTTCCTCACGCTGCACTACCGCATGTCCGATCTGCAGGGCCGGGCCTACATCGACACCTTCTCCGGTGCGCCGGCCACCCTCAGCCTGGGCTCCGGCCAGTTGTCGCCGGCCATCGAGCAGCGCCTGCTCGGCCTGGAGGAGGGCACGCAGACCGTGATCGAGCTGGCGGCCGGCGAGGCCTTCGGCGAGCGCCAGCCGGAGATGCTGCAATGGGTGGCCCGCAAGCTGCTGAACGAGCTGGGCGACCCGCACGAGCGTTACGCGCCGGGCGATGTGGTGCAGTTCCCCACGCCCGACGGGCAGGGCACCTATGCCGGCGCGGTGCGCGAGGTGCGCGACGACGGCGCCGTTCTGTTCGACTTCAACCACCCGCTGGCCGGCCAACCGGTCCGGTTCGAGGTGCAACTCATCGGGGTGCTGTGATGCTGCAGGACATCGTGCTGGCCGAACCGCGTGGCTTCTGTGCCGGCGTGGACCGGGCCATCGAGATCGTGGAACGTGCGCTGGCCAAATTCGGCGCGCCCATCTATGTGCGCCATGAAATCGTGCACAACACCTATGTGGTCAACGACCTCAAATCCAAGGGCGCCATCTTCATCGAGGAACTGTCCGAGGTGCCGCCCGGCGCCACGCTGGTGTTCTCGGCCCACGGCGTGAGCAAGGCCATCCAGCAGGAGGCGCAGCGCCGGGGCTTCCATGTCTTTGACGCCACCTGCCCGCTGGTGACCAAGGTGCATGTGGAGGTGGCCAAGCTGCACCGCGAGGGCTTCGAGTTCATCATGATCGGCCACAAGGGCCACCCCGAGGTCGAGGGCACCATGGGCCAGCTCGAGAGCGGCATCCACCTGGTCGAGGATGTGGCCGATGTGGCCCGGGTGCAGCCCCTGCAGACCGAGAAGCTGGCGGTCGTCACCCAGACCACGCTGTCGGTGGACGACGCCGCCGAAATTGCCGCTGCCGTCAAGGCCCGGTTCCCGCAGGTGCGTGAACCCAAGCAGCAGGACATCTGCTACGCCACCCAGAACCGCCAGGACGCGGTCAAGCTGCTCAGCCCGCAGGTGGACGTGGTCATCGTGGTGGGCAGCCCCACCAGCTCCAACAGCAACCGCCTGCGCGAGGTGGCCCTGAAGCTGGGCACCCGCAGCCACATGGTCGACAGCGCCGACGAACTGCGCCCCGAATGGTTCGAGGGCGCGGTGCGCGTCGGCCTCACCGCCGGTGCATCGGCACCGGAGATCCTGGTGCAGCAGGTCATCGAACGCATCAAGGTCCTGGGCGCCATTTCGGTCCGGTCCATGGACGGACTGGTCGAGACCACCAAGTTCCCGCTGCCCAAGGGCCTGCGCATCGATGGCGCACCCGACGCCTGATTCCCCTTTTCATCACCCGGCCCCTTCATGCTCGACATCGTCCAACTCCGCAAAGACCTGCCCGCCGTCATCGAACGGCTGGAGCGCCGCAAGAACCCGCAGCCCTACCTGGATGTGGCGGCCTACCAGGCGCTGGAGTCCGAGCGCAAGACGCTGCAGACCCGCACCGAAGAACTGCAGAGCCAGCGCAACAGCCTGTCCAAACAGATCGGCATGTTCAAGGGCAAGGGCCAGCACGCCGAGGCCGATGCGGCCATGGCGCAGGTGGGCGCCATCAAGGCCGAACTCGACGCCGGTGCGGCCCGGCTCGATGTCATCCAGGCCGAGCTGCAGACCCTGCTGCTGGCCGTGCCCAACCTGCCGCACGACAGCGTGCCGGTGGGCTCCGACGAAGCGGGCAATGTGGAGCTGCGCCGCTGGAGTCCGGACGGCAAAGGCCCCCGTGCCTTCGACTTCCCGGTGCGCGACCATGTGGACATCGGCGAGAAGCTGGGCCTGGACTTCGAGACCGGCGCCAAGCTGGCCGGTTCGCGCTTCACCTTCATGCGCGGCCCCATTGCCCGCCTGCACCGGGCACTCGCCCAGTTCATGCTCGACATGCAGACCCAGCAGCACGGCTACACCGAGTGCTACACGCCCTACATCGTCAATGCCGAGACCCTGCGCGGCACCGGCCAGCTGCCCAAGTTCGAGGGCGACCTGTTCGCCGCGAAAAAGGGCGGGCAGGAAGGTGGCGACGAGGAGCAGGCGCTCTACCTCATCCCCACCAGCGAGGTGACGCTGACCAACGTGGTGCGCGACACCGTGCTGGCCGAGGCCGAGCTGCCCGTCAAGCTGACCGCCCACACGCCCTGCTTCCGTTCCGAAGCCGGCAGCGCCGGGCGCGACACGCGCGGCATGATCCGCCAGCACCAGTTCGACAAGGTCGAGATGGTGCAGATCGTCCATCCCGACAAGAGCCACGAGGCGCTGGAAGAAATGACCGGCCATGCCGAGGCGGTGCTGCAGCAGCTCGGCCTGCCCTACCGGGTGCTGGCCCTGTGCACCGGCGACATGGGTTTCGGCGCCACCCGCACCCACGACCTGGAGGTCTGGGTGCCGGCCCAGGGCACCTACCGCGAGATCAGCTCGGTCTCCAACTGCGAGGCCTTCCAGGCCCGGCGTCTGCAGGCCCGCTTCAAGAATGCCCAGGGCAGGAACGAGCTGGTGCACACCCTGAACGGCTCCGGCCTGGCCGTGGGCCGTGCCCTGGTGGCCGTGCTGGAGAACTATCAGAACGCCGACGGCAGCGTCACCGTGCCCGAGGTGCTGCGGCCCTACATGGGCGGGCTGGAGCGGCTGGTTCCGGCGGCCTGAGGCGGGTCGGGTTCAGCGCCGGCGCACCCGGTCGCTCTTGCGGGTGCGCACGAAAAAATCGTCCGGTTTGGTGCGCACCCAGGCCACGAAGGACTGCAGGGCGGGGTGGGCCAGCAGCTGCGGCACGCTGTGGTAGCTGCGGGCCAGTTCCGTCTCGGTCAGCACGGCGTGGATCTGCCGATGGCAGATGCGGTGCAGGTCGACGGTGCCGCGCCCGCCCTTGCTCTTGGGCACCAGGTGGTGCGCGTCGCGTTGCTGCGGCGGAATCGGGCGGCCGCAGAGCGGGCAGTCGGGCAGGGTGCCACCGCTGTGGAGCGCCCGTTCGGCTTCCTCCAGCGCCGCCAGGGCCAGCGCCTTGGCCCGCCTCATGGGGTGGCTGGCACCACCCGCAGCACACGGCCCTGCGGGCTGTCGGTCAGCAGCCAGAGCGCGCCGTCCGGGCCGGCCCGCACATCGCGGATGCGTTCGCCCAGCTCCTGGAACAGCAGCTCCTGATCGCCCGACGGGCCCTTTTGCGGGTCGGCCATGGGCACGCGGCGCACGCTGCGCTCCTTCAGGGCGGCCACGAACAGGCTGCCGCGCCAGGCCGGGAACAGCCCGCCGCCGTACCAGGTGAGGCCGGCCGGCGCGATGGAGGGCGTCCACTCCAGCAGCGGTGCTTCCATGCCCGGCAGGCTGCGGAACGGCGTGACCCGGGCATAGGTGTAGTCGACCCCGCCGGTCACGGCCGGCCAGCCGTAGTTGGCACCGGGCCGCAGGCGGTTCAGCTCGTCGCCGCCGCGCGCTCCGTGTTCGTGGGCATAGGCCACCCCGTCGACCACCACCACGCCCTGCGGGTTGCGGTGCCCGACCGACCAGATTTCAGGCCGCGCCCCGGCCCGGTTCACGAACGGGTTGTCGGCCGGCACCGAGCCGTCGGCCCGGATGCGCATGAACTTGCCCAGGTGGGTGTGCAGCCGCTGGGCGTCGGTCCGCTCCAGGTTGCCGTCGCCCATGCCCAGCAGCAGGCTGCCATCGGCCAGCCAGGCCATGCGGCCGCCGAAATGCTGGGTCTCGGTCTTGGCGGGTTGCGAGGTGAAGATGGGCCGCGCGTCCACCAGCCGGTCGCCCTCCAGCGTGGCGGCGGTCACCCGCAGGTGGTTGGCCTGGGGCTGTCCATGGGCGTACGACAGCAGGATGCGCCGATTGCGGGCAAAGTCCGGGTCGGGCAGCACCTCGAACAGACCGGACTGCCCCTGCGACAGCACCGGGGGAACGCCGGCCACCGGATCGGGTCGGAGCTGCGGGCGCCCGTCAGGGCCGGGTTCGATCAGGCGCAGCCGGCCGGGGCGCTCGGTCACCAGCATCCGCCCGTCCGGCAGGAAGGCCAGCGACCACGGGTGGTCCAGACCGGTGGCCACCGTCTCGACGCGGTAGGCGGCCGTCTGGGCCTGCAGGGGCAGCGTGACGGCCCAGGCCAGCCAGCCCGCGAAAAACATCAGTGAATTTTTCATCGACACGAATCATGGAACAAAGCCGAATGACCCATGTGATGCCGCCCTTTGCCGCGCGGTTCCTGCCGCGTCGACCGGGCCTGCTGGTGCTGGCCTGGTTGCTGGCCACCGCGTGGGGTTCGGTGGTGCAGACCCAGTGGAACCTGCAGGCGCTCGTGGCCCTGGGGCTGGACCTGCCCCTGGCCCTGCGCCTGCAGACCACCGCACAGGACCTGCTGAGCTTCGGCCCCGTCTACGCCGGCATCGTGGCCGCCGGCTGGCTGCCGGCAGTGGTGGTTGCGCTTGGCCTGGGGCGGCTCTGGCCGGCCGGGCGCACGGCGCTGCTGGCTGCGGCGGGCGGTGTCGGGCTGATCGTGGCGGTGCGGGCCGTGGATGCGGTGGCGCCGATGCCGGCCTTCATCGACGCCACCCGGGGCTGGCCAGGGCTGCTGGCCATGGCGGCCGGTGCGGCGTTGGCGGCCGGGCTGTACGGGCTGCTCAGCCGGCGCGGGTGAGCCGGGCTTTCAGCGACCCAGGGCTTCGTCTTCCTCGGCTTCGGGCCAGAGGGCGGGGAAGTAGTAGCGCAGCGCCCGGTTCGGTATGCCGAAGCGCACCGGGCCGTAGGGCGAATCGGTCTTCAGGAAGCCTTCGCGCAGCAGGTCCGACACCAGCTGGGTGGCCTTGCGCTCGCCCAGCCCGGTCATGGCCTTGAAGTCGGCCCGCGGCAGCGGTGTCTGCGACATGAACAGGTGATGCAGCGGCAGCAGCGCGGCAGGGCCGACGCCGCGCTTGACCACCGCGTCTTCCACATGCAGACAGGCGGCGATGCGGTCGCGCACCTGGCGGGTGTCCAGCCGTGAGGCCATGAAGCGGGCCTGGTCGAGGCACACCTCCAGCACATAGCCGATCCAGTCGATCAGCGCGGCTTGCGACAGGTTGCCCCGCCCGTCATGGTCGCCCCGGCGGTGTTCGTCGGCCGCCTGCAGCAGGGCCCGGTAGCGGTCCTGTGTCCGGGCAAAGCCGCGCAACGGGGACCACAGGCCTTTGGTGAATCCGGCCGAGAACAGGCCCAGGTGGGTGTGCAGGCGGCAGAGTCGACCGTTGCCATCCGGGTACGGGTGGATCCAGGCCAGTCGGTGATGGGACGCCGCGATCGCCACCAGCGTGGCTTCACCCCGGCGGGCCTGGCGATACACCTCGCCCCAGCGTTCCAGAAACGCTGGCACCGATGTGTGCAACGGCGCTTCGTGCCGACCCACCGCCACCTGCCGGTCGCGCAGCCGGCCGGGCACCAGGAGCGATCCGTCCGTGAGCCGAAGGTCCTGGTCCGGCAGCCCGTCGAACAGCGCCGCATGCAGGGTGCCGAGCGCCTCGGTGCTGTAGAGCCAGGCGTCTTGCTGGCCGGGGTCGCGGGCCTGCGCTGCCAGGTGGTCTTCCAGTGTCTGCTCGGCCTGCATGTGCGCCACCGCCAGCCGCTGCTTGCGGGCGATGTCCTGGTCGACGGAAAAATCCCGGGCCAAGGCCCGGTCGATTTCCGAGGGGCGGGTGTGTTCGCCCTCGATCAGGTTGGTGTAGAACGAATTCATCTTGCGCAGCAGCGTGCGCAATTCGGCCTGCGGGCCTTGGGCGATGGCGGCATGGACCGCCGAACAGGCTGCAATCACGTCGGCCGCACGTTCGTGCAAGGCGTCCAGCCGATGCCGTTCGGGCAACAAGGGCTCGAACTGGTGGGGGGCGTCGTAAACGTCGATCTTCGGTGCTGTCATCTGCGCCTTTCGGTGCGAGATGTTATGCGTAATATATGGTTCAGTAAACCATTGATATGAAATGAAAAAACCGGATCATTGCAAAATGATCCGGTTCTTTCGTGCGAGATTCATCGGGCCTTCTTCGCCCGGGTGTTTGCGGCTCAGTCCAGCTGGATGTTCAGCCCCTTGATCAGCGACTGCATCTTGCCCGACTCGGCCTTGATCAGTGCCTCGAACTGCTCGGGCGTGCCCACCACCACCTCGGAGCCGATCTCCAGCCATTTGTCCTTGAAGGCGGGGTCGGCAAAGATGGCCTGGATCTCGCTGTTCAGGCGGGTGACGATGGGCTTGGGCGTGCCGGCGGTGGTCGAGATGCCGTGCCAGGCGTAGTACTCGAAGTCGGCCAGGCCCAGCTCGCTGATCGAGGGCACATCGGGCAGCAGGGGGGAACGGGTTTTGGTGGTCACCGCCAGCGGACGCAGCTTGCCCGCCTTGATGTGCGGCAGCGAGCTGCCCAGGATGTCGAACATGCTGGTGATCTGGCCGCCCATGAGGTCGACGATGGCCGGGCCCGCGCCCTTGTACGGGATGTGGGTGATCTCGACCTTGGCCCGCGACTTGAACAGCTCGCCGCCCAGGTGCTGCGGCGTGCCGTTGCTGGCCGAGCCGAAGGTCACGCGGCTGTCGGGGTTGCGGGCCTGCTCCAGGTAGTCCTTGAAGCTGCGGATCTTGCTGTTGTTCTCGGACACCTCCAGCACCAGCGGGAACTTCGAGATCTGGATGATGGGCGCGAGGTCCTTGACCGGATCAAAACCCAGCCTCGGGTAGAGGTACTGGTTGGCCGAGAGGTTGCCGCTGGCGGCCAGCAGGATGGTGTAGCCGTCCGGCTTGGCGCGCACCACCTGGCCGGTGCCGATGTTGCCGCTGGCGCCGGCCTTGTTCTCCACCACCACCGGCACGTTGAGCCGTTTCGACAGGGCCGGGCCGATCAGCCGGGCCATCAGGTCGGTCGGGCCGCCGGGCGGGAAGGGCACCACAAAGGTGATGGGGCGGCTGGGCCAGGCGTCCTGGGCCAGGGCGGCCAGGGGCAGCAGCAGTGCGGCAATCAGGCTGGCTTTGAATTTCATGGGCTTGTCTCCGGGGTTGTTGTGGGGAAAGGGAGCGGTGGGGAACGGTGGCGTCAGCGGGCGTCGTGCGAATGGATCTGCAGCGCCTCCAGAAAGCGCGAGACCATGTTGTAGGCGGCCACCGTGGCGGTGATCTCCACCACCTCCTGCGGCGTGTGCTGGCCGGCCACGCGGGCGAACACCGCATCGGGCACCTGGACCTGGCGGGTCATGGCGTCGGTGTAGGCCAGCACGGCCTGCTGCTGTTCGTCGAACAGCGGGCTCTCGGCCCAGTGCTCCAGCGCGTCGAGCTGGGCCTGGCTGATGCCTTCGCGCAGCGCGATGGGGGCGTGCTGGTCGGCCTCGTAGGGCGCATGGTTGAGCAGCGCCACCCGCATGATGATCAGTTCGCGCAGCCCGCCGGGCAGCGAGTTCTTCTGGCGGATCGCGGTCAGGTAGCCCAGCCAGCCTTCGGCAATCGGGCCGCTGTGCAGCAGCATCTGGTAGAGGTGCAGCAGGTTGCCGCGTTCGGCGACGATGCGCTCGGCCAGGGGGCGAACGTCGTCGCGGGTGCAGTCGGCGTAGGGAAGGCGGGCCACAAAAAATGTCCTGTAGGGATCGATGAGCGCGGATTCTGTGGCTCCCCGATCTATATGAGAAATTCATTTTTGGTATCGATTTATCATTGAATCAAATGAATATCTCGCCCAGACAGCTGCGCATGTTTCTGGTCCTCTCGGACACGCTGAACTTCAGCAAGGCCGCCGAGCAGCTGTTCATCTCGCAGCCGGCGCTCACCAAGGCCATCCAGGACCTGGAAGGCGAACTCGGTCTCACCCTGTTCGAACGCACCACGCGCAGCGTGCGGCTCACCCCCGGGGGCGCCCGCATGGCGGTGGTGGCCCGCTCGGTGCTGGGTGAATTCGAGGCCGGTCTGCTGCGCTTCCAGTCGTCGGCCGAGCGAGAGGCCGCGCAGGTGTCGATCGCTGCTTGGCCCTCGCTGGCCCATGTGGTGCTGCCCTCGGTCTGCGCTGCGCTGGAGCGCCAGCGGCCGGGTGTGCAGATCACGCTGCACGATGTGGCCAACAGCGCCTGCATCCAGCGCCTGCTGAACCACCAGGCCGATTTCGCCCTGGCGTCGGTCGCGCCCACCCACCCCGAACTGCGTTACGAGGAGCTGCTGCGCGACCGTTTCGTGTTGCTCGGCTGCGGCAAGTGGCGCAAGCGCCTGGCCGCGCCCCTGCGCATGGACGAGCTGCTGGAGCTGCCCCTGATCACCCTGACCGATGCCAGCACCGCCATGCGCTACATGAGCGCGGCCTACCTGCAGCGCGGCATCGAGTACCGGCCGAAGATGCAGGTCGATCAGGTGGCCACCGTGGCCGGCCTGATCCGCAAGGAAGTGGGCATTGCGGTGCTGCCCTGGCTGGGCGTCATGCCCATCCTGGCGATGTCGGGCATCCAGACGGCCGAGATCATCGACGGCCCGCTGCGCTCGGTGGGTATCGTCACCCGTCGCCAGGGCTACCCCGGCCCGCTGGTGCAGGCCGCGATGGAAGAGGTCAGGGCGATCAGCCGGGAGCTGGTGGGCCGCTACCCCGGCCGGATGTTGCCGCCCTCGGCCCGACGGCGCTGAAGCTCAGCGCTTGTCCGCCAGGAATTCCAGCACCGCAGCGTGGAATCGGTCCGGCGCTTCCAGGTGGGGCACATGGCCCACGTTGTCGAACTCGACCAGCTTTGCCCCGGGAATGCGCTTCTGGGCATCCTTGCCCAGCTGCGGGTAGTTGCCCAGGTTCTTCACCGCCTCGGGCGGTGCGAAGCGGCGGCCGAACACGGTGCGGTCCAACTGGCCGATGGCCAGCAGCACCGGCACGTTCAGCTTGGGCAGCTCGTTGTAGGTGGGGCCCTCGTAGATCATCTGGTAGGTCAGCGCCGAGACCAGTGCGTAGCGCGGGTATTCGGGGCTGCGCTGCACCCGCGAGAACTGCTCCACGAAGCGCTCGAACTCGGGCCGGTAGTTGTCCTTGAAGTAGCTCTTGATGAAGGCGCGGTAGCTGGTGGTGGTCTGCGCCATCTCCAGCTTGAGCAGGTTGGCCGTCTGCTGCGGCGGAATGGCCGGCACATAGTCCTCCAGGCCCAGCGGGTTCTCCAGCACCAGGGCGGCCACCCGGTCCGGGTGACGGCGCGCAAAGTGCACGCCCAGCATGCCGCCCATGCTGTTGGCCACGATGGACACACGCCCGGCCTTCAGGTGGTCCAGCACGCGCACGGTGTTGTCCGCCAGCATGGCGAAGGTGTAGCGGATCTCCGGCTTGGACGATTTGCCGAAGCCGATCTGGTCCACGGCGATCACCCGGTAGCCCTTGGCGGGCAGCGCCCGCAAGGTGTTGGCCCAGTAGTCCGAACCGAAGTTCTTGCCATGGAACAGCACCACGGTCTGGCCGTTGGGCGCGGCGGTGGGCTGGACATCCATGTAGGCCATGCGCACCGGCCGACCTTCCAGCTCGAACTGCAGGTGCTGCACCGGGAACGGGTAGGCCCAGCCCTCCATCGCGGCGCCCAGCGGCTCGGTGTGGTCGTAGGTGGGGGCCGCCGCCGCAGCGGGTGCGGCGCTGGCGGCCGGTGCCGGTGAACGGGTGGCGCAGCCGGCCAGCAGGGCGGCGGCGCACAGGAGCAGGGCAGAAGGAGCGGGGTGGAGTTTCATGTCTCGGGTCTTGTGTGGGTTGTCGTGATCACGCCGTAGCGCCGGAAACTGTAACCCGCACCGGTCGTCCGCGTAAGGTTCGGGGACCTGCCCCGACCAAGCCGCATGACCCGCCCGTTTTCATCACCCTCGGTCTGGCTGATCCTTGCCCTGCTCATGGCCCCCGCCGCGGGTCTGGCCATGGGGCTGAAGCAGGCCCCACGCAGCCAGGCCTGCCCGGCCGCAGCGAGCCCGGTGGCCGCTCTGCAACCCTTGCCGGCGCAGGCGGCAGAGCGTCTGCCCGACAGCCAGCTGGCCGCCGGCCGGCTGGACATGGCCTGGGCCTGGCTGGGCTCGCCGACCCTGCGGTACCCGCACCGCGCGCTCGGCTCGCCCACCCACGCCGCCAGCGCCCATGCGCTGGTCCGGACACGGTCCGGGGCTTGGCAGGCGGTGGAGCTGCGCCTGCCGCTGAACCGCGTTTATGAAGACCGGGTGCCGCGCATCGTCGATCTGGACCGCGACGGCAGCGAGGAGCTGATCCTGGTCGAGGCCGACCTGCTGCGCGGAGCCGCCCTGGTGGTGCTGGGCATCGACCATACCGCCGCCGGGCCGACGCTGGTCGAGCGGGCGCGCAGCAGCTTTGCCGGTTCTGCCTTCCGCTGGCTCAACCCGGTGGGCGTGGCCGACTTCGATGCCGATGGCCAGCTCGATCTGGCCATGGTGCGCACGCCCCACATCGGCGGGGAGCTGCAGTTGCTGCACTACCGCCCGCCGACCCTGGTGCCGTATGCCCATGCGCTGGATGTGTCCAACCACCGCATGGGCGCGCTGGAGCAGGACCTGGCGGTCATTGTTCAGGCGCCCGGCCAGCGACCGACCATCGTGCTGCCCGACATGGGCCTGCGCGCCCTGCATGCGCTGCGCTGGGACGCCCCCGGCCGCTGGACCGAACTCTCCGAAGCCGTGCCCCTGCCCGGCCGCATCGAGCGGATGTCCGCTGCGCCCGGCGGTGCCTGTGTGACGCTGGACGACGGTCCCGCGCAGCAGGTCAGCCTGATTTCTTGAAAGGAACCCGCATGAGCATCGCTGCACTGACACCCCGCCAGCCCGTCCCGGCGCTGAGTGTTCCGCTGGTCAACGGTGAACGTTTCGTTCTGGGCGCATCGCCTGCGCCCACCTTCGACCTGGTGGTGTTTTACCGGGGGCTGCACTGCCCCATCTGTGCCAAGTACCTGATGGAGCTTGAGCGTCTGATGCCCGAGTTCGAGAAACGGGGCGTGCGCGTCACGGCCGTGAGCAGCGACACCGCAGAGCGCGCCCAGGCCATGGCCGAGAAGATCAAGGCGGTGCACCTGAACATCGGCCACGGACTCGGCCTGCCGTCCGCGCGGCAGTGGGGTCTGTACATCAGTACGTCGCGTGGCCAGACCTCCATCGGCATCGAGGAGCCCGCGCTCTTCAGCGAGCCGGGGGTGTTCCTGGTCCGACCCGACGGCACGCTGTACTACGGCTCCACCCAGACCATGCCCTTTGCGCGCCCCGCGTTCCAGGATCTGCTGGGCGCCATCGATTTCGCCGTCGCCAAGGACTACCCGGCGCGCGGCGAATACACCGGTCCGCTCTGACCGGCGCGGTGCCGGTCACGGCGGGCCGCCGCGCGGCCGGCGCATCAGCCGGTACATCACCGGCACCACCAGCAACGACAGCAGCGGGGCGCTGATCATCCCGCCGACCATGGGCGCGGCGATGCGTTGCATCACCTCGCTGCCGGTGCCGCTGCCCCAGAACAGCGGCAGCAATCCGGCCACGATGGTGGCCACCGTCATGGCCTTGGGCCTGACCCGCAGCACCGCACCTTCCCGGATCGCTTCCAGCAGCGACGGCTCGTCGGTGCGCCCGGCATCGATCCGGTCCTGCCAGGCCTGCTTGAGGTAGATCAGCATGATCACGCCGAACTCGGCCGCCACACCGGCCAGCGCGATGAAGCCCACCACGCTGGCCACGGACAGGTTGTGCCCCAGCAGCCAGAGGAACCAGACCCCGCCCACCAGGGCGAACGGCAAGGTCGCCATGATCAGCAGCGCCTCGTCCAGCCGGCGGAAGGTCAGGTACAGCAGCACGAAGATGATCAGCAGCGTGGCCGGCACCACCAGCTGGAGCCGGGCGGTGGCCCGCTCCAGGAACTCGAACTGGCCCGACCACGCCACCGAATACCCGGCGGGCAGGGTCACGCGGTCGTTGACGGCCTTCTGCATGTCCAGCACCGCGCCGCGCAGGTCGCGCCCCCGGATGTCCACATACACAAAGCCCGCGAGCCGGGCGTTCTCGCTGCGCAGCATGGGCGGGCCGTCGGTGATCCGCAGATCGGCCACGTCGCCCAGCACCAGCCGCTGTCCGCCCGGCGCCACCACCGGCAAGTCGCGCAGGCGCGCCAGCGAGTCCCGCAGTTCGCGCGGGTAGCGCAGGTTGATGGGGAAGCGCTGCAGACCCTCGGTGGTTTCGCCGATGTTCATGCCGCCGATGCTGCCGGCCACGATGTCCTGCACGTCGGCGATGTTCATGCCGAAGCGGGCGGCATCGGCGCGGCGGATGTCGACATCGATGTACCGGCCCCCGGACAGGCGCTCGGCCAGCGCGCTGCTCACGCCGGGAATGTCCCGCACGGCGGCCTCGATCTCGCCGGTCAGCCGGTCGACGACGGCCAGCTCCGGGCCGGCCACCTTCACGCCCACCGGACTCTTGATGCCGGTGGCCAGCATGTCGATGCGGTTGCGGATGGGTGGCACCCAGATGTTGGACAGCCCCGGCACCCGCACCGTGCGGTCGAGCTCCTCGATCAGGTCTTCCTGCGTCAGGCCCGGGCGCCACTCGTGGCGTGGCCGGAACTGGATCGTGGTCTCGAACATTTCCAGCGGCGCGGGATCGGTCGCGGTCTCGGCCCGGCCGGCCTTGCCATAGACGCTCTGCACCTCCGGAATGGTCTTGATGAGGCGGTCGGTCTGCTGCAGCAGCTCGGCCGCCTTGGCCACCGACAGGCCGGGCAGCGCCGTGGGCATGTAGAGCAGGTCGCCCTCGTCCAGCGACGGCATGAACTCGCTGCCCAGCTGGCGCAGCGGCCAGGCGCTGGCGACCAGCACCAGCAAGGCCACCACCAGGGTGGACACGGGCCTTTTCAGCACGGCGTCCAGCACCGGCCGGTAGAGGGCCATCAGCCCACGGTTGAGCGGGTTGGCCGACTCGCTCGGGATGCGGCCGCGGATCAGGTAACCCATCAGCACCGGGATCAGCGTCACCGCGAGTCCGGCCGACGCCGCCATGGCGTAGGTCTTGGTGTAGGCCAGCGGCGCGAACAGCCGGCCCTCCTGTGCTTCCAGCGTGAACACCGGCAGGAAGCTGACCGTGATGATCAGCAGCGAGAAAAACAGCGCGGGCCCGACCTCGGTCGCGGCATCCCCGATCACCCGCCAACGCGCTTCGCCCTGCAAGGTGGCCCCCGGATGCCGGTGTGCCCAGCGTTCCAGGTGCTTGTGGGCGTTCTCGATCATGACGATGGCGGCGTCCACCATGGCCCCGATGGCAATCGCGATGCCGCCCAGCGACATCACATGGGCATTGATGCCCTGGCGCTCCATCACGATGAAGGCAGCCAGAACGCCCAGCGGCAGCGAGATGGTGGCCACCAGCGCACTGCGCAGGTGGAACAGGAAGGCCAGGCACACCAGCCCGACCACCACGAATTCCTCGATCAGCTTTTCCCCGAGGTTCTTCACCGCCCGCTCGATCAGCCCCGATCGGTCGTACACCGGGACGACCTCGACCCCGGCGGGCAGGCTGCGTTGCAGCTCGGCCAGCTTCGCCTTCACGGCCTCGATGGTCTGCAGGGCATTCTTGCCGGAGCGCATGACCACCACGCCGCCGACCGCTTCGCCCTCGCCGTCAAGCTCGCCGATGCCGCGCCGCATCTCCGGTCCGGTCTGCACGCGCGCCACATCGCCCAGCCGGACCGACACGCCGCCGGCACCGGTGATCAGCGGAATGGCCCTGAAGTCGTCCAGCGTGCGGAGGTAGCCGCTGGCGCGCACCGCGTACTCGGTCTCGCCGAGTTCCAGTACCGAGCCTCCGGCCTCCTGGTTGCCCCGCCTGACCGCATCGGCCACCATGGCCTGGGTCACCCGGTAGGCGGCCATCCGGTCAGGGTCGAGCACGATCTGGTACTGCTTGACCATGCCGCCCACGCTGGCCACCTCGGCCACATCGGGGACGGTTTTCAGCTCGAAGCGCAGGAACCAGTCCTGCAGGGCCCGCAGCTGCGCCACGTCCTGCGAGCCGGTGCGGTCCACCAGCGCGTACTGGTAGATCCAGCCGACGCCGGTGGCATCCGGCCCGATGCCCGATGCCGCACCGGCCGGCAGGCGCGCCTGCACCTGGTTGAGGTATTCCAGCACCCGCGAGCGCGCCCAGTAGAGGTCGACGTCGTCCTCGAACAGCACGTAGACGAAGCTGTCGCCGAACATCGAGAAGCCCCGCACCGCCCGTGCACCTGGCACCGACAGCATCGTGGTCGTCATCGGGTAGGTGACCTGGTTCTCCACGATCTGCGGCGCCTGCCCGGGCCAGGTGGTCCGGATGATGACCTGGGTGTCGGACAGGTCGGGCAGGGCATCGACCGGTGTGCGCTGCAAGGCCACCAGACCCCAGGCGCTCAGCAGCAGGGTGGCCAGCAGCACCAGGAAGCGGTTGCCGATGCTCCAGCGGATCAGGCCGGCGATCATCGGGTCTTCTCCGGCGGCATCACCTTCAGGCCGGTGATCTGCGGCACGTCACCGTCCTGCATCTCGAACTCGATCTGCAGCCGGTCCCCCACCTCCATCCGCCGGGGCTGGCGCTCTTTCGGCGGCAACCGGAAGTCCATCTGCATCTCGGGCCACTTGAGCGCCGGGATCGGGGGATGCGTCAGCGTGACCGTGTCGCCGGCAAGCGCATCGATCACGGCATCGGTGGTGTAGCGCGGCTGGGCGGCCCCGGCCGGCGGCTCCTGGTTCAGGCGTGCTTCCAGACCCCGCAGGCTGGCCTCGGAGTCGATCAGGAACTGTCCCGACAGAACCACCCGCTGGCCCGCTTCCAGACCCGCCTTCACCTCGGTCTGCCCATTCGCTTCGTTGCCGGGCACCACCTCCACCGGCCGGAACCGACCGCCGTCCTCGGCCAGCATCACGACGCTGCGCCGCCCGGTCCGGATGATGGCGTCGCTGGGCACCAGCAGCGTGGCCGGGCCGGCGCGGGGGTCCAGCCGCATGCTGACCTGCATGCCGGGTACCAGCCGTCCTTGCGGGTTGGCCAGTTCGACACGCGCGCGCACCGTGCGGGTGACCGCATCGACCTCGGGCAACAGGGCCTGCACCCGGCCTTCGAAGCGTTCCCCCGGCGCGCCCGGGCTGGTGGTGCGCACGCGCGTGCCCGGCCCGATCAGTGCGGCCTGGCTTTCCGGCACCGCCCCTTCGGCCCACACCGTGCGGGTACCCTGCAGCCGCATGAGCGCCATGCCCGGGGCGACGGTGGCGCCCTCGCGGACCATCAGCTCGCTCACGATGCCCGCCAACGGTGCGGTCAGGGTCAGGCGGGGCTGCACCGCACCTGAACTCGCCACCCGCTGGATGTGGGCCGGGGTCATGCCGGCCTGGCGCATGCGCTGGCGCGCGGCGTCCTTCAGGGGGTCGACGCCCTCGCCGTCAAGCCGGGCCAGAGCCAGGTACTCCTCCTGTGCGGCCACCCACTCGGGCACATACAGGTCGGCCAGGGGGGCGCCGGCCGCCACCCGGTCGAAGGTGGCCTTCACATGGAGCTTCTCGACGAAGCCCATCGCCCGCGACGACACCTCCACCCGCTCCCGCTCGTTCCAGGCCACGTTGCCCACCGCCGTCACCTCGGACGCCAGGGACCCTTCCACCACCGGCGCGGTGCGCAGCCCGAGGTTCTGCTGGATGCGCGAGCTCACCGTGACGCTGCTGGCGTCGGCCGCGTCGGTGCCGGCATAACGCGGCACCAGCATCATGTCCATGAACGGCGATTTCGCCGGGGCATCGAAGTTTTTGCCCGGCACCATGGGGTCGTGGTAGTTCAGGATGCGTCGGCCGGTCACCGGGTCCTGGTCACCCGCCTTGAGCCCGTCGCGGATGTGCCGGCGGGTGGCTTCCTCCCCCTGGGGGATGGTCCACTGCGAAGGGTCGATGTCCGTCGGCCCTGGGCCGGCCGCAGCCTGGGCAGACGCCGGTTCGCCGGCCGCCGGCAGGGCGCCGGCCTTGCCCTGCTGGACCCCCAGCCACCAGCCGGCGCCGCTGGCGGCGGCCAGCACCGCCAGCCCGGCCAGCACGGTGGTTGCACGCTGATGTTTCATGGCTTCGCCCCGGTGTGGTTGTCGGTCAGGAGGTATTCGAGCTGGGCCCAGGCGCCAGCGGTCTGCCGCTCGAGCAGCAGGCGTTCCAGCGCCAGATCCAGCACCGCTCGGCGTGCCTGAAGCACCGGGCCCAGGCCCTCGCGCCCGCCCCGGTACGCGGCCAGTGCGGCATCGACCCGCTGCGCGGACAGGGGCGCGCGCCGGGTATCCAGAAAGTCCAGCCGATCCAGACCGGACCGCCACTGCTCCCGCCACCGCTGCACCTGCAACAGCCGCTCGCGGGTCTGCTCCTCGCGTTCGGCCTGCAGTTCGTCCACCCGCGACAGACGTGCGGCCAGCTCGCGCTCCTGGCGCTGCGGCCTGTCCCATTGCAGGGGCACCGACACCGCCACCGAAGCCATGTTCGAGAACTGTCGGCCGCGCTGGCTCAGCATGAATTCCACGCTCCAGTCGGGATCGAGTTCCTGGCGGGCCACCTCGGCCTCTGCCCGGGCAGCCCGCTCCCTGGCCTGCAGCGCGGCGATGTCGGGCAGGCGCTCGGCCAGCGTCGACTCGCCCAGCGCCGCGGGACGCTGCCGCAGCGGCGGCGGGTCGGCCAGCGGCTGGTCGGGCGGGCCCCCGGTGAGGCGGGCCAGCCACAGACGTGCTTCGGCCCGGTCGGCGGTCGCGCCGATCAGGCCTTGCTCCAGCTGCGCCAGCAGCTCGCGCGCGCCCAGCGCGTCGTCGAGGGTGGCCTTGCCGCCCCGGACCGCCGACTCGGTGGTCTGGACCAGCAGGCGTGCTTCAGCCACCTGGGCCTGCAGCAAGCCGATGCGCTGCTCCTGCAGGTGCCGCTCCAGCCATGCCTGCGCCACCTCGGCCTGCAGCAGGGCGATGCGCCGATCCCGCTCGCTGAGGGCGGCATCGGCCTCGCGCTCGAAACGCTCGCTGCGCGCCTGGCGCTTGGCCGCACTCGGCCAGGTCTGCATGACCGAGACCGAGCGCATGGTCATGAAGTCCCGGGTGGTGCTGAAGCGCTCCGGCCCGTCCACCGGCAGGTTGTCGAGCGACAGCCGCAGCACCGGGTCGGGCCGCTGCCCGGCCACCACGCCCATGTCGCGCGCACCCTGTGCCGCTGCGGACGCGGCGGCGGCGCTCTGCGAGCGTGCAACCGCCATGCCGATGGCCGCCTTCAGGCCGAGCGGCTCGGTGGCCGAGGCCGGCGAGATCGCCGCGAACGCGGCTGCCATGCCCAGCGCCGCACGGCCCGGCAGGGCAGAGCGGAGGGCGCCAAGAAAGGTCGAAAAAAGGGCTGAACGAAGTCCCATGTCTGATCTCCGGGGCGGGCAGGCCAGGGCATCGAAGCCCGTGTCGCCTGCGACAGCAGCACCCCCGGGGCGGGGGGCTGCGCCAACAGAAGCATCAGAGGGATGAAGGGGGTCGCCAGAGGCGCGTTGTTGCGCCCGGGGGCAGGCTTCGCCATCGCGGTTCGGGCGGCGTCTGCGTCAGACGGGCCGTGACGGCCAAGGTGGGGAACGATGAAATGTCGGCCACCGGCGTTGCGCCCATCGGGACACCCTTGCAGAGCTGGCCGGTGCGCTGGAAGGTGTCGAGGTCGTTGCAGCAGTCGTCCATGGCCTCGATCAGCATGTCCATGGGAATGCCGGATTCCGCGCCCATGGCCATCATCTCCTGCATGGGGCAGGGTGGGGCAGGCGAATACCGGGCCGCCCATCCTTGCAGGGGCAGCAGCAGGCACAGCACGAGGACCCAGAAACGGCGCATCGGAAAATTCTAGGTGCTTTGGCGTGGTTTCGTGCCGTTGCGGCAATGCCCTTGTGCCGGCTGAAGTCTGGCCCCATCGGCTGGCCGCCGACCCCCGGAACGCCACCACGTTGGCGGCCCGGATGCAAGCATTGACAGCGCAGCGGTGGGTTTTTATTCTCGACCGCCATCAGTGCCGCAAGAATCCCGGGCTGCGGAGCGGAGCCTCCACAGGCCTGTCTGCATCTTCGGCAGGCCAACCGGTCGGGGGGAGTCGCATGTCTCAAAGTCATCATCTGCGTGACGAGATCGGCAGTGGGCAGGGAACGCATTCGGACTGCATGAGGTCCTTGCTGTCGGTGATCGATTCGCGCATCGTTCCGCAGCTTCTGCGCGACAGCGCCCACGCCGGCACCGAGCCCGGCAGCGATGCCACCCCGTTCAGCGCCGACGCCGACCAGATCGCCGAATTTGCACGCCTGTGCTACGAGGCAGACGAGCGCGTCGGGCGCGACTACCTCGACCGGCTGCGCCAGCAGCACCATGCGGTGGCCGATGTGCTGCTGCACCTGGTGGCGCCGGCGGCACGCTGGCTGGGATCCCGGTGGGACCAGGACCAGATCGGCTTCTCGGAGGTCACGCTGGGCCTGCTGCGGATGCAGAACATCACCCGCGACTTCGCCGCCATGGACCGGCACCCCCAACGGGAAGCGCCCGACCGGTTCAGGGCCCTGGTCGCGTCGGCGCCCGGCTCCCAGCACCTGCTCGGTCTGACCATGGTGTCGGAGCTGTTTGCGGCCGATGGCTGGGAGGTGCGCGTCGAGGTGGCCAGCACCGAAGACGCCCTTTTTGCCGCCGTGCAGGGCAGCCGCTACGACGTGCTGGGCCTGTCGGTGGGCCTGGGCGAGCAGCTGCCTACCCTGGCCGACCTGGTCGCCCGGCTCCGGGCCCGTTCGCTCAACCCGGGCATGGCCGTGCTGCTGGGCGGCGTCGCGCTCACCACCCCCGAGCCCACCACCGAGACCTACGGGGCCGATGCGGTCTGCCACGACCCGGTCGCGGCCATCCGGGTGGCCCGCCGGTTGGCGATGCGCCTGCCGCAATGAGCCGGTTCCGGGCCAGCGATCTGCGCGGCTCGGCCCGGATGGCGGTCCAGGCCACCGCCGGTGTGGCGCGTGTGGTCGAGGGGGTGCACCAGTCTGTGCTGGGCAGCATGGGGCTCCCCGGCGGTACCGAGCCCGGCCGCACCCGCGGCCTGACCGGCATGGTCTACCAGGGCATCCACGGCATCACCCGCCTGGTGGACCAGGGCCTGCAGGCCGGGCTGCTGCGGATCGAGCCCCTGCTGGACCGGGTGATGACCGGGGCCGACACAGGTACCCCGGCGGCCGAGCGCGAGGCGGTGCTCGCCGCCCTGAACGGCGTCATGGGGGATCGGCTGGCGGCCGACAACAACCCGCTGGCCATCCGCATGGCGCTGCGCCGGGGCGGCCGCCCGATCGATCTGTCATCGCCCGATGCGCTTCAGGGCGTCACCGGCCAGCTGCTGCTGCTGGTGCACGGGCTGTGCATGAACGACCTGCAGTGGGAGCGGGCTGGGCACGACCACGGCACCCACCTGGCCCATGAGCGGGGCTACACCCCGATCCATGTGCACTACAACACCGGCCTGCACACCTCGGTCAACGGGCGTGAGCTGGCCGGCCGGATCGAAGCCCTGCTGGCCGCCTGGCCGGTGCCGCTGCAGGCCTTCAGCGTGCTGGCGCACAGCATGGGCGGGCTGGTGGTGCGTGCTGCCTGCCATGAAGGCACCGAGGCGGGCCACCGGTGGCCCGCGCAACTGCAGCGCATGGTGTTCCTGGGCTCGCCTCACCACGGAGCGCCGCTGGAGCGTGCGGGACACTGGGTCGATCTGCTGCTGGGCAGCACGCCGTTCAGCCGGCCCTTCGCCCGGCTGGCCCAGCTGCGCAGCGCCGGCATCACCGACCTGCGTTACGGCCATGTGCGGGACACCGACTGGCAAGGCCACGACCGGTTCCGCCGCCGGCCCGACCAGCGAACCCCGCTGCCCCTGCCCGCCGGCATCGACTGTTTTGCGGTGGCCGCCACGCTGGCCCCCCGACGCAGCCGGGTCGCCGACCGGCTGCTGGGCGATGGCCTGGTGCCGCTGCACAGCGCGCTGGGCCAGCACGCCGATCCGGCCCGCACGCTCGCATTCCCCGGCCCGAACCGGCACCTGGCTTTCCGCACCGGGCACCTGGATCTCCTCAACGATGCCGGGGTGGCCCGTCAGCTGGTCCAATGGCTGGGCTGAACGCCCACCATCACCATCGTCATCAACATGCCGCGCCGCAATTCACCCCAAGTCATCCAGCATCTGGATGATCTGAGCCAGATCGATGTCATCGTTGTGGACAAACGGTCCGGGCAACGCGCGTCGGCCAAGAAGAACCGGCGCAATCGCCACTATGAAAAGCAGTTCATCCGCAACAGCCTGGCCCGGCAGGTGCCGCTGGTCGACAGCGATCCTGAAGCGCAGGAACCGCAGCATCCGCTCGGCGAAGGCCGTTGAAGGCCTTCGGTTGTGACCTACCGGGCAGGTGAACCTGCATCCCCTCTGGCGGACCTTGACTTCATTCCGAGAGACCCCGCAGCGGTCGAATCCGAGTTGCGCCATGTGCACGCCCTGATGCAGCTGGAGCAGAAGGAAGACCAGGCGCAGTTCAAGCTCAAGAGTGCCCAGGCGGGCATCCAGGAGCGCAAGCGGCGGGGCATCACCTGGCATCCGGTCGTCATCACCCGCGAAGACATCGGTTTTGGCGGCAAGCTGGTGCTGGAACTGGAGCGCCCGGCCCATCAGGAAGGCCTGCACCTGTTCCAGGTCGGCAGGAACGCGGCCCTGTTCGGCCCGGTGCAGGGGCATGCGACGTCGGAGCAGCCCACGCTGGGGGGCGTCATCACCGGCGTGCGGCGCAACAAGCTGCTGCTGACCACCACCCGGGAAGACCTGCCCGACTGGGTGCTGGAGGGCGGCAAGCTGGGCATCGACCTCACCTTCGACGAGGTGAGCTACCGCGAGATGAACCAGGCCATGAACGAGGTGCTGCGCGCCCGCGGCAACCGGCTGGCCGAGCTGCGCGACGTGCTGCTGGGTGCCCGGCAGGCCCGCTTCGATGAGCCCAGGCCCGACGACCTGTTCTACCCCGGCCCGCTCAACGATTCGCAGCAGGCGGCGGTGCGCCATGTGATCGCGGCCCGCGACGTCGCCATCATCCACGGCCCGCCCGGCACCGGCAAGACCACCACCCTGGTGCAGGCCATCCGGGAGACCATCCGCCGCGAGCGGCGCGTGCTGGTGTGCGCGCCCTCCAACACCGCAGTCGACCTGCTGACCGAGAAGCTGGCCGGGCACGGCGTCAGGGTGATCCGCATGGGCAACCCCAGCCGCGTGTCCGACCTGCTGCTGGAGCACACGCTCGATGCCCGGGTGATGGCCCACCCCGGCCACAGCCGGATGCGTGCGCTGCGCCAGACCGCCGACCAGTACCGCCAGAGCGCCACGCAGTACCTGCGCCATTTCGGCCCTGAGGAGCGGCAGCAGCGCCAGAGGCTCAAGGAGGAGGCGCGGCAGCTGTTCCTGCAGGCCGACGATCTGGAGCGTTTCATCACCGCCGACGTGCTCGACTCGGTGCAGGTCATCACCTGCACCCTGGTCGGTGCGAGCCACCGCAACCTGCGCGACCTGAGCTTCGAGACCGTCTTCATCGACGAGGCCGCCCAGGCCATCGAACCCGGTTGCTGGATTCCGATCGCCAGGGGTCAGCGCGTGGTGCTGGCCGGCGATCACCACCAGCTGCCGCCCACCGTGAAAAGCGAGAAGGCGGCCCGCGAGGGCCTGCGCGAAACCCTGTTCGAGAAATGCATCCAGCGGCAGCCGGCCACGGCCCGGATGCTCACCGTGCAGTACCGCATGCACGAGCAGATCATGGCGTTCAGTTCCCGGCAGTTCTATGGTGGCCAGCTGCGGGCGCATGAGTCGGTGCGCCAGGCCGGCCTGGCGGCCCACGACCCGGCCTTCGGGCCCGACCTGCCGGTGGAGTTTCTCGACACGGCGGGCTTCGGCTTTCTGGAGATCACCGTGCCCGAAAGCCGCTCCACCGCCAACCCGGAAGAGGCAGACCTGCTGCTGCGGCGCCTGACCCGGCTGCTGGCGCCCTGCGACCCCACCCGGCAAGAACATCGGCACGAAGACCGGCCGCTCACCATCGGCGTCATTGCCCCCTACCGCGCACAGATCAACTGCCTGAAGGACGCCATCGAACAGACCCCCGGGCTGGGCAGCCTGATGCAGCAACGCCTGCTCAGCGTGGGCACGGTCGACTCATTCCAGGGCCTGGAGCGCGACATCATTGCGATCTCGCTGACGCGCAGCAACCACCTGGGCGAGATCGGTTTCCTCTCCGACATCCGTCGGATGAACGTGGGCATGACCCGCGCCCGCCGCAAGCTGTTGCTGGTCGGTGACTCGTCCACCCTGGGTGCCAATCCGTTCTTCCAGGCGCTGCTGGCCCATGTGCAGCAGATCGGTGGCTACCGCACCGCCTGGGAGCTGACGGAAGAATGCCCGCCGGCTGCGTCCAGTTGGTGCGCCAGCGACTGATCTCGGTGCATCCGCTCGCCCGCGCCCGCTTTTGAACAGGGCGAAACGGGCCTGGGGCGGGCCGAAACGGGTGGCACACATCCTGCTTTGAGGAAAGCGTGCATGGAGAGCGGTCTGCAACTGTCGGTTGCGGCAGCCAGTGCGTAGGTTCACTAGGGTTCCGTCTGCGGTGACGCAGGGTCTGGTCCGAGAGTGGGCCGGCCTCGCCAGAGGCTCCACGGAGGGACAAAAGCCCGGGAGAACGACATCAGATCGGTTCTCCTGCGCGCATCCCTCACCACTGGAGCTTCATCATGAAACTGGCAGGCATCTTCTCCTTCTCCTCAGGCGGTTCGGCTTCTTCCCCTGTCTCGTCCTGGCGAGCGCGGCTGCTCAAGCCCGCGCTGGGCGTGGCGCTGGCCCTGGGTGCTGCATCCAGCATGGCCGCCGGCCCCACCACCATGAAGATCGGCACCGTGGTGTG
>PNMF01000021.1 GCA_013823485.1 Comamonadaceae bacterium
CCGAGCTCAAGGGCATTCAAGGCGGCATCGAGAACACCAATTACTTCGTCACCAGCGAGCGTGACGGCCAGACGCTGCAGCATGTGCTGACCGTGTTCGAGCGGCTGGGCTTCGAGCAGCTGCCGTTCTACCTGCACCTCATGAAGCACCTGGCCTCGCGTGGCATCCCGGTGCCCGACCCGGCCGCCGATGCGCGTGGCGAGATCCTGCACACGGTGCAGGGCAAGCCGGCCGCCGTGGTGGACCGGCTGGCCGGCCGCAGCGAACTTGCGCCCCAGGCCCACCACTGCGCTGCCGTGGGGACCATGCTGGCCCGCATGCACCTGGCCGGAGGCGACTTCAACCGCCAGCAGCCCAACCTGCGCGGCCTGCCCTGGTGGAACGAGACGGTGCCGGTGGTGCTGCCCTTCCTGACCCCGGAACAATCGGCGCTGATCCGCGCCGAACTGGCCTACCAGAACCATGTGGCCGCCCTGCCCGCCTGCCAGGCGCTGCCGCGCGGCCCCATCCACGCCGACCTGTTCCGCGACAACGTCATGTTCGACGGCGACCGGCTCTGCGGCTTCTTCGACTTCTATTTCGCGGGCTGCGACACCTTCCTGTTCGACATCGCGGTCTGCCTGAACGACTGGTGCGTCTCGCACGACGCCGACCCGGCGCTCGACGGCCGCCACGACGCCGCGCGGGCCGCAGCCCTGCTGTCCGCCTACCAGGCGGTGCGTCCGCTGACGGCGGCCGAGCGCCAGCTGCTGCCGGCGCTGCTGCGCGCCGGGGCGCTGCGTTTCTGGCTGTCCCGCCTCTGGGACCTGCACCTGCCGCGCGAGGCCGCCCTGCTCCAACCCCACGACCCCGGGCACTTCGAACGTGTGCTGCGGGGCCGCCTGCAAGGGGGTCTGACCGAAGCCGCCGCGCTGCTCGACCCGGCTTTTGAAACCGCATGAAACTCAACCTCGTCCCCGCCAGCACCGGACTGACCTGGGTCCGCCTGGGCATCCGCACCTTCTTCCGCCAGCCCCTGGCCATGGGTGGCCTGTTCTTCATGTTCATGGCCGCGGTGTCGGTGCTGTCGCTGGTGCCGCTGGTGGGCACTGCCCTGTCGGTGGGCCTGGTGCCGGCCGCCACCCTGGGCCTGATGGCCGCCACCCGCGAGGCCGAGCAAGGCCGTTTCCCCATGCCGTCGCAGCTGGTGCTGGCCTTCCGGGGCGGTGCCGAGCGCACCCGCGCCATGATCATGCTGGGGGGCCTGTATGCCGTGGGGCTGCTGGTGGTGCTGGTGGCTGCCGCCCTGCTGGCCGGCACGGCCGATGCCCTGCCGGCCACCGGCGACGAGCTCACGCCCGAGATGGTTCAGGCCCTGGCCGGCGAACCCGGCCTGTGGCTGGCCATGCTGGTCTACCTGCCGGTGATGATGGCTTTCTGGCATGCACCGGCGCTGGTGTACTGGCGCGGCGTGAGCCCCGGCAAGAGCCTGTTCTTCAGCCTGATGGCCTGCTGGGCCAACAAGGGCGCGCTGTTCTTCTATGCCATCGGCTGGGGCGCGTTCTTCATGATCGCCGGCCTGCTGGTCGGGGTGCTGGGCGCCATGCTGGGTGGCGGCGCCGGCTTGTCCGCGGTGCTGTACCCGCTGGTACTGCTGATGGCCGCCATGTTCCACACCTCGATCTGGTTCTCGGTACGCGACAGTTTCCAGGCCGAAGGGTCCGACCCGCCGGCATCGACCAACCCCTGAAGACGGAGTTTCCATGACACAGCATGTCCTGCAAGGCCGCGACGAGGCGGAGATCACCTGGTTCCGGCGGCGCCAGACCCTTCAGGCCGCAGCGGCCTGGATGGCGCTGGGCGGATTCGGCACCGCTGCCGCCCAGCAGCGTTCCAACGTGATCGAACTGGTCGGCGACATCCTGCTCAACGGGGCGCGTCTGCTGGCCGGCCAGTCGGTGCAGACCGGCGACGAGATCGTCAGCGGTCCGGCGTCCCGCCTGACCTTCGTGCTGGGCAACGCGGCCTTCCATGTGCGCCAGAACTCGCGCCTGCGGCTGGAGCGCGGCAATTCGCTCAGCAACGTCAGCGGCGTGCGCCTGCTGGCCGGAGCCCTGGGCAGCGCCTTCGGCAGCGGCAGCAGCCGGCAGATCGTCACGCCCACCCTGACCGTGGGCATCCGGGGCACCGGCGTGTACACCGAGGTGATGGCCAACGAGGCCAACCGGACCTATTTCTGCAACTGCTACGGCACGGTCGATCTGGCCACGCGCGGCCAGCAGGTGGAGTCGGTCAGCAGCTACCACCAGTCGTTCTGGGGCGAGGTGCAGCCGCGTGACGGCCGCTTCATCACCCCGGCGCCAGCCCTGAACCACACCGACGAAGAACTCGAGTTCCTGGCCAGCCTGATCGGTCAGCGCACCGCCTGGCAGATCGCTGGCCGCACCGGCGTGAAGGATGGTCGGGGCTACATGGAACAGCGCGGGCCCGAGGCCCACCCGGCCGCCCCCCGCTGAAACCGCCCGACCCGAAAAAAAACCCGGACCGCGCAAGCGATCCGGGTTTTTTGTTGCCCGGCCCCGGGAGGGGCCGGTGGCGCATCACAGGCCGATCGGCTTGCCGTCCTTGCGGCGGATGGCGATGGTGGCCGAGCGCGGGCGCTTGCCCGGGCCGTAACCGGCGTTCGACGGCCAGGTGCTCTGGAAGGTGTAGTCGGCGTTGGTGCCGATGGCATCGGTGTCCTCGCCCGGGTGCTGGATGTTGACGAAGATGGTCTTGCCATCGTCGGCTTCGGTCAGGCCGGTGATCTCGGAACCCTTGGGGCCGACCAGGAAGCGGCGCAGACGGGCCTCGCCCAGGGTGGCACCCAGGAAGGTCTTCTGCGGCACGGTGGCACCGGCGTTGGCGATGTTCACCTCGTCACCGTCACCCACTTCGCCCGGAATGGCGGCCAGCAGCATGCAGTTGGTCTCGTCGGTGTAGGCACCGTCGTCGGTCTGGATCCAGCAGATGCCGGTCGTGGGGCTGAACCACAGGCCATCAGGAGACGAGAAGTCGTTGGCCGGGGTCAGCTTGGACAGGTTGATGGTGCTCTGGTCGGCGTCGGCCTCGGCACCGAACAGGAAGATGTCCCAGGTGAACTCGGTGGCGGTCGATGCACCGGCGGCCTCGCGGAACCGGATGATGTGGCCGTTGGGGTTGCCGGAGCCACGGTTGCCGTCGTTGTCGGCGTAGGCACGCGGGTTGGCGGCGTCAGTGGTATTGGCGTTGCGGTTGGCGCTGCTGTTGTTGGTGAGGGTGAAGTACACCTCGCCGTTGCGCGGGTTCACGGCACCCCACTCCGGGCGGTCCATGCGGGTGGCACCGGCAGCGCTGGCGGCGATGCGGGTGTTCACCAGCACATCGGCCTGATTGGCGAAGGTGTAGGTGCGGGTGCCGACCTGGAAGGACGGCGGCAGCTTGGCAATGTCCAGCTCCAGCCACTGGCCGGTGCCGTCGGCGTTGAACTTGGCGGCGTACAGCTTGCCTTCGTTCAGGTACTTGTCGCCGGCAGCCATGCCACCGCCCACGTCACGCGGGTCCCACTTGGCGGTGGACACGAACTTGTAGATGTACTCGTTGCGCGAGTCGCAGCCCATGTAGAAAGCCAGCGGCTGGCCCTTCTCGGGCAGGCCACAGACGGCGGCTTCGTGGGCGAAACGGCCCATGGCCACGCGCTTGGCCGGCATGGCCTTGCGGTCCAGCGGATCGATCTCGACGTTGAAGCCGAAGGTGTTCGGCTCGTTGCGGAAGTCGCCGGCCGGGGTGGCGGCCGGGGCCGACACGTTGAAGCGGGCGAAGCGGTCGTCGGTGTCGGACACCGAGGCCCAGCCTTGCGAACCCACCAGTGCGGTCGGGCTGGACACCGGGGCGTTGATCACGCCATAACGCTGGCGCGAGGCCTTGGTGCGATCGTCCACGTCGGCCGAGCCGGGCGGCATGTACCAGTAGGCGGCCCAGTTCTCTTCGCAGGCCAGGTAGGTGCCCCAGGGGGTCCGGCCGTGGCCGCAGTTGTTCAGGGTGCCGCGCGAGAACTTGCCGTCGGTGGCGTACTTGGTGACCATGAACTGCTGGATGTCGCGCAGGTGGGCAGCGGGGCCGGTGATGCGCATGCGGGTCTGGCCGTTCACGCGGCGGTTGTAGGCCGAGTTGTCCTTGTAGGTCCAGCGGCCATCCTTGCCGCGCTCGACTTCGGCCACCGACACGCCGTGGTGGTTGATTTCCTTCAGGACTTCCAGCATCTCGCGCTTGCCCTGGTCCCAGCCGCCGAACTGGTTGAACTTCTTGCCGTCCACGCCGTTGGTGGTCTGGCCACGCGGGTGGAAGAAGTGGGCGTCGGCCGAGCTCTCGTGGTTGACGGCCAGCACGGCGCGGTCGGTGCTCTTCTCGGAGTAACGGCCGTTGCGGCCGATGAAGAAGATGTCCATGCCGTCATGGTGGTCGCCCACGCGCATGGACCAGTCGTCTTTCTCGGCGCCGGTGTTCGAATAGGCAGGGATGTCCTTGGTCAGGCGATCACCGGTGGCGTGCACCACGGTGTAGGTGTAGCCATCGGGCAGCACGACGCCGTCAGCCAGCGACTTGCCCACGGCATTGAAGCCCAGCGAAGGCAGCTCGGGCTCGCTCATGCCACCGCAGGCGGCCAGCATCGGCACGGTGGACAGGGCAGCCAGACCGAAGCCGCCGCGAATGATGTCGCGGCGGTTCAGGCGGGCTTTCTCCAGCACGTCCTGGAAGTGTTCGTTGGGGGCGTCGTTGCAGTCGTCGACGGGATGGTGGGCCATGGTTGTGTCCTCGTGGGTTGGGGGTTAAGACACAAGTAGCATCCGCCGAGGCCGTGAAAGTTCCGTGACCGAAATCACAGTCTGTAAATGCCGGGGGGTTTGCGCCGGTTGTCATACCGGCGTCACGGTTCAGGTGATGGGCGTGAGCTTGGCCACGCTGAGCGCCAGCCACTTGGTGCCGTGGCGGTTGAAGTTGACCTGGGCGCGCGCATCGGCCCCGGCGCCCTCGACAGACACCACCTGGCCCTCCCCGAACTTGTTGTGGAACACCGCCATGCCGGCGCGGATGTCGGTGCCCCGGTCGGGCTCGGGTTCTCGCGCGGCCGGCGCGCGGGTGAAGCCCTCCGACCAGGCGGGCTGCGGTGCACGCCCGGCCTGCCCCATGGCGCGGTGACCGCCCCAGCCGGCGCTGCCCGCCCCGGTCCAGCCGGTGGGGGCTGGCGGTGTGAGCCATTTCAGGCAGGCCTCGGGCAGCTCGTCGAAGAAACGGCTGCGCAGGTTGTAGCGGGTCTGGCCGTGCAGCATGCGGGTCTGCGAATGGCTGAGGTAGAGGCGCTGGCGCGCGCGGGTGATGGCGACATACATCAGGCGCCGTTCTTCCTCCAGGCCATCGCGGTCGCTCATGGAGTTTTCGTGCGGGAACAGGCCTTCTTCCAGCCCGGTGATGAACACCGCGTCGAACTCCAGGCCCTTGGCGGCGTGCACCGTCATGAGCTGCACCGCATCCTGGCCGGCCTGCGCCTGGTTGTCGCCGGATTCGAGCGCGGCATGCGACAGGAAGGCCGCCAGCGGGCTGAGCGTCTCGCCGGTGTCGGTGTCCACGCCGGGCACGGCTTCGGCCGCTGCGAGCGGTTCGTCCAGCACCGGCAATGCCGGGTCCAGGCCCTGGCTCGCCGGGCTCTGGGTCAGCGCGGCGGCTTCGCGGCCAAAGCCTTCCTGCATGACGAAGCTCTCGGCCGCAGCCACCAGTTCCTGCAGGTTCTCCACCCGGTCCTGGCCTTCGCGCTCGGCCTTGAAATGCTCCACCAGACCGCTGTGCTCCAGCACCAACTCGATGGTCTCGCGCAGGCTGCGGCCTTCGCTCTGTTCGCGCATCACATCCATCAGGGCCACGAAGCCGCCGATGGCGGCACCCGCCCGGCCGGTGACCGCACTCACCGCGTCGTGCAGCGAACAGCCGCTGGCGCGGGCCACGTCCTGCAGCTGCTCGATGCTGCGGGCGCCGATGCCGCGCGGCGGGAAGTTGACCACCCGCAGGAAGCTGGTGTCGTCGTGCGGGTTCTCGATCAGCCGCAGATAGGCCAGCGCGTGCTTGATCTCGGCGCGCTCGAAAAAGCGCAGACCGCCATACACCCGGTACGGCAGACCGGCGTTGAACAGCGCGGTCTCGACCACCCGGCTCTGGGCGTTGCTGCGGTACAGCACCGCCACCTCCTGGCGGCTCAGGCCGTCGTTCACCAGCTGGCGGATTTCGTCGACCATCCACTGCGCCTCGGCCAGGTCGCTGGTGGCCTCGTGCACCCGCACCGGTTCGCCGGCGCCGGCCTCGGTGCGCAGGTTCTTGCCCAGCCGCCCGGTGTTGTGTCCGATCAGGTGGTTGGCCGAATCGAGGATGTTGCTCACGCTGCGGTAGTTCTGCTCCAGCTTGATCTGGTGCTGCACCCGGAACTCGCGCACGAAGTCGGCCATGTTGCCCACCCGCGCACCCCGGAAGGCGTAGATGCTCTGGTCGTCGTCGCCGACCGCGAACACCGCATTGCCGGCCGACGGCAGCCCCTCGGTCGGCGGGCTGGAGAACATCTTGATCCAGGCGTACTGCAGGCGGTTGGTGTCCTGAAACTCGTCGATCAGGATGTGGCGGAACCGGCGCTGGTAGTGCGCGCGGATGGCGTCGTTGTCGCGCATCACCTCGTAGGAGCGCAGCATGAGCTCGCCGAAGTCGACCACGCCCTCGCGCTGGCACTGCTCTTCGTACAGCGCATACAGCTCGACCTTGCGGCGGGTGTCCTCGTCGCGGGCCACCACGTCGCGCGGGCGCTGCCCGTCTTCCTTGCAGCCGGCTATGAACCACTGCAGCTGCTTGGGCGGAAAGCGCTCGTCGTCCACATTGAACTGCTTGCACAGCCGCTTGACGGCCGAGAGCTGGTCCTGCGTGTCCAGGATCTGGAAGGTGGCCGGCAGGCCGGCGGTGGCATGGTGGGCGCGCAGGAAGCGGTTGCACAGGCCATGGAAGGTGCCGATCCACATGCCCCGCACATTCACCGGCAGCATGGCCGAGAGGCGGGTCATCATTTCCTTGGCGGCCTTGTTGGTGAAGGTCACCGCCATCACGCCGCCGGGCGTGATC
This sequence comes from Comamonadaceae bacterium, assembly GCA_013823485.1. Taxonomy (GTDB): domain Bacteria; phylum Pseudomonadota; class Gammaproteobacteria; order Burkholderiales; family Burkholderiaceae_C; genus Hydrogenophaga. The sequence goes on from PNMF01000021.1 coordinate 7,150, forward strand.
TGGCCGGTCTGCAGCAGCCAGGCGATGCGGGTGGTCAGCACCCGGGTCTTGCCCGAGCCGGCACCGGCGAGGATGAGGGCGTGTTCGGCCGGCAGGGTGACGGCAGCGGCCTGCTCGGCATTGAGGCCGGCCACCAGTGCGTTCAGGGTGGCGGGCGCCGGGGCGGCGATGGGGTGTTCAGGGAGCATCCGGGGATTGTAGGAAGGGGCGCCCACACCCTGCGGTCGAGTCGGCCTAGAATCGCGCACCGGGCCCAAGATTCTTGCGCCCGGTTTTTTGTGCCCGCTGCACGGCGGGGCACCACACAGAACCGGCCAGACCAAGCGCTCACACGTTCAGTCATTCACAGGAGCCGGGTTCCATGGAAATCTTCGATTACGACAACGTCCTGCTGTTGCCGCGCCAGTGCCGCGTGGACAGCCGCTCGCAATGCGACACCAGCGTGGAGCTGGGCGCACGGCGCTTCCGCCTGCCGGTGGTGCCGGCCAACATGAAGACGGTGGTGGACGAGCCGATCTGCGTCTGGATGGCGCAGCACGGCTACTTCTACGTGATGCACCGCTTCGACATCGACAACCTGCAGTTCGTGCGCGACATGCACGCGCGCGGCCTGTACGCCTCGATCTCGCTGGGCGTGAAGGACCCCGACAAGGCCACGGTGGACCAGCTGGCCGCCGAGGGCCTGGTGCCGGACTACATCACCATCGACATCGCCCACGGCCACGCCACCAGCGTGCGCGACATGATCGCCCACATCAAGCAGAAGCTGCCGGCCAGCTTCGTGATCGCCGGCAACGTGGCCACGCCCGAGGCGGTGATCGACCTGGAGAACTGGGGCGCCGATGCGACCAAGGTCGGCGTCGGTCCGGGCAAGGTCTGCATCACCCGGCTCAAGACCGGCTTCGGCACCGGCGGCTGGCAGCTTTCGGCCCTGAAGTGGTGTGCCCGGGTGGCCACGAAACCGATCGTGGCCGACGGCGGCATCCGCTGCCACGGCGACATTGCCAAGAGCATCCGCTTCGGCGCCACCATGGTCATGATCGGCTCGCTGTTCGCCGGCCACGAGGAATCGCCCGGCCGCACGGTGGAGTTGGACGGCGAGCGGTTCAAGGAATACTTCGGCTCGGCCAGCGACTTCAACAAGGGCGAGTACCGCCACGTGGAAGGCAAGCGCATCCTGGAGCCGATCAAGGGCCGGCTGGCCGACACCCTGACCGAAATGGAGCAGGACCTGCAGAGCTCCATCAGCTATGCCGGCGGCACCCGGCTGATGGATGTGCGCCGGGTGAACTACGTGATTCTGGGCGGCGACAACGCCGGCGAACACCTGCTCATGTGAGGCCGAGCAGGGCCAGCGCGCGGGCGTGCAGCCGGTGCGCCGGGTCGGCCAGCGCGTCGACCACGGTGAAGTGGTTCAGGCCGGGCAGCTCCTCGCACACCGGCACCACCTTGTGGCCCCAGGCCTGCTGCAGGATGCGGGTCTGGCGGCGGAACTCGCTGCTCTCGATGCCGCCGGCAAACGCCTCGATCTGTCCGCGCCGGTTGCGCAGGCGCGGCGCCGGCAGGCGGGCCGGGCTGGTCATGGCCACCTGCTGCGGCGTGATGCCCAGCGAGGTCTGCACGAAGGGCGTGTGCATGACCGGATGCAGGTCGTGCACGCCGGAGATGGTCATGCTGTTGCGCGGCAGGTCGGCCGGCAGATCGGCACCCACCAGCTGCCAGCTGCAGTTCATCAACATGCTGGCCAGGTGGCCGCCGGCCGAATGGCCGACCACGGTGATGCGCCGGGGGTCGCCGCCGTGGGCCGCGATGTGGCGGAAGGTCCAGGCCAGCGCCTGCACCATCTGCAGGGTGATGTGCGGAATGGTCACCGCCGGGCACAGCGCGTAGTTGGGCATGACCACGCAGGCACCCTTGCGGGTGAACGGCGGGGCAACGAAGGAGTGGTCGGCCTTGTCCAGGCTGCGCCACCAGCCGCCATGGATGAAGAACAGCACCGGCGCCGGCGCAGCGCCGCCGCCTTCGGCCGGGAAGATGTCGAGCATCTCGCCGGCACCGCTGCCGTAGGGCACGTCGATCATCGCGCCGGGGGCCTGGCGGGCCACAGCCGAATCGCGCGCCCAGCGGGCAAAGATGTCGACATGCTCGGGCACCAGGGCGCGGTTGTTGTACTCGCGATCAAGCCAGGCGGGATCCAGGGAGGGGGTGGTGGGCATGGACCGTCCTTGTGCGTGGTGTTGCAGGGCGGCGCATTGTGGCACCGCGGGCGGCGTGGGGCTGTCCATCCGGGAACACTGCCCGGTGGGGCATGACTCCTACAATCCGCGCTCTCAAGAGAGCACACCGCCGTGACACAGCCTTCCCCCTCCAGCGCCTCCCCCTCTTCGCTCCCTCCGCTGCACATTGCGGTGCTGGGCATCGGCATGATGGGTTTTCCGATGGCCCGCCGCCTGTGCGAAGCCGGCCTGAGCGTGTCCGCCTGGAACCGCTCCCGCACCAAGTCCGATCGCCTGCTGCCCTTCGGCGCCCGCGTGACCGACACCCCGGCCGAGGCGGTTGCCCAGGCCGATGTGGTCATCACCCTGCTGGAAGACGGCGGCATCGTCGAGGACGTGCTGTTCCGCCAGGGCGCGGCACAGGCCATGCGGCCGGGCAGCATCGTGATGGACATGTCGTCCATCCAGCCGGCGCAGGCCCGCGACCATGCCGCACGGCTGGGTGCGCTGGGTGTGCACCACATCGACGCGCCGGTCTCGGGCGGCACGCTCGGTGCCGAACAGGGCACGCTGGCCATCATGGCGGGCGGCAAGGCGGCCGATGTCGAGCGGGTGCAGCCGGTGCTGGCGGTGCTGGGCCGTGCCACCCATGTCGGCCCGCACGGTGCGGGCCAGCTGGCCAAGCTGGCCAACCAGATGATCGTGGGCATCACCATCGGCGCGGTGGCCGAGGCGCTGCTGCTGTGCGAGAAGGGCGGCGCCGACATGGCGCGCGTCAAGCAGGCCATCACCGGCGGCTTTGCCGACAGCCGCATCCTGCAGGTGCATGGTCAGCGCATGATCGAACGCGACTTCGCCAAACGGGGCGCCGTGTCGGTGCAGCTCAAGGACATGCGCAATGCCCTGGCCACGGCGCAGGAGGTGGGCTTCACCGCCCCCATCACCAGCCTGTTCGAGCAACTGTTTGCCGAAGCGGCCGACCACGGCCTGGCCGATCTCGACCATTCCGCCCTGTTCGTGGAACTGGCCAGCCGCAACGGCATGGCCTGAGGCCCAGGCCTCAGGCCGGCGTGCGAAGCGAGAAGCCAGCCACCTGCTTGTAGTGCTCCGAGATGGCGCGCAGCTCGTCCTGGCTGATCAGCCGGTCGATGTCGTCGAACGGCTGCCCACCGCTGAGCTCGTCGACCTTCATGATGATGAAGTCCGGCGGCAGCGTGCGGTTGGTCTCCACCACGCGGGCGGTGGCCGGGCGGCGGAGGGCGTCGTAGCGGGCCAGCGCAGCGGCCGGATCGGACGGCGTGGCCGCCAGTTCGTCGGCCAGGGTGCGGGCGTCGATGAGCGCCTGGGCCGAGCCGTTGGAGCCGCGCGGGTACATGGGGTGGGCGGCGTCGCCCATCAGCGTGACCTGATCGAAGCTCCACAGCGGCAGCGGGTCCTTGTCGACCATGGGGTACTCGAAGATCTGCTGCGCCCCGGTGATGAGGGCCGGTACATCCAGCCAGTCGTAACGCCAGTCGGCAAAGGTCGGCAGGAAGGCTTCGAGCCGGCCGGGCCGGTTCCAGTCGTTCATGCGGGTCTGCGGGTCGCGGATCTCGGCCACCCAGTTGATGAGCTGGTTGCCCTGCCCGTCCACGTTGTCGGCGATCGGGTAGATGACCATCTTGCCGGTGTCGATGGAGCCCACACGGATGTAGCTGCGCCCGTCCAGGATGGGCTTGTGCACCGTGGTGCCGCGCCAGGTGTTGATGCCGCCGAAGCAGACCCGGTCGTCCGGGTAGAAATGGCGGCGGACGGCCGAGTTCACGCCGTCGCAGGCCACCACCACATCGGCCTGCACCGGCGCCGGTCGCACGCCGTCGACCGGGTCGAAATGCAGCACCGCGCCCCGGGCCTGCGGCTGGATGCGCACGCAGCGGTGTCCGGTGTGCAGGCGCTCGCGGCCGATGCGCTCCAGCGCCGCCTGCCACAGCACGCCGTGCAGCCGCCCCCGGTGGATGCCGAGTTCGGGCAGCTCGTAGCCGGCGTGGCGGCCGCGCGGCTCGCCGTACACGCGCTGACCCCACCGGTTGAAGAACACGCTCTCGCGGTTCTCGATGGCGCAGGCCTGCAGGGCTTCCAGCAGCCCCAGTGCCGCGAGCTCGCGCACACCATGGGGCAGCAGCGTGATGCCCACCCCCAGCTCACGCACCTCGCTGACGCCCTCGTACACATCGCAGGCCAGCCCGCGCTGGTGCAGAGCCAGCGCAAACGCCAGGCCGGCAATGCCGCCTCCCACCACTGCAATCCGCATGTTCATTCCGCCTTGATGCCCTGGGTCTTGATGAGCGCGGCCCAGCGGTCGGCATCGCGCGCCACCAGCTGGCCGAAAGCTTCGGGGGTGCCGGTGGCCGGGTCCATGCCCTGTGCGCTGAAGGCCTTGCGGACTTCCTCGCTGCCCAGGATGTCGTTGATCTCGCGGTTGAGCTGGGCCACCTGGGCCGCCGGCATGTTGCGCGGCGCAAAGATGCCGTACCACATGTCCACGTTCACATTGCCGGCCCGGGCTTCGGCCAGGGTGGGCACGTCGGGCAGCAGCGGGTGGCGTTTGTCCGAGCCGATGCCCAGGGCCACCAGCTTGCCGGCGCGCACCTGCGGCAGCGCCACATGGATGGGCAGGAACATGGCGTCCACCTGGCCGCCGAGCAGGTCGGTCATGGCCGGGCCGGTGCCGCGGTAGGGAATGTGGGTCAGGAACACCTGGGCCGTGGTCTTGAACAGCTCCATGGACAGGTGGTGCGGCGTGCCCACGCCGGGCGAGGCGTAGTTCAGTTTGCCGGGGGCCTTGCGGGCGGCGGCCACCAGATCGGTCGCGCTGGCCATGCCGCTGCGCGGATGGGTCACCAGCAGCAGCTGACCCCAGCTGGTCAGGGCGATCGGGGCCAGGTCCTTGACCGGATCGAAGCCCAGCTGCGGGTAGAGGCTGCGGTTCATCACCAGCGTGTTCACGCTGACCAGCAGGGTGCTGCCGTCGGCCTGCGCGCGCACCACCGCTTCGGTGCCGATGTTCCCCGACGCCCCGGCGCGGTTCTCCACCACCACCGGGCGCTTCAGCCGCTCCGCCAGGCGCGGCCCCACGGTGCGCGCAATCAGGTCGATGCCGGTGCCCGGCGTGAACGGCACGATCAGCTTCAACGGGCCGTCGGCCGGCGCCTGGGCCAGTGCCATCGGCGCGGCCAGACCAAGGCCCGCCGCACAGGCCATGGCCAGGGTGGCCCGACGCCGACTCAGGGTATTAACGGGGTTCATCGCGTGTCTCCTGATTGTTAGCATGCGTACCATTATCAGGAGACAACTGCCGCCGGGGGCATCCGTGAATTCCCGGGGGCAGACCGCACGCCATGACACCGCTAGAGCTCTACCAGCGCCCCGGCTTTCTGCTGCGCCGCCTGCACCAGATTGCGGCCGCGGTGTTCGAGAACGCCTGTGCCGATCTGGGCCTGACCACCGCCCAGTACGGGGTGCTGGTCATCGTGCACAGCGAGCCCGGCATCGACCAGACCCGGCTGGCCCGCGCCCTCGCATTCGACAAGGTGACCGTGATGCGGGTGCTGCGCGGTCTGGAAGAACGCGGTCTGGTGGAGCGTGTCAGCAGCGGCCGCCAGAAGACGCTGGCGCTGACGGCTGCCGGCCACGAGTTGCTGGTGCAGGCGCGCGCCCGGGCCGAAACCGCTTCGCGGCGGCTGATGTCGCCGCTGGACAGCGACGATCAGGCGCAGCTGGTCCGGCTGCTGCAGACGCTGGCCAACGGCCTGGCCGACGAGGCGCGCGCGCCGTTCGTGCCGCTGCAGCGCTGAAGGCGCTGAAGACGCCTGAAGCGCGAACGGCGAAATCGCGAACGGCTCAGGCGTCCTTCGGCGGCAGCTGGCAGGTGTTCCAGCCGAACAGGCTGTAGGGCGGGCACCAGCCCATCAGGCCGGTGGCCAGGGGCAGCACGCCCAGGTAGGCCCAGGGGCCGAGCACACCGGCAAAGGCCGCAGCCACCAGGGACAGGCCGATGGTGATGCGCAGGGCGCGGTCGATGCCGCCGACATTCTTTTTCATGGTGGATCTCCTTCAGGGACGGACAAAGGTCAGTTGCCTCACAGGGCGTTGACCGGGATCTTGAGATAGGTCGTGCCATTGGCCTCCGGCGGCGGCATCTGCCCCGCGCGGATGTTGACCTGTACCGACGGCAGCATCAGCACCGGCATGTCCAGCGTGGCGTCGCGGCGGGTCCGCATCTCGACAAACTGGTCTTCGGTGATGCCGTCGTGCACATGGATGTTGCGGGCGCGCTGATCGGCCACGGTGCATTCAAAGCGGGCCTCGCGGCCGGGCGGCGGATAGTCGTGGCACATGAACAGCCGGGTCGCCTCCGGCAGGGCCAGCAGGCGCCGGATCGAGGCGTACAGCGTTCGGGCATCGCCGCCCGGAAAGTCGCAACGGGCGGTGCCCACATCGGGCATGAACAGGGTGTCGCCCACGAACACCGCATCGCCGATCCGGTAGGCCGCGCAGGCCGGCGTGTGCCCCGGCACCTGCATGACCTCGACCGCCAGCGGGCCGATGCGGAAGGTCTCGCCGTCGGCGAACAGGTGGTCGAACTGCGAACCGTCGACGCTGAACCCGGGCTCCAGATGGAACACGCCACGGAACACCTTCTGCACCTCGGTGATCCGGGCCCCGATGCCGATACGGCCGCCGAGCTGCTGGCGCAGCCAGGGCGCGGCAGATAGGTGGTCGGCATGGGCATGGGTCTCGAGGATCCACTGCACCTGCAGACCGAGCTGCTTCACATGGGCCACCACCCGCTCGGCCGACGCCGTGCCGGTGCGGCCGGACTTGGGGTCGTAGTCCAGCACCGGGTCCACGATGGCGGCCGGCGTGCCCGCGCCGCTGTGCACCACATAGGTGACGGTCCAGGTCTGCGGGTCGAAGAACGGGTCCACCTGCGGGCGGACCGGTAGGCGCAAGGGAGTCATGAAGCGTGCCCGGTCAAATATCAGTGATCGCAAATATATTGATTAACAATATATCTGTCAATAGATTGTCAGACCACCCGGACCCTGCCCCGGTCGGGCATCGGCGAGCCGCTACGATGGCCGGTTTACGCAAGGAGTCCCACCATGGCAAGCAAAAAATCCGGCATCCCCCCGATCGACATCGGCATCCCCGAAAAAGACCGCAAGAAGATCGCGGTCGGTCTCTCGAAGCTGCTGGCCGACAGCTACACCCTCTACCTGATGACGCACAACTTCCACTGGAACGTCACCGGTCCGCAGTTCAACAGCCTGCACGCCATGTTCATGGGGCAGTACACCGAGCAGTGGAATGCGCTGGACATCATTGCCGAGCGCATCCGCGCCCTGGGCTACCCGGCCCCCGGCACCTACAAGGAATTCGTCAAGCTGGCCTCGATCCAGGAGGTCGAGGGCGTTCCCAAGGCCGACGACATGGTGCGCCATCTGGTGGCCGCCCAGGAAGCCACCGCCCGCACCGCGCGCTCGCTGTTCCCGGTGGTCGACGCCGCCAACGACCAGCCCACCGCCGACGTGCTGACCCAGCGCATCGACGTGCATGAAAAGACCGCGTGGATGCTGCGCAGCCTGCTCGAAGACTGACGCTCCGACCCCACCCGAACCACCGGAGCCCCCATGCACAAACGCCATTTCCTGCAGGCCGCCGCCGGCGCCGCGCTGCTGCCGGTCAGCGCGACCGCCGCCAGCCCGGCAAAAGCGGCCGCCCCGGCCCTGCTGACCGTCTCCGGTGCCATCCGCCAGGGCAACCGCCCGCCACTGAACAAGGCGCTGGACCAGATGATGGCCAAGCACGGCGTGGCCTTCGACAAGGCGCACGCCTTCGGCTTTGCCGAGATCGCCGCCCTGCCGGCCATCGACATCCGGCCGACGCTCGAATACGACGGCATCCGGCACACCCTGCGCGGCCCCACGGTGGCGCGGGTGCTGGAAGCCGCCGGCGCAGTGGCCACCGACAGCACCCCGATCGGCCTGCGTGCGGTGGACGGCTACAACGCCGAACTCACCCTGGGCGAACTGAAGCGGCTGGGCGTCATCGTGGCCACCCACCTCGACGGCCAGCCGATGCCGCTGGGTGGTCTGGGCCCCCTGTGGGCGGTCTACGAACCCGACCGCTTCCCCGATCTGGCCCGGCTGAGCCTGCCCGAGCGCTTCGTGAAGTGCCCCTGGGGCGTCTACGCCATCCATGTCGGCTGACACCGGCACCGCCCTGCCCCCGCCGGCCGGGTTCGCCTTCGGCCGGGAACTGCTGCTCGCCCTGACCCGCGTGGGCCGCCGGCCCCGGCTGTTCGGCTGGCGCGAGGTGCTGGAGCAGTTCGACCAGACCGGCCCGCGCGCGCTGCCCATCGTGGTGCTGGCCTGCGCGCTGGTCGGCCTGATGCTGGGCTACATGGGCGGCGCCCAGCTGGCCCGCATCGGGGGGCAGCTGTATGTGGCCGACGTGGTCACCGTGGGCATGGTCCGCGAACTCGCCGGCCTCATGACCGGCGTCATCCTGGCCGGCCGGGTCAGCAGCACCTACGCCGCGCACCTGGCCAGCATGACCGCCAACGAAGAGGTGGATGCGCTGCGGGTCATGGGCATCGACCCGGTGGGCCACCTGGTGCTGCCCCGGCTGCTGGGCCTGCTGATGGCCTTCCCGCTGCTCATGGGCTTCGGCGCCGTGGCCGGGGTGGCCGCGGGCTGGGCGCCGGCCGTGCTGAGCTACGGTGCCACCACCGCCGAATACCTGCAGCACTGCCGCGACTCGCTCACCTGGACCCATCTGTGGATCGGCAGCTTCAAGGGCCTGCTGTATGCGGTGGTGCTGGGCCTGGCCGGCTGCCGCGCCGGCCTGCTGGCCGGCCGCAGCGCCGAAGCGGTGGGCCGGGCCGCCACCCGGGCGGTGGTGAGCGCGCTGGTGCTGATCGTTGCGGTGGCCTGCCTGACCACCATCTTCTTCACCCTGCTGGGCTACTGACCCGGCGCACCGGCATGACCCGATCCTCAACCCCCGTGCTGCTGGTGCAGGACCTGAGCGTGCACAACGCCCAGGGCCTGCTGCTGGAAGGCGTGGACTTTCAGGCCGACGCCGGCGAGGTGGTGGCGGTGGTGGGGGCCAGCGGCTCGGGCAAGAGTTCGCTGCTGCGCCACCTGGCCGGCCTGCAGGTGCCGGCGCAGGGCTCGGTGCAGGTCTTCGGCCACGACCTCTACCGATCGGACGCCGGCACGCTGCAGCAGCTGCGCCAGCGCATGGGCATCATGTTCCAGGGCGGCGCCCTGTGGACATCGCTGTCGGTCAACGAGAACATCGAACTGCCCCTGCGCCTGCTGGCCGGCATGGGGGCGCCGGAGCGGGCGGCCCGGGCCCGCGCCACGCTGGCCCTGGTCGGGCTGGACGATGCCGGCCACAAGCTGCCGGCCGAGCTCTCCGGCGGCATGCGCAAGCGCGCCGCCCTGGCCCGCGCGCTCGCCCTGGAGCCGGCGTTGCTGCTGCTGGACGAACCCGGCTCGGGCCTCGACCCGGTCAGCGCCGCTAAACTCGACGACCTGATCCTGCAGCTGTGCCGGCAGCAGGGCACCACCATCGTCAAGGTGACCCACGACATGGCCAGCGTGCTGCACGTGGCCGACCGGATGGTCTTCCTGGACCGCCAGCTCGGACGCGTGGCCGCCGTGGGTCACCCGCGCGAACTGCTGGACCACGGCCCCCCGGCGGTGCGCGCCTTCCTGAACCCCCATCAACCGAGCCGACCTTCATGAAACCCTTGGCCCGCTGGCGCATCGGCGTGTTTGTGGTCTGCGGACTGGCGGTGCTGCTGGCCGCTGCGGCCTGGGCCCTGCGCGACGCCGCACCGCGCAGCCGCGAGGCCGCCGTGGTGCGCTTCCCCTACTCGGTCTATGGTCTGCAGGCTGGCGCACCGGTGGTCCTGCGCGGGGTGCAGCTGGGCCAGGTCAGCGAGATCGGTCTGGCACCGCCGGACGCCAGCGGGCTGCGGGTCCCGGTCCGGCTCACGCTGGACACCGCACGGCTGCACGAGCTGCTGGGCGAGGCGGCCGGCGCCGAGGCACCGGTTCCGGCCCTGGTGGCGCGGGGTCTGGTGGCCCGGCTGGCCACCCAGAGCCTGCTGACCGGGCAGATGTACATCGACCTCGACCTGCTGCCCGGCACCACGGCAGCCCCCGGGCTGGCGACCGACGAGATTCCGGCGGCCACCGGCGCCCTGCAGGACTTCCAGGCCCAGCTGGCCGCCGTCGACCTGCCCCGCCTGACCCGCGAACTGACCGACACCGCCCAGGCCGCGCGCCTGTGGCTGGCCGATCCGCAGTGGCAGCAGAGCCTGTCGGATGCCCGCACCGCCGCCGCCGCCCTGCAGGCCATGGCCGAGGCCTGGAAGGCGCAGGCGGCCCCGGTCGGCACCGGCGCCACCGAAGCACTGGCCGACAGCCGCCGCACCATGGCCGCGTTGCAGCAGGCGGCCGTCAGCATCGAGGCGGCGGCCCGTGACATCGGGCAGGCGGCACGCCAGGTCGAGACCGGCAGCCGCGACGTGGGCCAGGCCGCCCAGGCGGTCCAGGGTCTGGCGGCGGACGACTCCAGCCTGCGCCTGCAGACCGAGCAGACCCTGCAGGACCTCTCCCGTGCCGCGCGCACCCTGCGCGAACTGGCCGAAACCATCGACCGGCAACCCGACCTGCTGCTGCGCGGGCGCAGCGCGCCCAATCCGCCATGAACACCCTGAACCGCCGCCACCTTGCCCTGATCGGCGCCAGCCTGCTGCTCGCCGGCTGCGCCGCGCCCCTGCCCGCCACCGTGATGCTGCGGTTGCCGGTGGTGCCCGCCGAGGCCGGATCGCCCGACGCCGGACCGGCCTTGCGCCTGCTGTCGCTGCGGCTGGCCGGCCACCTGGACCGCGAGACGCTGGTGGTGGCCACCGGGCCCGGCACGTTGCAGGCTTCAGAACAGGCGCGCTGGGCCGAGCCGCTGCGCGATGCCGCTACCCGCGCCCTGCAGCACGACCTCAACCCCGCCGGCGTGGCAGGCGGGTCAGCGGCCGGCCTGACCGGGGTGCGCGTGGAGCTGCAGGCGTTCGAGCTGCGGGCCGACCGCCGCGCCGTCCGGCTGGAAGCGGTCTGGGAACCCGGCAGCGACATCGGCGGCATTCGGGCTGGCCAGCGGCAGCGTTTCGTCACCGAGGCGCCGGCCGCCGGCACCGGCCTGGACGATGCCGTGCTGGCCCACCGCGAGGCCTTGTCCCGGCTGGCCCGGCACATCCGCCAGCAGGTCGCACGGCCAGCCGGCTGATCCCTTCGCCGGCACCGGCGGAACGGTCTGCGCCGCATCCCGCCAGGGTGCCGGCCAGCCCAGCATCGCGCTGGCCGCCTCGGCCCGTTCGCGCAGGGCGGCCCGGTCGGCAGCCCCCAGGTGGACGATGCCGTAGCGGTGGCTGCCGGTCCATTTGTGGTCGCGCTGCAGGCTGCGACCCTGCTTGGGCATGGGCATGGCAATGCCGTCCGGGAACGCGCCCTGCCACCGGGCCAGCTGCTGCCGACCCGGCGCGGCAGGCGGCGTCTCGCCCGGGAACACCCGGTACACCAGACTGGCGGCCACACCGGCGGTGACCGGCCGCCGGGGCACGGCCAGCGGGTCGCGCCCCAGGGCGATGGCGAGCGACATGGCATGCGGGTCGACCCCATCCACCCGCTGGTACAGGTCGGAGAACTGCGAGGCCAGCCGGGGGTTGCACTCGATCACGCTGAGGCGATCGGTCAGCGGGTCGTGGAAGAACTCCAGGTTGAACAGGCCGTCGCTGTAGCCGATGGCCTGCAGGAAGCGGCGCGCCACGTCCAGCGCACGTGCCTGAATGGCCGACGGCAGCTGGCTGGGGTACTCCCAGCGCATGAAGGCACGGGTGCCGGGGTGGCAGATGGCGTCCACCACACCCAGCGCATGGACCTCGCCGCCGCAGACCCAGCCGTCCAGGTTGTACTGCGGCACCCCCACCGGCACCGGTTCTTCGAGCATCAGCCGGTGGGCACTGCCGGCCTGCGGCAGGCGTTCGCGGCAGATGGCGTCAAAGGGCTCTACCAGCCGCTCGATGATCCAGCGCTCCATCGGCCCGAACCGGGTGTGGCGCTGCAGGTCGGCCATCCCGTCCATCTGACCGGCCAGCACCGAGAAGGCGGCCTTCACCGGCTTGGCAAAGCAGGGGTAGGCCACATCCGGCGGCAGCTCGCTGCCATAGGTGGCGTCCAGCAGCCGGTGGCCCAGGTTGGCCTCGGGCGCCACCTGCTGCAGCACCCGCCGGGCGTGCCATTTGTGCTGGGCCGCCAGGATGGATTCGACCGGGGCGCCCGGCAGCCGCAACCGCTCGGCCACCAGCGCGGCCGTCAGCGCACCGAACTGTTCGTGGTGCGAGAGCACGCCGCGCCAGCCTGCGCGCCGGCCGCGTTCGGCCAGCCGGTCGGCGGTGCGGCGCATGTCGAAACCGGCCAGCCGCAGATTGCTGGGAAAGCTGAACAGGTCAAAGCCGTAGTGGTCCCAGCGCAGATCGGCACCCTGCATCGGCCCGAAGGCGCGCCAGTCCCAGTCGTAGGCGAACAGCAGTCCGACCGTGGTCAATGGCATGCAGGCTCCCGGCCGGTCGTGCGCTGGACGATCCGGCACAGCCCATAATCCCCCGCGACACCCATCCCCCCACGGAACCACCCACCCGGCATGGAGAACGAGACAACGCGGCTGGAGCAGACCATGGCGGCGCAGTCTACCTGCGGCGTCCCCCGAACGGCTGACGCCCATGCATCGGATCGCCGCCATGGTCGGGAATCGCTGGCGCGCGCGCTGCAGGAGAGTCGCCAGCGCACCCTGGCGCTGTGCGCCGACTATGCCCAGGCGCTGGGGCCGGCCATGCCGGTCCCGCAGAGCGACGAGCTCAATCCGCCGCTCTGGGAGCTGGGCCACATCGGCTGGTTCGCCGACTGGTGGATCGCGCGCCATCCGCTCCGGCGCCTCGGTGTGGACGCGGACCCGCTGGCCGTCCGGCTGCCGGCGCGCCAGCAGCGCCAGGGTCAGGATGCCGACGCCCTCTACAACTCCAGCGAGGTGCCGCACGACCGGCGCTGGCAGCTCCCCCTGCCCGACCTGGAGCAGACCCTGGCCGACCTTCAGGCCAGCCTGGACGACACCCTGGCGCTGCTGGCCCAGGCCGAAGAAACCGACCCGGGTCTGTACTTCTTCAGGCTGGCCCTGTTCCACGAAGACATGCACGCCGAGGCAGCGGTGCACATGGCGCAGACCCTCGGTCTGCCGCTGGGGCCACTGGCTGCGTACGGCACGCCTGAGGCACCGCCCGCTGCAACCCTGGCGGTGACCGACCACGAGATGTCCATCGGTGCCACCGAGGTCCGGCTGGGCTGGGACGGCCCGGGCTTCGCCTTCGACAACGAGCTCGGCGCCCACACCGTGGCGGTGGCACCATTCCGGATCGATGCCGCACCGGTGAGCTGGTCCCGCTTCCTGCCCTTCGTGGACGCCGGTGGCTACCAGGATCCGCGCTGGTGGACCCCCGCCGGCCAGGCATGGCTGCGCACCAGCGGCGCCCGCCATCCGCGGCACCTGCACCGCGAAGGCCACGGCTGGGTCCAGCTGCAACACGGCCGCCGGCTGCCGCTGGCCTGGCAGGCGCCTGCGGTGCACCTGAACGCGCACGAGGCCGAAGCCTGGTGCCGCTGGGCCGGGCGACGCCTGCCCACCGAAGCCGAGTGGATGGCCGCTGCCCGACAGGCCGGGTGGCAAGGCATGCAGGTGTGGGAATGGACCGCCAGCCGCTTCGAGCCCTTCCCCGGCTTCCGGCCGCACCCGTACCGCGACTATTCCGCCCCCTGGTTCGACGGCCGGCCGGTGCTCAAGGGCGCCAGCAGCGCCACCGTCGCCCGGCTGCGGCACACCGCCTACCGAAACTTCTACACGCCGCAGCGCAACGACATCCTGGCCGGCTTCCGCAGCGCGGCAGCCTGACCCCGCCGGCGATCAGGCGGGCGCCCAGAACACGCTGAACCAGCCCTGCGGATCGGTCCAGTGCAGGGGCTGACCAAAACCGGCTCGCTGCAGCAGATCGGCAAACGCCGCCGGCTGCCACTTGTACGAGTTCTCGGTGTGGATGCGTTCACCGGTCTCGAACCCGCGCTGCCCACCCGGCCAGCGCACCGTCTGCGGCCGGCGGGCGGCCAGGTGCATCTCGATGCGCGAGGCCTCGCGGTTGAAGAAGGCCACATGGTCCCAGCCCGCCGGGTTGAAGTCGCTGCCCAGCTGCCGGTTCACATGCAGCAGCAGGTTGCGGTTGAAGGCGGCGGTCACACCCAGCGCATCGTCGTAGGCCGGCTCCAGCAGGCCGACATCCTTCACCCGATCGACCCCGATCAGCAGGCCCGAACCCTTGCCGCCCGCCCGGCACACCGCGTGCGACTCGGCGAGCAGCCGCAGCGCGTCGTCGGGTCCGAAGTTGCCGATGCTGGAGCCGGGGTAGAAAACGCAACGCGGCGCAGCGTCCAGACCCCGGTCGGCCAGCCAGCCCTGCGCCTCGGCCGGCAACGCCCAATGCGCCGAAAAGTCCATGCCGACACCCAGCATCGGCAGGTCGGGGTGCTCGCGGCGCAACGGCTCCAGCGCCTGGGTCAGGTAGGCCGCCGAAATGTCCACCGGCACATAGGCCGCCGGGTTCACCGTGCCGAACAGGCGGGCTGCCTTGGCGCAGCTGCCGGCCCCCAGATCGATCCACACCGCCTGCGCCGGCAGGTGCTGCGCCATGTCGGCCAGGCACTGGCGAAAGATGGCCGCCTCGGTCCGGGTCGGGTAGTACTCCGGCAGCTCGGTGATGGCATCGAACAGGTGCGAGCCCAGCCGGTCGTAGAAAAACTTCGGCGACACGCTGGCGTGGGGCGCCAGCAGACCGGCCGCCAGTTCGGCCTGCAGCTGGACCGGATCGGCCTGGTAGAGCTGCACGCCCTCGGTCAGGGTGGAAGGTGGGGGGGATGAAGAAGGCATGCCGGTTTATACCGGCAACGCAGCAGCCGGATGGCCATGGCAGGCACACGCCTCGCCGTGTGCGGCCGCCACCAGTTCGTCCAGGATGCCGCAGTGCCCCGCATGGACGTCGGTGCAGCGGGCCCGCAGCTGCAGCAGCTGTTTCTCCAGCGCCCGCATGCTCTCGAGGCGGGCACGCACCCGCGACAGCTGCTCGTCGACCAGCCGGTTGATGTCGCCGCAATCCGCCGGCGGTGCATCCAGAAACTGCAGCAGCTGCTGCACCTCGGCCAGCGGCATGTCGAGCGCCCGACAGTGGCGGATGAACGACAGCCGCTCCAGGTGGCGGGCGTCGTAGTCGCGGTAGCCGTTGTCGCGCCGCGCGGGCGCGGGCAGCAACCCGGCCTTTTCGTAGTAACGGATGGTCTCGGTGTCCACGCCGGTGGCGCGGGCGAGTTCCTTGATCTGCATGCTCAGGCTCCCGATCGTGGTGACGCTTGACACTGTAGTGGCTCCAGGGTTTTCAATGCGGGCTTCGAAAGGAAAAACCATGTCCGTCCATTGCTGCCAGCACGGCACCCCGAGCGCCGCCTCGGTGGTCAACCTCGCTCGCTACCGGCGCATCCTGTGGGTGGCGCTGGTCATCAACGCCGCCATGTTTCTGGTGGAGATCGGGGCCGGCCTGCGGGCCGGATCGCTCTCCCTGCTGGCCGATGCGGTCGACTTCGCGGGCGACGCGCTCAACTACGGCGTGTCGCTGGCGGTGCTGGCCTCGGCCCTGGCCTGGCGCGCCCGCGCCGCGCTGCTCAAGGCTTTCAGCATGATGGGATTCGGCCTGTATGTGCTGGGCGCGGCCCTGTGGTCCTTGTGGCACGGGGGCGTGCCGCAGCACGTCACCATGGGCGCGGTGGCGGTGGTGGCGCTGTGCGCCAACCTGGCGGTGGCCTGGATGCTCTACGCCTTCCGCGAGGGCGACGCCAACATGCGCAGCGTGTGGCTGTGCTCGCGCAACGACGCCATCGGCAACCTGGCGGTGCTGCTGGCCGCCGTGGGCGTGTTCGGCACCGGCTCGGCCTGGCCGGACCTGCTGGTGGCCAGCCTGATGGCGGGCCTGGCCCTGCAGGGCGGCTGGACGGTGTACCGGCAGGCCCGGCGGGAGCTCTCAGGCGCGCCGGATACCGATCGACACGACCAGGGCGACCACCACGACCACCACGGTCACGCCCACTGAGCGGTCGGGTTCAACCCAGGCGGGACCTGAGCCCGTCCATCAACACCGGCCAGCCCCGGTCGAGGGCAGCCTGGGCCTCCTGCGGGCCGGCCAGCGCCACCCCGTGCAGGTAGTCGACCAGCACTTCCTGCACGGCCGACAGCTCGCAGGCGGGTCGGCCAGCCCCGTCCAGCGCACACGCCAGGAGGGCCATGAACCGGTCCGCCACCACCCCGCCACCCTGCCGGGCCAGCTCGCGCGTGACCTGCGGCGCCGACAGCACACACCGCAGATAGGCATCGGCAAGTTCGCGCAACCGCGCCACGCCGGGCGGCAGCCGGGCCAGCCGCCGGGGCAGCTCGTCCAGCGGCGCAAAGGCCTGTGCCACCAGGGCATCGAGCAAGGCCTGCTTGTTCGGGAAGTAGTGGTACAGCGCCATCGGGTCGACGCCCAGCACGGCGGCGGTGCTGCGCATGCCGACAGGGCCGCCGCCCCCGTCGCGGACCTGGCGGGCGGCGGCCAGGATGGCTTCGCGGCTCAGCCGAGGTTGGGCGGGATCGGGGCGTCCGCGGCGCGGTCGCGATGGGCTGGATGTATCGGGCATGATGTGCCTAAAATTCTACGCCGTAGATTTCAAACACTGCCCACCCCACTGCCCACCCATGAACCACCCTGCCCCCTCGACCCTCAAAGTGGCTGTTTTCCTCGGCATCAGCCTCGATGGTTTCATCGCCGGCCCGGATGGCGACTTGTCCTGGCTCGACGCCTGCGCCAGCGAATCGCCGGCCGACACCGGCCACGACGCCCTGATGGCGCGGACCGATACCCTGCTGATCGGGCGCCGGACCTACGATGCAGTGCTCGGCTTTCCCGAGTGGCCGTTCGCCGGTCGGCAGGTGCGGGTGCTCACGCACCGACCCTTGCAGGCCCGGCACGGCGAGATCGCCTGCGCCGGGGAACTGTCCGCGGTGCTGGACGACCTGCAGGCCGCCGGTGCGCGCCAGGTCTACCTCGACGGCGGTCAGGTGGTGCAGCAGGCGCTGGCGCTGGGACGGGTCGACGAACTGACCCTGTCCTGGATACCGGTGGTGCTGGGCGGCGGCACCCGCCTGTTCGACGCAGCCCTGCCCCGCTCGGGATGGCGTCTGGCCCACCACCGGGCGTTTGCCAGCGGCATGGTTCAGGCGCGGTACGAGAAGGTCTGAGGGCCGGGGAACTTCCCGTTTAGCACTCACTCGGAGAGAGTGCTAACATTTCGCCAGTTCTGAGGAGGTCCCATGTCTGCAACGCTCGTTCCTGTGGCGCCCCCCACCTCCCTGGCCGTGGCCAGCCCGTGGAGCCGTTCGCTCACGCTGCCGCCGCTGGGCAACCTCGACGCCTACATCTCGGCGGTCAACCGCCTGCCCCTGCTGACCCTGGAAGAAGAGCAGGACGCCGCGCGCCGCCTGCGCGACCACAACGATCTGGAAGCCGCCGGCCGGCTGGTCATGTCGCACCTGCGCCTGGTGGTGTCCATCTCGCGCCAGTACCTGGGCTACGGCCTGGCCCACGGCGACCTGATCCAGGAAGGCAATGTCGGCCTCATGAAGGCGGTCAAGCGCTTCGACCCGGACCAGGGCGTGCGTCTGGTGAGCTATGCCATGCACTGGATCAAGGCCGAGATCCACGAATACATCCTGAAGAACTGGCGCATGGTCAAGCTGGCCACCACCAAGGCCCAGCGCAAGCTGTTCTTCAACCTGCGCTCCATGAAGCAGGGCTTCCGCGCCGGCGCCATGGACGGCGACACCCACCGCGAGGCTTTGTCGGACAGCGAGATCGAGGTGGTCGCGCGCGACCTCAACGTCAAGCCCGAAGAGGTCCGCGAAATGGAAACCCGCCTGGCCGGCGGTGATGTGGTGCTGGACCCGGCCCCGTCCGACGACGGCGAAGACGCCTACGGCCCGATCGCCTGGCTGGCCGACGCGCACCACGAACCCACCGCCATGATCGAATCGGCCCAGCGCGACCTGCTGGCCACCGAAGGCATCGCCCGTGCCATGGGCGAGCTGGACGACCGCTCCCGCCGCATCGTCACCGAGCGCTGGCTCAAGGTGAACGACGACGGCTCGGGCGGCATGACGCTGCACGAACTGGCCGCCGAATACGGCGTGAGCGCCGAGCGCATCCGCCAGATCGAGGTGGCGGCCATGAAGAAGATGCGCAAGGCGCTGGCCGAGTTCGCCTGAGCGAACCCGGCCGGCCGGATCAGTGTTCCCGGCGCAGGGCGGGGAACAGGATGACGTCGCGGATGCTGGGGCTGTCGGTCAGCAGCATCATCAGGCGGTCGATGCCGATGCCGCAGCCACCGGCCGGCGGCATGCCGTATTCCAGGGCACGGATGTAGTCGGCGTCGAAGTGCATGGCCTCGTCGTCGCCGCCGTCCTTGGCGGCCACCTGGGCATGGAAACGCGCGGCCTGGTCTTCGGCGTCGTTCAGCTCGGAGAACGCGTTGCCGAATTCACGACCGGTGATGTAGAGCTCGAACCGCTCGGTCACCTCGGGGCGTGCGTCATTGGCCCGCGCCAGCGGCGAGATCTCGGTCGGGTGGTCCATGATGAAGGTCGGGTTCCACAGCTGGGACTCCACCTTCTCCTCGAAGTACAGCACCTGCAGACCCGCCAGGCTGCGGGTGGACAGCTGGTGCTTCTCCTCGTTCATGCCCAGCTTGCGCAGCTGTCCGGTGAGCCACTCGCGATCGTCCACGCCGGCACCGGCCTCGGTGTACTTGACGATGGCATCGCGGATGGTGAGGCGCTCGAACGGGCTGTCCACGTCCACAGCGCGGCCCTGGTAGGTGAGCTCGCCGTCGCCGCGCACCACCTTCACCAGGTGGCGGATCAGCTGCTCGTTGAAGTCCATCAGGTCGCGGTAGTTCCAGTAGGCCGCGTAGAACTCCATCATGGTGAATTCCGGGTTGTGCCGGACGCTGATGCCCTCGTTGCGGAAGTTCCGATTGATCTCGAACACCCGCTCGAAGCCGCCCACCAGCAGGCGCTTGAGGTACAGCTCTGGCGCGATGCGCAGGAACATTTCCTGATCGAGCGCGTTGTGGTGGGTGCTGAACGGCCGGGCATTGGCACCACCGGGAATGGGGTGCAGCATGGGCGTTTCCACTTCCAGGAAACCGTGGTCGACCATGAAGTTGCGCAGCGCCGAAATGGCCTTGCTGCGCGCCACAAACCGGGCGCGTGCGCCCTCGTCGGTCATGAGGTCGACATAGCGCTGGCGGTACTTGATCTCCTGGTCGGCCACACCGTGAAACTTGTCGGGCAGCGGGCGCAGGCTCTTGGTGATCAGGCGGATGCGGTCGGCGTGGAGGGTGAGTTCACCGGTGCGGGTGCGGAACAGCACGCCCTCGGCCGCCACGATGTCGCCCAGGTCCCAGTGCTTGAAGGTGTTGTGCAGCGCCTCGCCCACGCTGTCGTTGTTCAGGTAGATCTGGATGCGGCCGCCGCTGGGGCCGAAGGAAGCGTCCTGCAGGGTGGCGAAGCTGGCCTTGCCCATGACCCGCTTGAGCATCATGCGGCCGGCCACGCTGGCACGCACCGGGTTCGCTTCCAGGTCTTCCTTGCTGGTCTCGCCGTGGGCCGCAAACAGGTCAGCGGCATGGTCGGCCGGCTTGTGGTCGTTGGGGAACGCAATGCCTTCGCCGCGCTGCTGGGCTTCCCGGAGGGCGCGCAGCTTCTCTCGCCGTTCTGCAATCAGCTGGTTCTCGTCATGGGCCACAGGGGCTGCGGACTCGGCGGCGGGGGTGGAAGGTGCTTGGCTCATGAATGAAAAATGGGTTGGGCACCAGCGGTGCGCAACCCAAGATTGTAAGTTTGAGGGGGAAGTCCCCTCGAAAGGTCACTCGCCGAGGTAGGCGGCGCGAACCTTGGGATCGTCCAGCATGTCCCGACCGTTGCCGGTCATGATGATCTCGCCGGAATCCATCACATAGCCACGGTCGGCGATCTGCAGCGCACGGCGGGCGTTCTGTTCCACCAGGACGATGGTCACGCCCTGCTTCGACACGTCGCGCACCACCTCGAAGATCTTGTCGACCATGATGGGCGACAGACCCATGGACGGCTCGTCGAGCAGCAGCACCTTGGGCTGGCTCATCAGCGCACGCGCCATGGCCAGCATCTGCTGCTCGCCGCCGGACATGGTGCCGGCCAGCTGGTCCTTGCGCTCGCGCAGGCGCGGGAAGATGCCGAACATGCGCTCGATGTCGGCGGCGATGCCGTCCTTGTCCTTGCGGATGTAGGCGCCCATCTGCAGGTTTTCGGTGATGGACATGCGGGTGAACACGCCGCGGCCTTCCGGCACCATGGCCAGGCCCTGCTTGACCAGGTCCCAGGCGCCTTTGCCCTTGATGCTCTGGCCCAGGTATTCCACATCGCCGTCCTCGAAGGCCAGCGACCCGGTGACGGCCTTCATGGTGGTGGTCTTGCCGGCGCCGTTGGAGCCGATCAGCGAGATCAGCTCGCCTTCGCGCACTTCCATGTCGATGCCCTTGACGGCCTTGATGCCGCCATACGAGACCTTCAGACCCTTGATTTTCAGGAGGGTGTTTGCCATGTTCTCTGCTTTCTCGATCAGTGGCCGCCGGTGCCCAGATAGGCCTCGATGACCTTCGGGTCCTTCTGCACTTCGGCCGGCGTGCCGGACGAGAGCTGCTTGCCGTAGTCCAGCACGGTGACGCGGTCGCACAGGCCCATGACCAGCTTGACGTCGTGCTCGATGAGCAGGATGGTGCGGTTGTCGTTGCGGATGCGGTCGATCAGCTCGCGCAGCTGCACCTTTTCGGTGGCGTTCATGCCGGCGGCCGGTTCGTCCAGCGCGATCAGCTGCGGGTCGGTGGCCAGGGCACGGGCGATTTCCAGGCGGCGCTGGTCACCGTAGCTCAGCGTGCGCGACTTGTAGTCGGCAAACCGCTCGATGCCCACATAGGCCAGCAGCTCGCGGGCGCGGTCGGTGATGGCCTTTTCCTCGCGCTTGAAACCGGGGGTGCGCAGCACCGCGCCGATCAGGCCCGAGGAAGTGCGCACGTGGCGACCCACCATCACGTTCTCCAGGGCGGTCATCTCGGCAAACAGCCGGATGTTCTGGAAGGTCCGCGCAATGCCGGCCTTGGCCACTTCGTGCACGGCCGTGGGCTGGTAAGGCTTGCCAGCCAGCTCGAAGCTGCCGCTGTCGGGCGTGTAGAGGCCGGTCAGCACGTTGAAGAAAGTGGTCTTGCCGGCGCCGTTGGGGCCGATCAGGCCGTACACCTGACCGCGCTCGATGGTGATGCCCACATCGCTCAGGGCCTGCAGGCCACCGAAGCGCTTGGACACATTGGCGACTTTGAGAATCGTCTCGCTCATGAATGTGCTCCGCTCACTTGTTCAGGGACTTGCCGTGCTCGGGCGCAGGCCACAGGCCCTTCGGGCGGATCAGCATCACCACCACCATGGCCAGCGCGATCAGCAGCTGGCGCAGGATCTCGGGGGCCAGACGGCCATCGGTCATGGCGGTCAGCGGGTGCGCCACGTGGCGCAGCAGCTCCGGCAGACCGGCCAGCAGCAGGGCACCCAGCACCACACCGGGGATGTGGCCGATGCCGCCCAGCACCACCATGGCCACCACCATCACCGACTCCATCAGGGAGAACGATTCGGGCGACACGAAGCGCTGGAACGAAGCGAACAGCACGCCGGAGATGCCGCCGAAGGTGGCACCCATGCCGAAGGCCAGCAGCTTGAGGTTGCGGGTGTTCAGGCCCATGGCCTTGGCCGCGATCTCGTCTTCGCGGATGGCCATCCAGGCGCGACCGATGCGCGAGTCCTGCAGGCGGTACGACAGCACGATGGCCAGCACCACGAAGAACAGGAACAGGTAGTAGTACAGCGTGACTGGCTGGAAGGTGTAGCTGAAGCCGAACACATCGATCTCCAGCCGCTTGCCCAGGTCGATGCCGAACACCGTGATGGTGTCGATCTGGCTGATGCCCTTCGGGCCGTTGGTGATGTTCACCGGGCGGTCCATGTTGAGCAGGAAGATGCGGATGATCTCGCCGAAGCCCAGGGTGATGATGGCCAGGTAGTCACCACGCAGCTTGAGCGTGGGCGCACCCAGGATCATGCCGACGATGCCGGCCACCACCGCCGCCAGGATCATCACCAGCCAGATGTTGTAGTGGATGCCGTCCGGGAAGGCCGCCTTGATGGCGGCGAAGGTGTCGCTCAGGTGGGGCGAGCCCAGCAGCGCAAAGATGTAGGCACCCACCGCGAAGAACGCGATGTAGCCGAGGTCGAGCAGGCCGGCGTAGCCCACCACGATGTTCAGGCCGAGGGCCAGCAGCACGTACAGCAGCGCGATGTCCAGGATGCGGACCCACGAGTTGCTGCCGGTGGCCTGCAGCACCAGAGGCAGTGCCAGCAGCGCGATGGCGGCAATGAAGAAGACGACCAGCTTGCCGGTTTGGTTGTTCATCATGTTGAAGTCCTCCGGATCAGGCGCGGTCGGCCACCCGCTCGCCCAGCAGACCCGAGGGACGCAGGGTCAGCACGATGGCCAGCACGATGAAGGCAAAGATGTCGGTGTACTGGCTGCCCAGCACGCCGCCGGTGAGCTTGCCAAGGTAGCCGGCGCCCAGCGACTCGATCAGGCCCAGGGCCACACCGCCCACGACGGCGCCGGCCAGGTTGCCGATGCCGCCCATGACCGCTGCCACGAAGGCCTTGAGGCCGGGCATGAAGCCCATGGCGTGCTGCACGCTGCCGTAATTGGAAGCCCACATCACGCCGGCA
>PNMF01000022.1 GCA_013823485.1 Comamonadaceae bacterium
ACAAAACCCGGCAGAACCGGGTTAACCCTTGGAAAGGGGTGTGATCAAGCTGATGGTCCAAGGCCGTCCCTGACCACCCAAGTTTGAACCGTCCTTCAACAGCCGAGCACCAGGCGCTCAGTGCAGTCACGGTGGCCATGGCTCCAACTGTTAGCCAGGCCGCTCGCAGCGGCCTGCCGTGCTACGGGCTGTCATTCCTCGGCTTGGCGCCCGCTCTGGAAGACCTGGTGGTCTCGAGACGGCACGCCAGTTTCCTCGCCGCCCAAGTCAAGCTCGTCGAGCACGCCAGCCGGCAGGGCGGAAGTGCAGCAAATTTGACATTTACGACATTACCGCCTGTTTACTACAATAAAAACGACACTGCGGCTTCTGACCTTGACTCTGTTCCAAAAAACACGGCACGTAACCGAACACCGCAGCTTTAATAACGACGACAACTATAGCTATTAGATTCAATAAAAGCGACATACCAACCCTCATGAACGTGACAGCTCTGAAAAAACCGACACCCTTGGACGGGCCGCTCCACGTCTATTCCGAGCTGACCGCCAATGAGGTCCGTGCTCTGCAAAGGCGAATTGCTGCAGGTACAGCTCACCGCATCGTTTCCGGCCTCGTCAGCACCGCGCCGGCTGACGAATGGCCGGCCCTCGTTGCTCGTGAGCGAAACCGTGTCCTGGCGGGCCTTTTTCCAGGTGCAGTCATCAGCTTTCGCAGTGCATTTGCAGGAGGCGCGCCTGTCGACGGTGTCATCCACCTGAGCTACACGTACCACCGAACCGTCGAGCTGCCCGGCCTTACCGTGGTGTTGGTCAAAGCCGCCGGCCGCGCCGTCGGCGACCTGCCGATTTCAGGGCGAGAGTTGTATTTCCCGTCCTACCCACGTCTTTTGCTGGAGAACTTGACGACAAGTCGCTCCCTCATTCAAAAGCAAGCGGGACGGGAGGCGGTTGAAGAGCGCCTTCTGACCATCTGCGACTCTCGCGGTGAGGAGTACCTGCTGGAATTGCGGGATCAGGCGCGGGAGCTCTCTGCGGCACTGGACTTGGAACGGGAGTTCAAGGTCCTGGATGGCCTCATCGGCAGCATTCTCGGTACGAGGTCGACGCACAAGCTAACGAGCAAGGCTGGAAAGGCCCGGTCTGCCGCGATGCCCTACGACCACCGGCGGCTCGCGTTGTTCGAGAAGTTTGCCGAGCGCCTGCGGACCAAACCACTTCCGGAAGTCTCAAGTCCGGTGAAGACCGCTATTGCGCGGCAGAACTTCGCGTTTCTGGAGTCTTACTTCAGCAACTTCATTGAAGGCACAGAGTTTGGAGTTGAAGAGGCGCGGGGCTTTGTTCTTGAGGGTCTGCCCATCGAGACGCGTCCAAAAGACTCTCACGACGTCCTTGGCGTGTTTCACCAAGCCAGCGACCCGGGCTGGGCAAACCAGACGCTGGCCGCTGGGGCGCCGGTGCTCGAGCAGTTGCGAGCACGCCATGCAGACCAGATGAAGGAGCGTCCCGAGGTGGGCCCGGGCCAGTTCAAGGACCGAGCCAACAGAGCGGGAAACACTGAATTCGTGCTGCCGCGCGAGGTGCGAGGCACCCTCGTGGTGGGCTCGCAGTTGTTGCCGACCGTCCCTCCCGGGCTGGCCCGAGCGTTGCTGGCCATGTTTGTGGTGGCCGAAGTCCACCCGTTCAACGACGGAAATGGACGCTTGGCACGACTGGTGATGAACGCGGAGCTCAGTGTGGCGGGTGCCTGTCGCATCATCGTTCCGACGCTCTTTCGCGATGAGTACCTCGATTGCCTTCGCGTCCTCACCCGGGAAGGCGATTGCGAGCCGTTTGTCACCGCGATGACGAAGATTCAGGCCTGGAGCGCGGCCTTCGTCTACGACGACCTGGACAAGGTTCTGGAATCACTGCGAGCGTGCAACGCTTTCGAGAAATCGAGGACGCAGTACAAGCTGCTGACGCCCACCCCGGCTGCTGCGCCTGCTCATCGCCCATCCACGGCCTGACCTCCTCTAATTTCGATTTCGACCGTTTTGGGGCCATCAGCTTGATAACACCCTTGGAAAGAAGGAGGGTTCAGTCCTGAGGCCGGCCGGCACCGATCCACTGCTGCACTTCCCGCAGCCCCATGCGCCAGCGCGCGCAGTTGTGCTCGGCCAAGCCGTCCAGTTCCTGCCGCGCCAGCTCATGCAGCCGTGGCAGATCCGGGGACCCAGTTGCCGGCGAATCGTCGGGGTAAGTCAGCTCCAGCGTTCGAGGCGGGGGCGTCTGGTGCATGTTGGACATCAGCGATCACTTTCAGGAAAAACGTGTTCCTGAGTGGCAGGAGCAACTCCCGGCAACCCTGATGAATTCATCTGGATGGCGTGCCCGCTCGGAACGCCGATCCCGCTCCCCTCAAGCCCAGCCGGTCAGCTCCCACCGGGAGTGGTCTTCCAGCGATTCCGCCTGCGACTCGAAGCCGTTGCCGCCCAGCAGATACCGCCCCGAGGTTTCGCGGGCCACATGGCGGCCCACTTCGGGTGCCAGCCACAGGCGGTCGCGCCGGACCGTGTCCAGGCGGGTGAAATCTTCATGCTGCAGGCGGATCAGCCGTTCCACCCGCAGAGCGCTGAAGGTGCCGGCCTGCACCGTCACGCGTTCCCAGCCCATGGCGTCGGCCTGCACCTGGATCGAGAAGCGGAACGAGCCGCCGTCCATGCGGTAGCGGGTGAACAGCGCCTGCCGGCTGCCCGGCACCCAGGCCGCCGGCCACAGGGGCACGGCTTCCTCAAAGTTGAGGGGGTAGTCCCAGGCGGCGTCGCGCAGCAGCTGGCCCCAGGCGCGGTGGGTTTCCTGGGGCAGGTCGCGCCCGCTGGCCGAGCGGCGGGCCACCACGGTGCTTTCACCCGATGAACCGCCCACCGATGCGACCGATTCGGTCACCGTGTCGAGCAGCGCGCTGTTGAACTGGTTGAACTGCGCGTAGGTCCAGCGCTGGCCCACCGCCGGCGCGCGCATGCGGGTGGCCGGCCCCGGGCCGGGCAGCGGGCTGCGGGCCAGCGGCGGCAGCGCCTCGAACGGCACCAGCGCGCAGCCGGTGGTGGCGAGCAGGGGCAGGGCGGCGGTGCCCAGCAGCAGGCGGCGGCGGCTGGGCAGGTGGTGTTCGGACATGGCGTACCTCCGTGGGTCAGAGCGGCGATGTTCGCCGCCTCACAGCGTCCGACGCAAAGCCTCAAAAAAGAGTTCCGACTGCAGCCGCTCGCCCTGCATCTGCGCCGCCACCCGCTCGGCCAGCGCCGCGTCCACCGGCTGCAGCGGGCTGCCGGTGGAGGCCGCCAGCACCTGCGCCTGGCAGGCGCGCTCCAGGTAGTAGAGGTCGTCAAAGGCGTGGTCGATGCGCGGGCCGCACACCACCACACCGTGGTTGCCCAGAAAGGCCACGTCGGCCCCCTGCATGGCGCGGGCAATGCGGTCGCCCTCTGACGTGTCCAGCGCCAGGCCGTTGTAATGCGCGTCCACCGCCAGCCGGCCATGGAAGCGCATGGCGTTCTGCGACAGCGCCGTATTCAGCGCCCGCTGCCGGGTGAGCGTGAGCGCGGTGGCGTACGGCATGTGGGTGTGCAGCACCACCGCCTGCCGCGCAATGCGGTGGATGCCGCTGTGGATGTGCATGGCGGTCGACTCCACCGGGTGCCGCCCGGCCAGCGCCTGCCCCTGCACATCGACCATGGCGATGTCGTCCGCCTGCACCTCGCTCCAGAGCAGGCCGCGCGGGTTCAGCAGGAAACGGCCCGAGCCGTCCGGCAGCTCCACGCTGAAGTGGTTGCACACCCCTTCCGACAGGCCGAAGTGCGCCGCCGCCCGCAAGGCCAGCGCCAGGTCGGCCCGGGCCTGGGCCACGGCGGGGCTGCGGTAATCGTGTTCGTGGTTCATGGCTGGCTCCGTCACGCTGAAGGTCAGGCTGAATGTCAGGCCGAGTGCCAGTCGGCCACCAGCGCCTCGAACAGCTGCTGCGCCTGCGGAATGCGGTCGACCACGCAGTACTCGTCGGTCTGGTGCGCCATGGAAGGCTCGCCCGGCCCCAGGATCACCGTGGGCGGCATGCCCAGCAGCGGGCGCAGGGCGGCGGCGTCGGTGAAGTAGCTGGCCACCGCCGCGCGGGCCGGTTCGATGGGGAGCGCCGGGTGCCGGGCCGAGGTTTCCCCGGTGAGCGCCTGCACCCGCTGCATCCACGGGTCTTGCGGGCCGGTGTAGACCGCCTCCAGGTCCAGCAGCGGCTCCAGCCGTACCTCGCCCCCGGCGGTGGCGCACAGGCAGCGCAGCACCTGCGCGTGCGGCATGCCGGCCACGGTGCGGATGTCCACCGTCATCTCCGCCGCATCGGGCACCGAATTGATGTTGATGCCGCCCTGAATGGTGCTCACCGTGAGCGAGGGCGAACCCATCTCCGGGTGGGGCGGGGTTGCAAAGTCGTGTTTTTCCAGCGCGAGCGCGGCGCGAGCCAGCTTGTAGATGGCGTTGTCGCCCAGGTGCGGCATGGAGCCGTGCGCCGTCTTGCCCTGCGCCAGCGCCTTCAGCCAGAACGCGCCCTTGTGCCCGCGCAGCGGCGCGTTGGCCGTGGGCTCGGCCACCACCAGCGCACCGGCCTGGCCCACCCACTGCCGCGCCTCGGGCTGGCGCGCCAGGTGGAAGGCGCCGTCGCAGCCGGTTTCCTCACCCGCCGTGATGATCAGCGTGATGCCTGCGCCATCGCGCGCCCTGTCGGCACAGGCCAGCGCCGCCACGGTGAAGGCGGCCACGCCGCTCTTCATGTCGGAAGAACCCCGGCCGTACAGCCGGCCATCCACCACATCGGCGCCCCACGGGTCTTGCGTCCAGCCGGCCGAACCCAGCGGCACCACGTCCACATGGCCGGTGAAGGCAATGGGCGCCTTGTCGGGCCGGCCACCGATGCGCGCCACCAGCGTGCCGCGCCCCGGCGCCATGTCCACCACCCGGCACTGGTAACCGGCAGAAGACAACAGATCGGCCAGCGGCTCGATGCAGCGCGACTCCAGCCCGCCTGGCGGCAGCGTGTTGATGCGCACCAGGGTGCGGGTGAGGTCGATCGGGTCGGGAAGTGTGGTCAAGGCGGTGTCCTGAAGGCCAAGGTTTCAACGGGGCAGGGCCGAGGGTGGCACGCCGCCCCGGCTGGCGTCAAACCGCCACAGTTGCCCGAGCGACAGCCTCAAAATGAATCCTTTCGTATTGATCTGCCCGCCTTCCCCGCCTAACATGCCTCAAAACACATCAGGAGGAAGAGAAATGCCCCGTTCTGCAGCCACCGTGCTGGCCACTGCCGCCCTGGCCCTGCTCGCCGCCCATGGCCCCGCCCAGGCCCAGGAGCGGGTGCAGCCCACCGACGCCCAGCTCGACTGCGCCGGCATTGCCGCCGAACAGCAGCGCATGAAGGCCCTCATGGACGCCGGCAACAGCGAACGCACGCTGGGCACCGCAGCCGCCGGCACCGCCGCCAACGTGGGCACCCAGGTCGCCACCGGGCAGGTGGCGGCCGGGCTGTTCGGCTCGCTCGGGGGCATTGCGGCCAAGCTGGCCGGCGCCACCGCCCAGGTGCAGACAGAAACCGCCCTTGGCCCCACCGAAGCTGCCCGCGAGGCCGCCACCCGCGCCACCGCCCGGCACGAATTCCTCACCCGACTGGCCGAGGCCAAAGCATGCGCGGCGGGCGGCAGCGGCCAGGCCCTCAGCGCACAAGCCTTCGAACAACTGGCCGCCGCGCCCGCTGCCGGCACCCTGGCCATCACCCCGCTGAGCGCCGCCAGCGTGGCCCCGGCCCTGGCGGAGGCGCCCAGCCTGCTGCCCGCCGACCAGCTGCTGGACGGCAAACTGACGCTCGCCGGCAAAACCGTCTTCCTCACCGAATACCGCGTGCTGTTCGACATGAGCGGCGAGGTCAACGCCAACACCCGGGGCGGCTACCTGCTCGGCACCGACTACGGCTCCACCCGCGCCACCGTCACCTACAAGGTGCCCGAGCCCGACATCGCTGCCCTGCAGGCCATCACCGACCGCGCCTACGCCGACTTCAAAGACCGCCTGGCCGCCGCCGGCCTGACCGTGCAGACCACCGAACCCGAGGGCGGCGGCATCTACACCGCCACCGAAGTGGGCAGCGCCCCCGGTGCCCCGGTGTGGGTCGACCAGAACCTGGGCCATGTGAAGCGCCGCCTGCTGGTGTTCACACCCACCGGCACCAGGTTCATCTCGCGCGGGTTCGCCGGCATCGGGGCCGGCAACATCGGCAAGCGGGTGGAGTGGGGCGGCAAGAACTGGGAAGCCCTCTCGGTCACCCAGACCATCAACATCGCCGAGCTGGAAACATCGGGCTCCGGCTCGTCCATCTTCCGGCGCGGCTCGTCGGCCGAAGCGTCGTCCAGCCTCACCGTGGGCCTATCCCCCGGCGACTTTCTGGTGCAGTCCCACATGGGCAGCGGCCTGATCCGCATGAGCGAGCCGCTGCCGGTGCCCGGCGCGTTTGCCAACTTCAGAACCGTCAAGACCTTCGACAGCGACAAGGACGCCACCAGCCGCGTGGTCGGCACCCTGCAGAACCTCATGGGGCAGGGCGCCAACAAGGTGCTGAAGGTCGAGAAAGAGGTCGATGTGGACGGCCCCGCGCTGGCCCGCCTCTCGTACCAGGGCCTGGCCAGCATCAACCAGGTTGTGGCCCAGCGGCTTGCTGGGCGCTGAGCCGGTTCAACGCCCGTTCCCATTCCTGAAACTCCAGCTGAACGCTGTCCATCTTCTCGGACATCCACTCCTGGAATTCGTTGTTCCGACCGATGTACTCGTTGACGTTGACCGCCAGCACTCTGTGGAGTTGTGCCAGTTTTTCGACAATGCCTTCCACCGCCAGAATCTGGCCAGCGAGGGTCTGGCCTCGTTCCCCTGCCTCGTCTTTCAGGTCAGAAATCTCGTCGAGCAGCCTGGAGATGGCGCCGCGCATCCCCTTCACGGCGAAGGCAGCGCTGCCCTGTTTGAAATCATCGATCCCGCTGAAATCGAGTCCTTGATAGGCGTTGTTGTCATCGGACGATTCCTCGGTCGATTCCTCGTCACTGGACGGCCCCAGGCTGGCGAGGCGGGCGTTCTCGGCCTCGGCCCGTTGCAGAGACTCCTGTTCCTCTATAAGACCTTGCAAGCGGGCCTGGGCGAATCCGAGGTCGAGCAGTTTGTCCTCCAGTGTTTCCAGCAGGCACCGGGCATCACTGCCATCGATTTCAGAAGCCTGCAGGTGGTCGCCCCTTCGACACCAGACCATGATTTAAATCTCACGAATCCATGTCCTCCCGTCAGACGCAGCCGTGGGTTGCGTAACCGCACTCGACCTCGGCGCCCGTGGGGGGTACGCCCCAGGCTCCCCCCGAACAATCCGGCCTCTTCAACTCTGGAGGGATTCATGGATGTGTCTGACCCAAAGGCTTCCGGCCCGTTGGTCGGTTCAGTTTCTGGAACCGGAGTCTTCTGGTGAATCTCGTTGAAGACAGTGCCACTGAGTGGCATACTTTTGGCCGACGCCGGGTTTTCAAGACTCGGCCTTTCCAGCGCTGGATGCGTTCAACCGAACTGACAGACGAAGCCTTGTGTCGCGCAGTCCGCGAGATGGCTGCAGGCCTGCTGGATGCCGATCTGGGGAATGGTGTCGTGAAGAAGCGTGTGGCCCTGCCTGGGCGGGGCAAGAGCGGAGGTGTCCGCACCCTCGTGGCCACCCGCAAGGCCAGCGTGTGGTTCTTCATGGCGGGTTTCGCCAAGAACGACAGGGCCAACGTCACGCCGTCGGAACTGGAGGCCTTGCAGACGTTGGCAGGCTCGCTGCTGGGCTTGGCTCCCCGAAGGCTCGATGCTTTGGTGCAAGACGGTTCACTCCAGGAGATTTGCCATGACGACTCAACCCACGACGCCCCGCAAGGCGAGATCGACCGCCCGCAGCCCGCTGCTGCAGGCGGTGCACGAAACAGCTGCCGATCTGGACCGGCACGGGTTCATCGACAAGCGCCGCATGCAGAAGATCGAGGCGCTGTGTCTGGAGCCGGTGCCCGATTACGACAGCGCCCGCATCCGTGCCCTGCGCGAGCGGCTGCAACTCAGCCAGTCGGTGCTGGCGTCGCTGCTCAATACCAGCGACTCCACCGTGCGCAAGTGGGAGCAGGGCGACAAGCGCCCCAGCGGACCGTCGCTCAAGCTGCTCCACCTGCTGGACCGCAAGGGGCTGGAGGCGGTGCTTTAGCGTCATGCTGGCCTCGACGCAGCCCGTTCAGTTCACCGCCACCAGGCGCCGTTCGCGGTCGATCTGACCGCGGTCGTTCAGGCGCACCGACACGCGTTCGCCGAAGCGGTTGGTGGCTTCGGCCTCGGCGTGTTTGCCGCCGAGGTGCAGCCAGCCGATGTCGCGGTAGCCGGCCTGCTGCAGGCGCTCCTGCACGGCGGGGGCTTCCCAGCGGCGGGTTTCCCAGCGCTCGCGCTTGAGTTCGGTCATGAGGCCGTCGGGGCCGAATTCGAGCTGGGTGTGGGTGCCTTGCGCGTCGCGGCCCTTGAGTTCGATTTCGCCGTCGTCGTCGAAGTCCAGCTCGGTGACCTGGGCCAGTTCGGCGCGCCGGTTCGACTGCGCCACCGCCGGGGGCAGCAGGCGGCTCAGCAGGGCGGGGCTGAGGCTTTGCCCTTCGCCGGCCTTGATGTCTTCCAGGCGGCCAGCGCCATCGGTCTCGATGCGCAGCCAGGTGCCTTCGCGGGTGCGGGCGGACCAGATGGCGTCGCCGTCTTTGCGGTCGATGCGCTGGTGCACCTGGGTCAGGCCCAGGCCCTGCAGTGCGGCGGGCAGGTTGGCGGCGGTGGCATGGGGTGCTGCGGCGGGTGCAGCGGGTGCGGCAGCGGTGGCCGGCGTGGAGGGTGCCTGGGCCTGGGCCAGCGTGGCGGCGCCGAGGGCGGCGGTCAGGGCGGCGGCCAGTGCGATGGTGGTGATTCGGTTCGTGTTCATGGGTCGATCTCCGGGTGGGTGTGCAGCGCAGGGCTGCGTGGGTGGGACTGTGCATCGGCCTGGCTCAACCGGGCCTCAACGGGTCTGGACCGTGCCCTGGCCCCGTGGGGGTGGGCGCTGTCCATGGGCTGCACTGTGGCGCTGCGTACCGCAACGGCGCGGCCATGGGCCATTGCGTTTGGGTTGAGGTGGGCCGGGGTAGAGTCGCGCGCATGCATGTTCAAACGCCTGTGTGGGCGGCGCTGGCGGTGGCAGCGGGCCTGTGGGCCGGTGCCGCGCAGGCGCAGCCCGTACCCCGTTCCGGCCCGGCCCCCAGTGGTGGCTCCAGTTCCAGCTCCAGTTCTGCCACCACGCCCGAGGCCGCGCTGGCCTGTGTGGCCGCCCGCTACCAGGGCGAGGCGCTGGCGGTGCAGTGGTTGGGCCGCGAACGCTTGTGGGAGGTACGCTGGCTCACGCCGGCGCGCGCGGTGCTGCGCATCAAGCTGGCGCCGGGCTGCCAGTTCGACGAGGTGCACGGTGTCGGCCAGGAGGCCGCGCTGAAGCCGCCCGGGGGTGGCCGATGAAGCTGCTGGTGGTGGAAGACGACGCCGAGCTGTCGGCCCAGGTGGCGGCCACGCTGGAGCAGGCCGGCTTTGTGGTGGACCGCGCGCACGACGGCACGCAGGGCGAGTTTCTGGGCAGCACCGAGCGTTATGCGGCTGTGGTGCTGGACCTGGGCCTGCCCGGCCTGGGCGGGGTGGAGGTGCTGCAGCGCTGGCGCAGCGCCGGGCACAACCAGCCGGTGTTGATACTTACCGCGCGCGACGCCTGGGGCGACAAGGTCGCAGCCTTCAAGGCCGGCGCGGACGACTACCTGACCAAGCCGTTCCGGCTCGAAGAGCTGGTGCTGCGCCTGCAGGTGCTGATTCGGCGCGCGGCCGGCCATGCGGGCGGCGAGGTGCGGGCCGGCCCGCTGGCGCTGGACACGGCCACCGGCGTCATCACGCTGAACGGGCTGGCGCTGAAGCTCACCGCGTTCGAGTCGCGCCTGCTGCGGCTGTTGCTGCTGCACAAGGGCCGCACGGTGTCGCGCACCGACATGGTCGAGCAGATGTACGACGGTGATGCCGATCGCGACTTCCGTTCGCTGGAGGTGGTGATGGGCAGGCTGCGCCGCAAGCTGGGCGAAGGCCGGATCGAGACGGTGCGGGGCGAGGGCTACCGCCTGCTCGACC
Source organism: Comamonadaceae bacterium (assembly GCA_013823485.1). GTDB lineage: Bacteria > Pseudomonadota > Gammaproteobacteria > Burkholderiales > Burkholderiaceae_C > Hydrogenophaga. The sequence goes on from PNMF01000022.1 coordinate 10,233, forward strand.
AGGAGGCCGCATGAAGCTGCCGGCCCTGCCGTCGCTGCGGTCCCGGCTGCTGTCCGGCACGGCGGTGCTCACGCTGAGCGCGCTGCTGCTGGCCTGGTGGCTGATTGCGGGCATTCTGGAGCGCTTCGTGGCGCAGCGTTTCGATGCCGAAAAAACCGCCATCGCCCAGGCCGTGATGGCCGGCGCCGGGTTCGACGCCCTGGGGCAGTTCGGCATCGACCCGACCCCGGCCGACCCCCGCTTCGAGCGGCCCGGTTCGGCCTGGAGCTGGCAGGTGAGCGACGGCACGGTGGTGCTGGCCCGTTCGGGTTCGCTGCTGTCGGCCGACCTGGGCGCCGACGGCCGCCGGCCCGACGCGCAGGGCCGCGAGCTGGACCGCCTGGCGCTGGACTTCACCGCGCCGGGTGATGGCCGCGAGCTGCTGGTCACCGTGGCCATGCCGGCGCAGGAGCAGGTGGACGCCGCCCGTGCCGCCACCCGCCCGCTGGCGCTGGCGCTGGCGGTGCTGGGTCTGGTGCTGCTGGCCGGACAGTGGCTGGGGGTGGGCTGGGGCTTGCGCGGGGTGCGCGCGCTGCAGGCCGACCTGGCGCGGCTCGCCGCCGGCCAGGCCGACGCCTTGCCGCGGCCTGCGGTGCGCGAACTGGAGCCGGTGGGCGAAGAGATCAACCGCCTGATCGAGGCCAACCAGCGCACGGTGCAGCGCGCGCGGGCCCACGTGGGCAACCTGGCCCATGCGCTCAAGACGCCGCTGGCCGTGTTGCGCAACCGGGCCACGCCGGCCGACGCGCCCCTGCTCGACCGCATGGACCGTTCGGTGCGCTGGCACCTGCAGCGGGCTCGCGCTGCCGGGCCGGCCACCCCGGGCCTGCGGCGGGTGCCGCTGCAGCCGGTGCTGGACGACCTGGCCCTGGTGCTGCGGCCCGAGGCCTTGCGTAGGGGGGTGCAGTTGGACCTCTCTGCCGCGCCCGGGCTGCTGTTTGCCGGCGAGCCCGAAGACCTCACCGACCTGCTGGGCAACCTGCTGGACAACGCGCTGCAATGGGCCGGCAGCCGGGTAGTGCTGAGCGCCCGCCGCGAGGGCCGCGACCTGTGGCTGGACATCAGCGACGACGGGCCGGGCATTCCGGCCCATGCGCGGCAGGCCTTGCTGGCGCGCGGTGCGCGGCTGGACGAGTCGGTGCCGGGCAGCGGGCTGGGGCTGGCCATCGTGGCCGATCTGGTGGGGCTGTATGGCGGCGAACTGCAGCTCGACGATGCCGCGCTGTCCGCCAGCGGCCTGCGGGTCGGGGTGCGTCTGCCGGCGGGTGACTGAGCCGGGCAACGGCGTCTTGATCAGGCCCCTTTCAAGCCCCGGCCAGGGCGTGGCGCAGCATCAAGCCCGCCAGCACCCACATGGTGGTGCCGATGGCGGCGTCCAGCCACTGCCAGGCGCGCGGGTGCGCGAACCACGGGGCCAGCCAGCGGGCGCCGAAGCCGAGCAGGCTGAACCACAGCGCGCTGGCGGTGCAGGCACCGGCCACGAAGCTGCCGCGCAGATCGGCCGGCTGCTGGGCGCCGATGCTGCCGACCAGCAGCACCGTGTCGAGGTAGACGTGGGGGTTGAGCAGGGTGAAGGCGGCGGCCTGGGCCAGCACGGCACCACGGCCCAGGCCGGCACCGCCGGCACTGGCCTGCAGTGCGTCGGGCCGGCGCACCCGTTGCCAGGCGCGCCAGCCGTACCAGGCCAGAAACGCGGCGCCCACCAGCGCCAGCGCACGCGCCACCGCCGGCCGTTCGCCCAGCGCCTGCGCCATGCCGAACACGCCGGCGGCGATCAGCAGCGCATCCGCCACGGCGCACAGCAGCACCACGCTGCCCACGTGTTCGCGCCGCAGGCCCTGGCGCAGCACGAAGGCGTTCTGCGCGCCAATGGCCACGATGAGCCCCAGGCTCAGGGCCAGGCCTTGCAGGTAGGCGGCTTGCACGGTGGGCCGGGGGCTGGCGCTCAGGGCGCCAGGTGGGCGAAGTAGTGCGCCATGGCGGCCACGTCGGCGTCGGCAATGCCGTAGAGCGAGGCGGCCATGATGGTGTCGCGCCCCACCGCCTGGTTGCGCTGGAACTGGCGCATGGAGTGCAGCAGGTAGTCCTCGCGCTGGCCGGCCAGACGGGGCATCTGCTCGCGCCCGGCGTAGCTGGGCAGGTGGCAGCTGGCGCAGCGGTTGGCGTCGGCCACAGCCTGACCCCGGGCATACAGGGCAGCGTCTTTGGGACGCGGCGTGGGCTTCAGCGGTGCGGCGGCAAAGTGGCTGGCCATGGCGGCGAGGTCGGCGTCGCTCACGCCGTCGAGCAGGCCCTTCATGGCGGGTATGTCGCGCAGGCCTTCGCGGATGACCACCAGCTGGTTCTCCAGAAACACGCGCGGCTGCCCGGCCAGCGAGGGGATGTCGGTCAGCGCCGACTGGCCGCCCGCGCCATGGCAGGCCGCGCAGGCCTGCAGGCGGCCCTGCAGTTCCGGCGACAGTGTCTGGGCGGGGGCCAGTGCGGGGGCGCTGAACGCTGCACCGGCCACCACCAGGGTGGCCAGGGCCCGCGAGATCGAGGGCAGCAACATCACTTGCTGTAGCTGATGCGGTAGATGGCGCCCAGCTGCTCGTCAGAGACCAGCACCGAGCCGTCCTTCATCTGCGCCAGGTAGGCCGGGCGGCCCCAGAAGCTCTGGTCGGCCGGGTTCATGAAGCCGGTCATGAAGGGCTCGACCTTGGCGTTGCTGCCGTCGGCACCGGCCTTGACCACCACCACATCGAAGCCGATCTTGGTGCTGCGGTTCCACGAACCCTTGCGGGCGTTGAACAGGGCGCCACGGTACTCGGGCGGGAACATGGTGCCGGTGTAGAACATCACGCCCATGCTGGCGGCGTGCGGGCCCATGAGCGCCACCGGCGGCTCGACGCCACCGCAGGCGTTGGCCTTTTTCACGTCGGTGTCGGGCAGCTTGCCTTCATGGCAGTACGGGAAGCCGTAGTTCAGGCCGACCTTGCGCATGCGGTGCATGGTGTCGTTGGGGGTGTCGTCGCCCATCCAGTCGCGGCCGTGGTTGCTGAACCAGAGTTCCTTGGTGGTGGGGTGCCAGTCGAAGCCGACGGTGTTGCGCACGCCGGTGGCCACCACTTCCATGCCGCTGCCGTCGGGGTTGTAGCGGCGGATCTGGGCGTACTCGGGCGTGGGCAGCTCGCAGATGTTGCAGGGCGCGCCGAAGGGCACATAGAGCTTGCCGTCCGGACCGAAGGCGATGTACTTCCAGTTGTGGTGCGGCTCTTTGGGCAGCTTGAAGGCGGCGGTCATGTCGACCGGGGCGGCGGCCGGGTTGGTGGTGATGCCGTCGAAGCGCAGCACCTTGTCGATGGCCATCACGTACAGCGAGCCCTTGTTGTACGCCACGCCGGCGGGCTGGTTGAGCTTGTCGGCCACCACGCGCACGCTGCGCGAGCTGCCGTTGTCGGTGACCTCATACACCCGGCCGATGCCGCGCGTGCCCACGTACACCTTGCCGTTGTCGGCCATGGCCATGGCACGGCCGCCGGGCAGGCCGGTGGCCCAGATCTCGGCCTTGAAGCCCGGGGGCAGCTTGGCCCGGTCCAGCGGGATCTGGTCGGCCGGGGTGACGGTGAGCTTGCCGGCCAGCGGTGCCAGGGTGGAGCTGGCCATGCTGGCGGGCATGCCCTGTTTCCAGGCCGGCTGGGGTGCGGGCGCGGCAGCGGCGGCCGGTGCGGCGGGGGCCGGGGCGGACGCAGCCTTGGGAGCGGCGGGGTTCTGGGCGCAGCCGGCCAGGGCCAGGGCGGCGGCAGCGGCCAGCAGGGCCGGGCGGAGCGAGAGGGAAGTGTGCATGGCGTGTCTCCGGTGTCGTTATGGGTGGGGGGCAACAGGTGCGCGCCACGGCAGGGCCACGCACGCTGCGCATTGTGTGCATGCTTACAAAGTCTGCCAAGCGGGTTGGCCCGCAGACGGGTGCTTCGGGCATCACCTGCGTGACACCCCGGGGGGCGTGTGTGCAACCAACCGTAAATGCGGGAATGAAGCGCGGGGCCGGGCCGTTGTACCTGCAGGTTCAACCAACGGACGTTTCACCATGCAATGGGTCAGCGCATTCATCGACAGCATTTCTCTGGCGCTCGGGCGGGACCGCGAGGCCCGGTCGGCCAACGGCACCGAAACCCGCTCAGGTACCCGCGCCCACGCCGCGACCGATGTCGCGCGCGCCGCCCTGCTCGCGTTGCTGGAGCCGCACGAAAGCTGGCAGGCCGACCTGCTGCGCCAGCGGATCGGCATGGCGCGCTCGGCGGCGCACCTGTGGTTCCTGCGGGCCGATGTGGCCCAGCTGCTGTGCCCCGCCCTGGGCGAGCGCCGGGCGCACGACACGGTGATGGCGCTGACGCCGCTGTGGGGCGACCAGATTCCGCCCGGCCACCTGGAGGCGCAGCGGCGCCACCGCAGCCTCAGCGGTCGTTGATCTGGTCGTTGATGCGATCGCTGATCGGGTCGCGCCGCAGGTCGTCCAGCGCCGGCACCGCGGCCAGCGCGGCCAGCACCAGCGCCAGCGGCACGGTGAACACATAGCCCACCGACTTGAAGCCATAGGCCCCCGCCACCGCACCGGCCATGAAGGCGATCAGCAGGCCGGCGAGCACCACCATGCGGCTCGGGTCGCCGTGCACCGGCGGGTGCTGCGCGGCATCCAGGGGCTGGCGGCGCAGGCCGTCGAGGGCGCGGCCAATTTCGATGCCCAGATCGGTGACCACGCCGGTCATGTGGGTGGTGCGGATGACGGCGCCCGAGAGCTTGGTGACCACCGCGTTCTGCAAGCCCATCATGAAACACAGCAGCACCACGGTGAAGGGCACCAGCAGGCCTTCGAAGCGCGCCAGCTGCGAGCCGGCCAGGCCGAACAGCAGGATGAGGGCGGCCTCCAGCAGCAGGGGCAGCGCGTATTCGCTGGCCAGTTGCCGCCGGCGGGCCTGCAGGATCAGCAGCGAACTGGTGACCGCGCCCAGCAGGAACGCCAGCACGCTGACCGTGGCGTCCACCACCAGCCCCATCTGCCCGAGGGCGAGCTGGTCGGCCAGCATCGACAGGCTGCCGGTGACGTGCGAGGTGTATTGCTGAACCGCCAGAAAACCGCCGGCGTTCATGGCCCCGGCCACGAAGGCCAGCGCCCAGCCGAGTTGCCGGTTGGCCGCGTGGGTGCGTTCGCGGTGGAGCAGGAACCGGGCGTAGTTGGCTGGCATGCCCGGAGTGTGTCAGAGGCGCAGCAGCGACGGCATGGCCTGCGTCAGCAGCAGCCCGGCCAGCCCGCTGGCGGCCAGCAGCGTCATGACGCCGGTCTTGAAGCGGAACAGCGCCACCGCCGCCAGCACCACCAGGGCACCGGCCACTGCATCGACCGGGCCGCTCCAGCCCTGGGGCCACACCACGTGCTGGGCAAAGAACACCGCCAGGTTGAGGATGACGCCCACCACCGCCGCGGTGATGGCGGTCAGCGGCGCGGTGAAACCGAGCCGGCCGTGGGTGGCCTCGACCAGCGGGCCGCCGGCCAGGATGAAGATGAACGACGGCAGGAAGGTGAAGAAGGTGACCACGCAGGCCGCCAGCATGGCGCCGGTCAGCAGGGCATCGGGCCCCAGCACCGCCTGCTGCCAGCCGCCGACGAACCCGACGAAGGCCACCACCATGATCAGCGGGCCCGGCGTGGTCTCGCCCAGCGCCAGGCCGTCGATCATCTGCGGCCCGGTGAGCCACCCGAAATGCTCCACCGCGCCCTGGTACACATAAGGCAGCACCGCGTAGGCGCCGCCGAAGGTGAGCAGCGCCGCCTTGCTGAAGAACAGCCCCATCTGCGCCAGCGTGGCCTGCCAGCCCTGCGTGGCCACCAGCGCGCCCATGACCAGCGCCCACAAGCCCAGCCCCCAGGCCAGCACCGCAAGCAGCCGCGCACGGCTGAAGCGGGCATGGGGCGGTGTGGGGGTGTGGTCGTCGATCAGGGCGGGGGCGTGCGGGCCGCCACTGGCCGCGTGGGCTGCGGCCGCCGGCATGAACACGCCGGGCGCCATGCGCGAGCCGATCCAGCCGGTGAGCGCGGCCGCCGCCACGATGGCGGGGAAGGGCGCGTCCAGGAAGGTGAGGGCGGCAAACGACAGCGCGGCCAGCAGCACCATCCACCGGTTCTTCAGTGCCCGGGTGCCGATGCGGTGCGCCGCGTGCAGCACGATGGCCACCACCGCCGGCTTGATGCCGTAGAACACGCCGGCCACCAGCGGCAGGTCGCCGAAGCGCAGGTACACCCAGCTCAGCGCCATGAGGATGAACAGCGATGGCAGCACGAACAGCCCGCCCGCCACCAGCCCGCCCCAGGTGCGGTGCATCAGCCAGCCGATGTAGGTGGCCAGCTGCTGCGCTTCGGGGCCGGGCAGCAGCATGCAGTAGTTGAGGGCGTGCAGAAAGCGCTGTTCGCTGATCCAGCGGCGCCGCTCCACCAGCTCGGCATGCATGATGGCAATCTGCCCGGCCGGGCCGCCGAAGCTGACGAAGCCGAGCTTGAGCCAGAACAGGAAGGCCTCGCGGCGGCTGATGGGGCTGGGGGTCATGGTCGGTTCAGAGGGCAGGGTGGTTCAGGTGATGCGCGCCAGCAGCGCCAGCCCGGCCCGGATCATGGCCCAGACCACGCCGGACACCACGGCGGTGGCCACGGCAGCGCCCAGCCAGCCGGCCAGCATCCACAGGCCGTCGCGTTCCAGCACGCCCAGCGCCATGAGCGCAATGGCCAGGGCCGGCAGGGTGTTGCCCAGCGGCACCGGCAGCATCAGCACCACCGCCAGCAGCAGGCACACCAGGCCGGCCAGGTTCTCCAGCGGCGGGCGCACCATGAAGCGCCAGCGCGGCCGCAGCAGCCGCTCGGCCTTCTGCAGCCAGGGCAGCACCCGCCGCACCAGCGCGGCCAGATCGTCCCGGGCAATCGACCGCTGCGCCACCACCTTGGGCAGCCAGGGCCGCAGACCCAGCATCAGCTGCAGCGACAGGAACAGCAGCGGCGCCCCCAGCACGGTGGACACCCCCGGCGGCACCGGAAAGATGTTGGGCGCGGCAAACACGAACATGAGTGCCCCCAGCGCGCGGTCCCCCAGCGCACCGAGCAGATCGCCGATGGCCACGCGGTCGCGGGTGTCGTCGTGCGCCAGGTGGAACAGCACCACCGACAGCGGTGCGGCACCTGGCGAGGGAAGCGGAGGAAGGATCATGCCGGGGGAAGTATAGGAAGCGGCCAGCACCGCGCCGTGACAGCCGCTGCCACGACCCGCTGGCCGGGAAGGTCACGAGAGGTTTCCGTCATGACTTTGCCCGGGCGATACGGGCGTAATGCGCCAGCCCGCAGACGGGCGCGCGCACCACGGAGACCCTGCATGAAGCTGCCCAACCCCGGTTGCATCCCGGCATGCCTGTTCGACCCCGAACCGGTCGAGATCGACTTTCACATCCATGCCTTCAACAGCCGCCATGGCCACGACATGGTGCTGGATGCGCCCGGCAAGGGCTGCATCGTGATCGACGGCTACCTGCTGCGGGGCGGCCACCTCACCGGCCACGGCCTCTGGCAAAGCCGCGACCAGCGCTGGTGCTACCGCCTCACCGACCAGGGCGACCTGCTGGTCGAGGGCGTGCACCCGGACCTGCGCTGCCACCTCACGGTGCTCGGCTGGCCGCACCCGCTTCGATCTCACCTGGTTCATTCCGGCCGTCGTGAAGTACCGCCGTTTGCTGGGCGAGGTGCTGGTGGCCAGCCTGGTTCTCCAGTTGCTGGGGTTGATCACACCGCTTTTCTTTCAGGTGGTGATGGACAAGGTGCTGGTGCACCGGGCATTCACCACGCTGGATGTCGTGGCAGTGGCCTTTTTGGGCGTGGTGGTGTTCGAGGCGGTCTTCAGCGGCCTGCGCACCTGGCTGTTTTCGCACACGACCAGCCGGATCGATGTGGAACTGGGCGCACGCTTGTTCCGCCATCTGGTGAACCTTCCCGTCAGCTACTTCCAGTCGCGTCGGGTCGGCGATTCGGTGGCCCGTGTCCAGGAACTCGAGAACGTGCGGACCTTTCTCACCGGTCATGCACTGACCTTGGTGCTGGATGTCCTGTTCTCGGTGGTTTTCCTGGCACTCATGGCCTGGTACAGCGGCTGGCTCACGCTGGTCGTGCTGGCTTCGTGGCCGCTGTATGCACTGGTCTCGCTCCTGTGCACGCCACTGCTGCGAGCCCGTATCCGCGAACGCTGTGCCCGGGGTGCCGAGCACCAGTCCTTTCTGGTCGAGACGGTCAGCGGCATCGGTACCCTCAAGGCCATGGCAGTGGAGCCGGTCTGGGTTCGACACTGGGATCAGCAGCTGGCTGCCTATGTGAGCGCCTCATTCCGGACGACATGGCTGGCTTCGTTGGCCCAAGGCGGTGTGACGCTCATTTCCCGACTGGTCACGGTGTGCACCCTCTACATGGGGGCCCGATTCGTCATCGCGGGGGAGCTCAGTGTGGGTCAGCTCATCGCCTTCAACATGCTGGCGGGCCAGGTGGCTCAGCCGGTCATGAGGCTGGCACAGCTCTGGACGGATGTGCAGCAGATGGGGGTTTCGGTCGAGCGCATGGGTGATTTGCTGAACACCGCCACCGAGCTCAGTGGTCAGCGGCCTGCCATGCCGGCGGTGCGGGGTCGTGTACGGCTGGAGGATGTGCGATTCCGGTACCAGCCCGATGCCCCCTGGGTGCTCGCTGGTGTTTCTCTGGACATTGCACCCGGGCAGATCGTGGGAGTGGTCGGACACTCCGGCTCAGGCAAGAGCACGTTGACGCAGCTCATCCAGCGCCTGCACATCCCGACCGAGGGTCGGGTGATGGTGGACGGGATCGATCTGGCCACGGTGGATCCGGGCTCTCTGCGGCGGCAGATCGGAGTGGTTCTGCAAGACAGCCTGCTTTTTGCCCGCAGCATCCGCGACAACATCGCGCTGGCTGTTCCGGCCGCGTCGATGGAGCGCGTGATCGATGCTGCCCGACTGGCCGGCGCACACGATTTCATCACCCGCTTGCCCCAAGGCTACGACACCCCCGTCGGGGAGCAGGGTTGTTCGCTGTCTGGCGGGCAGCGTCAGCGCATAGCCATCGCGCGGGCCTTGATCGGACAACCCCGCATCCTGGTGTTCGACGAAGCCACCAGCGCGCTGGACTACGAAAGCGAACGCGTCATTCAGGACAACATGCAGGCCATCGCCCATGGTCGAACGGTGATCATCGTGGCCCATCGCTTGAGTGCTGTCAGGCGTGCCCACCACATATTCGTCATGGATCAGGGCCAGGTGTCTGAAAGCGGGACCCACGAAGCGCTCATGCGGCATCCCGGGGGCATTTACGCAGCGCTGCAGCGGCTCCAGCATGCTTGAGGCGTCGCTCCGGTGGTGGCGACGGCACCGATCGGTGTGGCAGGAGGCATGGGCGCAGCGAAAAACGGCTCAGCCGGAGCGACCCGGCCACGAGACGGCCTTTCTGCCGGCCGCACTGGCGCTGCAGGAAACTCCGCCATCTCCCTGGCCTCGGGCAGTTCTGTGGTCGTTGGTCGCGCTGTTGGCTGCATTGCTGCTGTGGGCCTGTCTGGGCCGCGTCGATGTGGTTGCGGTGGCGGCCGGCCGGGTGTTTTCTGGCGACCGGACTCAGGTGGTGCAGTCGGTCGAGCTGGCGTCTGTGAGGGCGATTCATGTGCGCGATGGTGATCGGGTGCAGGCTGGCGACCTGCTGCTGGAACTCGATTCGCAGGCAGCCGGCGCTGATCTGCAGAGCCTGTTGACCGAGCATCAGGCTGTCCTGCTGGAGCGTGCCCGCTCCGAAGCTTTGCAGCGCGCCCTGATGAAAGGTGAAATACCCCGACTGTCCATCCCGCCGGATGTCGAGGTCCATGCATGGCAGCAGACCGTGAGAACTTTGGCGGGACAGCATGCAGAGCACCGCAGCCGCCGAGCCGCTCTTGAGGCCGAGGTGCAGCGCCGCCGTGCCGAACGCGAGTCGGGTCTTGCGCATATCCGCAAGCTGGAAATGACCCTGCCCATCGTGCGCCAGCGCGAAGCCGACTTCCGCCGTCTGATGGACGAGAACTTCATGTCCCGCCATGCCTGGCTGCAGGAGCAGCAGGCACGCATCGCGATGGAGGCCGATCTGCTGGTGCTGCGCAGCCGCGACCATGAACTGTCTGCGGCCCTGTTGTCGGCCCAGGCGCAAGACCAGGCGATGGTGGCTGAAGCGCAACGGGTGGCGCTGGAAGCTGTTGAAGGCGCGACCCGCCGGCAGGATGTGCTGGATCAGAGTCTGGCCAAGGCCCGCCTTCGCCGTTCACAGATGGATCTGCGTTCTCCGGTGCACGGGGTGGTACAGCAGCTGGCCGTCCACACCGCGGGTGGCGTCGTGACGCCTGCCCAGACTCTGATGGTGGTGGTGCCGGACGACGGCGTGGTCGAGGTCGAGGCCGTTCTGGCCAACCGCGACAGCGGCTTTGTGCAGGCGGGGCAGCCAGCGGTGGTGAAGGTGGAGACCTTCGCGTTCACCCGTTACGGGACAGTACCTGGCGAGGTCGTCAGCGTGTCGCGCGATGCGGTGCCGGACGAGCAGCTGGGCTGGGTCTACGCGGTGCGAATCCGGCTGCACCGGACAAGCATGGATGTGGACGGACGCTCGGTTGCGCTGTCGCCCGGCATGGCGGTGTCGGCCGAGGTTCGAACCGGCACCCGGCGTGTGATCAGCTACTTCCTCTCTCCCCTGTTGCAGCATGCGCAGGAGAGCCTGCGCGAGCGCTGATGTCCCGGCCCATCACCCCGCCGACTTCGTCAGCGGCCCCGCCCACCCCAGCATCAGCATCAGCAGGCTGATGGCCACCAGCCAGCCGCCCAGGATGCGCTGGCCGATGGCGGTGCCGTGGGCCAGCCGGGGCTGGCGGCCCAGCAGTTCGCCCCAGAAGGCGAGCTGGCCGGTGATGAGCAGTGCACCCACCACGCTGCCGCCGATGGTGAGGAAGCGTTGCCAGGGGGCAAAGCCCGGGTCGCCCGAACCCAGCCCGACCAGCAGGCCGATCAGGCCGCAGACGGTGGCCACCAGGCCGGCCGGCCCGGTGCGGCCGGCGGCCACCAGCACCGCGCAGACCAGCGCCACCGGCAGCAGCCCGCGATCGGTGTCCGGGTCGGCCAGGGGCAGCGTGAGCAGGCCACCCAGCACCAGCCCCAGCCCCAGGGCCCAGATGGCCAGCGCTTTGCGCGGTTCGTCCACCCGGCCCAGGTACAGGCCGAGCGCCAGCAGGGCCAGCACGTGGGCCGGTGCCAGCAGCGGGTGCAGCAGGCCGACATAAAACGGGGTGGCGCCGGGTATGGCGCCGTGTGCCAGCGCCGTGATCGGCGAAAGGGCCAGCAGCCCGGTCAGCCATGCAGGAGCGAAGCGGCGCAGCGCCATGGCCTCAGAGCCAGCCGGTCAGGAAGCCGACGCCGATGGCCGAGATGACCACACCGCACCCCCGCACCACCTGCACCCCCTGCGGCCAGCGCACCGCCATGCCCAGCACGATGCCGCCCAGGTGCAGCAGGCCGGTGGCGACCATGAAGCCGGCGGTGTACATGAGCGGGTTGGTGGCGTCGGGCAGTTCGGTGCCGTGGGCATAGCCGTGGAAGATGGCAAAAGCCCCCACCACCACGGCGGCCAGCCACAGCGGCGGGCGGCTGCCCAGCGCCACCATGGCGCCGATGACGATGGCCGACGCCGCAATGCCTTCCTCCACCAGCGGCACCGGAACCCCCATGAGGCCCAGCACGCCGCCCAGGGCCATGACCGCCGGGAACACCACCGGCAGTGTCCAGACCGCGCGTTCGCCCATGAAGGCGCCCCACAGGCCCACGGCCACCATGGCCACCACATGGTCCCAGCCCAGGATGGGGTGCACGAAGCCGCTGGCGAATCCGCCGGCCAGGTTGGCGGCGTCGGCATGGGCATGGGCGCCCTGGGCCAGGGCGAGCAGGCCCAGGAAGGCGGCGCAGCGCGCGCCGCGCGAGAGGAGGGTGTTGGCGGGTTTCATGGGTCTCCTTGTTGAAGGGGGCAGGTGAATCGGGAAAGGGGTGTCAGGCCAGCAGGCCGAGCCGCTGCAGCACCCACAGGGTACCGATGCCGGCAATGATGAGCGAGCCGCCGGCCACCACCACCACGCGGTAGAAGCCGGTCATGCGCAGCCACCAGGCCAGCGGGAAGAAGGCCGCCACGATGGCCAGCTGGCCGAGCTCCACGCCGATGTTGAAGCCGCCCAGCGCCACGGCCAGCTGGCTGCCGGGCAGGTTGAGGTCGATCAGCGCGGTGGCGAAGCCGAAGCCGTGGATCAGGCCGAACACGAAGGCCATGCGCCAGCGCTCCAGCGCAAACCAGCCCATCAGGTTGTTCAGCGCGGCCAGCACCACCGACAGCGCCACCAGCGTTTCCACGATGGCCCGGGGCGGCTCCACCACGCGGGTGAGCGCCAGCGCCAGCGTGATGCTGTGCGCCACGGTGAAGGCGGTGACCACCGCCACCACGTCCATCAGCGAGCTGCGCAGCGCGTCGCGCGCCGGCCATTGCAGCAGCCAGCCGCGCTGCCGCTGCAGCGGCGCCAGCAGCAGCAGGCTCAGCAGGAACAGGATGTGGTCCAGCCCGATCCAGATGTGCCAGACCCCTTCGCTGATGTAGCGCAGCAGGGTGCTGCCGGTGCTGGTGGCCTCGCTGGCGTTGCCGGGTACCAGCAGCAGTTCGGGCTGGTCGGGGCTGAGCACGGCGCTGGTCTGCAGGGCGTCGGTCTGCACCCGGATCAGGCCGCGGTGCAGGTTGTCGCGCTCGAAGATCAGCTGGTAGCGCAGGGTCAGGCCGGCCGGCGATGCTGCCCCGCCGTCGCCGCCCGGGCAGACCACGGCCGATTCGGCGCTCAGGTAGATGCCGTCGGCCCGTTCGCTGGCCATCAGCGGGGTGGGCTGGAGCCGGCAGGCACCGGCATCGCTGCGCAGCTGCAGGCCCTGGTCCAGCCAGGCCTGGAGTTCGGTGCTGCGCGCGGCGGTTTCGGCCCAGGTGACCTGGCCGTTGCGGTCCCGGTCGAGGTCGAACAGCAGGTCCACGTCGCGCAGGTTCATGTCGGCGCGCAGCACCAGTTCGCTGCCGCGCTGCTCCAGCGACAGGTAGCTGTTGCTGCTGGAGTGGGCCTGCGCCGGGCCGGGGAGCAGGGCCGCACAGACCAGCAGGGTCGGCAGGGCCAGCAGCCAGGCGGCCAGACGGCGCATCGGTCGGATCGTCGGGGTCAAGCCGGGGCTCCTCATCGGCCGAGCCGTGTCTGCAGGGTCGTGGCCAGCGCGGCCAGGGTCGGGTCGGTGTAGCCGGTGCGCTGCATCCAGGCCAGCACCGGGCGGGCGTCTTCGGGGCGGTCGGTGGCCAGGGCGGCCTCGATCAGCAGGGCGGCGTCGGTCGGCTCCTGCTGCTCGGCCCAGCTCTGCCGGGCCAGGGCCAGGCCGCGCTGCAGGTCGGCCCGGTGGCGGACGTAGAACATCATCTGCGGCCGCTCGATCAGGGCCTCGTTGCGGCGGGTCTGCGCGTCCATGCGCTGCGCGACCTGGGCCTGCAGATCGGCCAGGCGCGGATCGCGCAGGGCACTGGCCGCCAGCAGCGCCTGCACCAGCAGGCCGTCGGTGGGCTGCACCGTGGCCAGGCTGGTCTGCAGCGCTTGTGCGTGCTGGCCCTGGGCATTGAGCGTTTCCGCCAGCGACAGCCGCACCAGGTGCGAGCCCGGGTGCCGCTGCAGGTGCTGCTGCCACACCTGGGTGGCATCGGCCGGCCGGCCGGCGGCCACCAGCGCCATGCCCTGGTGGTAACGCAGCCAGTCCTGGGCCAGCGGGCCCTGCAGGTCGGGCTGCTGCACCAGGCGGCCGAACACCGGTACGGCCGCCGCGGCCTGCCCGGTGCGGTATTGCAGCGTGGCCTGGCAAGCCTGGCCTTCGACCGCGCCGAAGCGCTGGCCGATGGCCGTGCAGTCGGCGCGGGCCTCGTCCATCCGCGATGTCAGCAGGTAGAGCGAGAAGCGCCACGACCAGGCCTCGGCGCGCTGCGGCTCCAGGGCGATGGTGGCGGTGAGGTCGGCAATGCCGCCATCAAAGTCGTGGAAGCCCTGGCGCACCAGTGCCCGCATGAAGTGGCCTTCGGCCGGCAGTTCGCGGGCCGTCCACCACGGTTGCAAGGCGGCGCGGGCAGCGCCGTACCAGCGCAGGTCGCCTTCGCGCAGACCCAGCACGAACACCTCGCGGGCATAGCGCAGGGCGCTGTCCTGCCGCTGCGGGTCGGCGCGCCACGCGCGTTCGGCCTCGCGCAGCGAGGAGCCGCCGCCGCCGGCCGCCTGGATCGACACCGGCACCACCACCCGGCCGGGCTCGGGCACGAAGCGGGCCTGCGCCATGGCGGGCGCGCTGATCGCAGCAGTTAACAAAATGAACAGGACAGTCACCGAGTGACCATAGGGTTTACCCCTGTATCCGGTGATTTCCACAGTTGGTTTCATGGTTAACCAGGAAGATGAACAAATCTGACCTGAGATACGCCAGAATAGCACTCGCAGATTCGGGAGTTCGCCCTCGTCTGCTTATCCCGGACAATCCAACAACCTTACGGTGAATCACATGAAACTGTTCATTTCCGCGCTCGTGTCGGCCTTCGTTCTGGCCACCGCCCCCGCCGCTTTCGCCGCAGCCCACGCTGGCGGCAAGATGGACGACAAGGTGGACTGCTCCAAGAAGGAAAACGCAGACAAGGAAGCCTGCAAGAAGAAGTGATCGTCTCCTGACGGCATTTTGGGAAGGCCCGCATCTGCGGGCCTTTTTCATTTCGTGCGATTTTTCCGGTTGTCCGGATCGATTCATCTGGTAACCATTCTTTCGATTTCCCCTGAATCCAATCCCTGTTGTGGTGCGTAGGGTAGCTCCTTTAATTCGTCATTAATTAATTGGGTGGCCGGGAGGCCCGAGGGATCGGCCGGATGCCGGAGCGCAGCGGGCCGGTGACAATCCCGCCCATGCAGGACGACATCCCCACCTTGCGGCGCATCCTGGGCGCGCACCGCACCATTGCCGTCGTCGGCCTTTCGGCCGAATGGCACCGCCCCAGTCACTTCGCGGCCAAGTACATGCAGTCGCACGGTTACCGCATCGTGCCGGTCAACCCGCGCTACCCCGAGATCCTGGGCGAGACCAGTTACGCCCGGCTGGAGGACATTCCGTTCCCGGTCGACATGGTCGATGTGTTCCGCAAGGAAGACGAGATGCCGGCGGTGGCCCGCAGCGCCGTGGCCATCGGGGCGCGCTGCTTCTGGCAGCAGCTCGGCCTGCGCAACGCCGAGGCCGATGCCATTGCCACCGCTGCCGGGCTGGACAGCGTCTGGGACCGCTGCGTGAAGATCGAACACGCCCGCCTGTTCGGTGGCCTGCACTGGGCCGGCGTGAACACCCGTGTGATTTCCGCGCGAAGGCCCGTCTGATGGCCGACCGACAGTTCCGCCCCGAGACCCTGGCCATCCATGCCGGCCAGATACCCGATGCCGCCACCGGCGCCCGGGCCCTGCCGATCTACCAGACCACCAGCTTCGTGTTCGACAGCGCCGAGCACGCGGCCAGCCTGTTCAATCTGCAGACCTTCGGCAATGTGTATTCGCGCCTGTCCAACCCGACGGTGGCGGCGCTGGAGGAACGCGTGGCCGCTCTCGAAGGGGCCCGCGCCGCGGTGGCCTGTGCCAGCGGCATGGCGGCCGAGACCCTGGCGCTGACCACCTTGCTGCAGGCCGGCGACCATGTGGTGGCCGGCGGCTCCCTGTACGGCGGCACGGTGACGCTGCTGGCGGTGAACCTGCGCAAGTTCGGCATCGAGACCACCTTTGTGGACGCCACCGACCCCGCCGCCTTCGCGGCCGCCATCCGGCCGGAGACCCGTGCCATCTATGCCGAGACGCTGGGCAACCCGAGCATGGTGGTGCTGGACATTGCGGCGGTGGCCGATGTGGCCCATGCCCACGGCGTGCCCCTGATCGTGGACAACACGGTGCCCAGCCCGTGCCTGTGCAACCCGGTGGCCTTCGGGGCCGACGTGGTGGTGCACAGCGCCACCAAGTACCTGGCCGGGCATGGCACCACGCTGGGCGGGGTGGTGGTGGAGGCCGGCCGGTTCGACTGGGCCAATGGCCGCTTCCCCGGCATGACCGAGCCGTCGCCGGGTTACCACGGGGTGAAGTTTTTCGAGACCTTCGGCGACTTCGCCTTCACCATGCGCTGCCGGATGGAAGGGCTGCGGGTGTGGGGCGCTTCGCTGGCGCCGACCAGCGCGTGGCAGATCCTGCAGGGCGTCGAGACGCTGCCGCTGCGCATGGAGCGCCACTGCAGCAACGCGCTGGCGGTGGCGCAGTTCCTGCGGGACGACCCGCGCGTGGCCTGGGTCAGTTACCCCGGCCTGCCGGACCACCCGCAGCACGACCTGATGCGCCGCCAGATGCGGGGCGCCTCGGGGCTGCTGGCGTTCGGGGTGAAGCCGGCCGCATCGGGCGGACCATCGGGCGGGGCGTCGGCCGGCATGGCCGCGGGCGTGCGGTTCATCGAGAGCGCGCAGTTCATGAGCCACCTGGTCAACATCGGCGACACCCGCACCCTCATCAGCCACCCGGCCAGCACCACCCACCGCCAGCTCGACGAGGCCCAGCAGATCAAGGCCGGCGTGCTGCCCGACATGGTGCGCATTTCGGTCGGGCTGGAACACATCGACGACATCCTCTGGGACATCGACCAGGCGCTGGCCCGCGCGGTGGACGTCTGAGCCGGGGCTGCCTCACATCCGGAGGCAGCGCCAGACCACCAGCGGCAGGTCGAGCCGGCCCACGGTCACCCGGGTGGCCCAGCTGCGGTGGTCGATGGCGGCGATGTGGTCCAGCACCCGCAGCCCGCCCTGCACCACGGCGCGCAGCTCCCAGCCGCCACGCCCGGGCAGGCGGTGCACCAGGGGCGCCCCTTCCAGCATCAGCGTACGGGCGTGCGTGCACAGGGCTTGCACCAGGGCGCGGCGCGGGGCATCGAGCCGGGCTTCGCGCTCGGTGTGGTTGCTGTGCTCGGGGCGGTGGTGGAAGTCGTCCACCGACAGGCCGTGCTGGCTGAGCAGGTCCTGAGGCAGGTAGCAGCGACCCTGGGGCAGGTCGCGCCCGATGTCCTGCCAGAAATTGATGAGCTGCAGCGCGCTGCATACCGCGTCGCTCTGGCGCAGGGCGTCGTCGCCGGTCACCCGGTAGAGCTGCAGCAGCAGGCGTCCGATCGGGTTGGCCGATCGGCGGCAGTAGTCGAGCAGTTCGGGCAGATCGGCATAGATGTGGCCGCTGGCGGTGTGGCGCACATCCTGCGCGAAGGCGCTGAGCAGGTCGTGCAGCAGCGCGGGGTCCAGGGTGTGGCGCTGCACCGCCTCTACCAGCGGCGCCCACAGCCCGGGCCAGCGCTGGGGCGGTGTGCCGACCAGGGCCTGGTCGAGGCAGGCGCCGATGGCGGCCAGATCGGCCAGCCGGGTGGCGGGCTCGGCCTGGCCTTCGTCGGCGATGTCGTCGGCCGTCCGGGCGAAGTGGTAGATGGCGGTCACGGCGGGCCGCAGGGAGGCCGGGCACAGCCAGGACGCCACCGGGAAATTCTCGTAATGACCGACCTCGCCGCCCAGCGGCATGGTGCTGTCCGCAGGCGCGGAGGTGGTGCCGACAGAAGGTAGGTTTGCCACTACAATTTCACTTACTAACCGGTCAGTCATTAAATGGGCCTGCTGCCATCAGCCGCCAAAACGAGGGTTTCGACATGAAAGCCGTGCATTGTGTCCTGATCTGTGCCGCCACCGTGCTGGCCGCCTGTTCCTCCGAGGCCCCGCCGCCCGAACCGGTGCGGTCGGTGAAGCTGCTCCAGGTGGGCGCCGGCAGCTTCTCCAGCACCGCCGAATACGCCGGCGATGTGCGGGCCCGCACCGAGTCGGCCCTGGGTTTCCGGGTCGGCGGCAAGTTGCTGGAGCGGCCGGTGGATCCGGGCCAGCGGGTGCAGGCCGGGCAGTTGCTGGCCCGACTGGACGCCCAGGACCTCGCCCTGTCGAGCCAGGCTGCGCAGGCGGCCGAAGCCGCCGCCCGCACCCAGCGCGACCTGGCCGCGGCCGATCTGAAGCGGTTCCAGGACCTGCTGAGCCAGGGCTTCGTCAGCCAGGCCGAGATCGACCGCCGCCAGGCCACGCTGCGTTCGGCCGAAGCCACGCTGCAGCAGGCCCAGGCCCAGCGCGCAGTGCAGGGCAACCAGGCGGCTTACGCGCGGCTGCAGGCCGATGCGGCCGGTGTGGTGGTGGCGGTGCTGGCCGAGCCGGGGCAGGTGGTGTCGGCGGGCACGCCGGTGGTCCGGGTGGCCATCGACGGCCCGCGCGACGTGGTGTTTGCGGTGCCCGAGGACCGCGTCGCCCGGGTTCGCCCGGGGCTGGGTGCCACGGTGCGCCTGTGGAGCGCCGGCGAGGGCGGCCCGGCGATCAAGGCCACGGTGCGCGAGGTGGCGGCCAGTGCCGAACCGTCCACCCGCACCTACCAGGTCCGTCTGGCGCTGCCGGCCGATGCCGCCGCGCCGCTGGGTGCCACCGCCCGCGTCGTGCTGGATGGCGCGCCGGGCCAGGCCGCCCCGCAGGTGCTGCGCCTGCCGACCAGTGCGGTCATGGCCGCCGGCCCGGGCAAGGGCAGCCAGGTGTGGGTGTTCGACGCGGCCGCCGGCACGGTGCAGCCGCGCGAGGTGACGGTGGCCACCGCCGATGGCAACGACCTGATCATCGCCAGCGGCCTGCAGCCGGGCGAGGAGGTGGTGGCCGCCGGGGTGCATGTGCTCACCCCCGGCCAGAAGGTGGTCCGCTTCAACCCCGCGCAGTGAGGCCCTGATGCAAGACCCGCACGATGCCGCCCCGGCCGCCCCCGGCTGGATCTCGCGCATGAATCTGTCGCAGTGGGCGCTGGACCACCCGGCCTTCACCCGCTACCTCATGGTGGTGCTGATGCTGCTGGGCGTGGCCTCGTACTTCCAGCTCGGGCAGGACGAAGACCCGCCC
>PNMF01000023.1 GCA_013823485.1 Comamonadaceae bacterium
ACCAGCGTGGCGAAGAAGCCGCCCGAGAGCAGTGCCACGATCAGCGGCATGCCCTCGACGCGCACATAGGTGTTGTAGGCCATGTAGGCGCCCACCGCCATGAAGGCGCCGGAGCCGAGCGAGATCTGGCCGCAGTAACCCACCAGGATGTTCACCCCGATGGCCGCCAGCGACAGGATCAGGAACGGGATCAGGATGGCCCGGAACATGTACTCGTCGACCAGCAGCGGGATGCCGACGAAGGCGAAGGCGATGAGGGCCAGGATGACCCAGCGGTCCTGGGCGATCGGGAAGATCTGCTGGTCGGTGCGGTAGGAGGTCTTGAACTGACCGTTTTCTCTGTAGAACATGCGCTGGTCTCCTTACACGCGATCGATGATCTTCTCGCCGAACAGACCTTGCGGGCGGAAGAGAAGGAAGACGAGGGCCAGCACATAGGCGAACCAGATCTCGATGCCGCCGCCCACATAGGGGCCGAGGTAGACCTCGGAGAGCTTCTCGCCCACGCCGATGATCAGCCCGCCGATGATGGCGCCCGGCACCGAGGTGAGGCCGCCCAGGATGATCACCGGCAGTGCGCGCAGGGCCACGGTGGTGAGCGAGAACTGCACGCCCAGCTTGGAGCCCCAGATGATGCCGGCCACCAGCGCGGTGATGCCGGCCACGAACCACACGATCACCCAGATGCGGTTGAGCGGGATGCCGATGGATTGCGCGGCCTGGTGGTCGTCGGCCACCGCGCGCAGGGCGCGGCCGGTGGAGGTCTTCTGGAAGAACAGCGAGAGCACGGCCACGAGCAGGGCGGCCACACAGGCGGCGTACACGTCTTCCAGGTTGATCAGGATGCCGCCCTCGAACACCGTGTCGAACAGGAACACCGGGTCCTTGGGCATGCCCACATCGATCTGGTAGATGTCCGAGCCGAAGATGGTCTGGCCCAGGCCGTCCAGGAAGTAGGTGATGCCCAGCGTTGCCATGAGCAGCGTCACGCCCTCCTGGTTGACCAGGTGGCGCAGCACGAAACGCTCGATGCACCAGGCCAGCACCGCCATCAGGGCGGCGGCCAGCACGAAGGCGATCAGGTTGCCCACCAGCTTGTTCTCCAGCCCCAGCCAGCCGGGCACCCATTCGGAGAACCGGGCCATGGCCAGTGCGGCGAACAGCACCATCGCGCCCTGCGCGAAATTGAACACCCCCGATGCCTTGAAGATGAGCACGAAGCCCAGCGCCACCAGGGAATACAGCATGCCGGCCATGAGGCCGCCGATGAGAGCTTCAAGAAAGAAAGCCATGTCGTGGGTCTCCGGCTTCAGTGGGAAGTGCCGAGGTAGGCGCTGATCACCTCCTCGTTGCTGCGCACCTCTTCGGGGGTGCCGTCACCGATCTTCTTGCCGTAGTCCAGCACGACGACCCGGTCGGAGATGTCCATGACCACGCCCATGTCGTGCTCGATCAGCACGATGGTGGTGCCGAACTCGTCGTTCACGTCCAGGATGAAGCGGCTCATGTCCTGCTTCTCTTCCAGGTTCATGCCGGCCATGGGCTCGTCGAGCAGCAGCACCTTGGGCTCCATGGCCAGGGCGCGGCCCAGGTCGACCCGCTTCTGCAGTCCGTAGGGCAGGGTGCCCACCGGGGTCTTGCGGAAGGCCTGGATTTCCAGGAAGTCGATGATGTGTTCGACGAAGGCGCGGTGCTCTTCCTCTTCCTTCTGCGCGCCGCCGATGCCGAAGGGATTGCGGAACGCCTGGGCCAGCAGGCCGCTCCTGATGCGCAGGTTGCGCCCGCTCATGAGGTTGTCGATCACGCTCATGCCCTTGAACAGCGCCAGGTTCTGGAAAGTGCGGGCGATGCCCATTTCGGCCACCTGCCGGCTGTTCATGTGCTTGAAGGTCTGACCCCGGAAGCTGATGGAGCCTTCCTGCGGTGTGTAGACCCCGTTGATGCAGTTGAGCATGGAGCTCTTGCCGGCGCCGTTGGGCCCGATGATGGCCCGCACCTCGTGCTCGCGCACATTGAAGCTGATGTCGGTCAGCGCCTTGACGCCGCCGAACCGCAGGCTGATGTTCTTGACGTCCAGGATGACGTCACCGATCTTTTTCTGGCTCATGGGGTGTTCAGGCTGCAGCCTTGACGGGGGCGAAGGTCCTGGCGTCGGCGATCTTCAGCGTGGCGCTCACGCTGCCGGTGCGGCCGTCCTCGAACTTCACCTGGGTTTCAATGAACTGCTCGGTGCGGCCGGCATACAGCGCCTCGACCAGCGCGGCATACCGGTCACCGATGAAGCCGCGGCGGACCTTGTTGGTGCGGGTCAGCTCGCCGTCGTCGGCATCCAGTTCCTTGTGCAGCACCAGGAAGCGGCTGATCTGGCTGCCGGCCAGCAGGGCATCGCGCGACAGGTCGGCATTGACCTTCTCCACACAGTCGCGGATCAGGTCGTACACCTCCGGCTTCTGGGCCAGGTCGGTGTAGCCGGCGTAGCTGAGGTTGCGGCGCTCGGCCCAGTTGCCCACCGCATCGAAGTCGATGTTGACCATGACGCAGACCTTCTCGCGCTTGTCGCCGAAGGCCACCACCTCCTTGATGAACGAGAAGAACTTGAGCTTGTTCTCCACGTACTTGGGCGCGAACATGGAACCGTCGAACGGCCCGCCCATGAGGCGACCGACATCCTTCACCCGGTCGATGATCTTGAGGTGGCCCGAAGCGTCGATGAAGCCGGCGTCGCTGGTGTGGTACCAGCCATCGGCGGTGAGCACCTCTTCGGTCGCCTTCGGGTTCTTGTAGTAGCCCTTGAGCAGGCCAGGCGACTTCACCAGGATCTCGCCGGTCTCGGAGAGCTTGATCTCCACGCCCTCGCAGGGCACGCCCACGGTGTCGGCGCGGGCCTCGTGGTCGGGCTGCAGGCAGACGAACACGGCGGTCTCGGTGGAGCCGTAGAGCTGCTTGAGGTTGATGCCGATGGAGCGGTAGAAGCTGAACAGGTCGGGGCCGATGGCCTCGCCGGCGGTGTAGGCCACGCGCACCCGGCTCATGCCCAGGTTGTTGCGCAGCGGGCCGTAGACCAGCCAGTCGCCCAGGCGGTAGCTCAGCCGGTCGCCCAGGCCCACGCTCTTGCCATCCATGAGCGCAGGGCCGACGCGCCGGGCCACGTCCATGAAGTGGTGGAACAGCCGGCGCTTGAGGCTGCCGGCGTCTTCCATGCGGATCATCACGCTGGTCAGCAGGCCCTCGAACACCCGGGGCGGCGCGAAGTAATAGGTGGGGCCGACTTCCTTCATGTCGATGGTGACGGTGCCGCCGGACTCGGGGCAGTTCACCACATAGCCGGCCACCAGCCACTGGGCGTAGCTGAAGATGTTCTGGCCGATCCAGGCCGGCGGCATGTAGGCCAGCACCTCGTCGGCCGGGGTCAGGCGGTCGAAGCGGGCGCCGACGTCGGCGCGGTCGATCAGGGTGCGGTGGGTGTGCACCACGCCCTTGGGCTGGCCGGTGGTGCCGCTGGTGAAGAACATGGCGGCCACGTCGTCGGGCTGACCCTGCTCCACCTCCTGCGACAGGCGCTGCGGGTGTGCGGCGGCGTGTGCCTGGCCGGCGGCCACCAGGGCGTCCAGGCTCTGCAGGCCGGGCTCGTCGTAGTTGCGCAGGCCGCGCGGGTCGTCGAAATAGATCTGCGCGAGCTGCGGGCACTGCTCGCGGATCTCCAGCATCTTGTCGACCTGTTCCTGGTCTTCCACTACCACGAAACGCACCTCAGCGTTGTTGATGGGGAAGACGCATTCGGCGCCCACAGCGTCCTGGTACAGCGGCACCGGAATGGCGCCCAGCGACTGGGCCGCCAGCATGGAGGCATAGAGCCGCGGCCGGTTGGCGCCGATCACCACCAGGTGTTCGCCGCGCTGCAACCCGGCCTGGTGCAGGCCGCAGGCCAGGGCCTCGACCAGTTTGGCCAGTTCGGACCAGGTGGTGGTCTGCCAGATGCCGTAGGCCTTCTCGCGCAGGGCCGGCGCATCGGGGCGCTGGCGGGCGTGTTCCAGCATGAGCCGGGGGAAGGTGGTCTGCATGTTTGTCTCCTGTGGCCGGATCGCGCCGGCGCCTTGTCCGTCCCCGAAGGGACATGCCCCGCATCGTAGGCGGGTGTTTGACGTCGTGTTGTCGGTCCGACGACAATCTCGGGTCTATCCTGCCTGGGACTTTCCCTAGATCGATCGACATGACCGTCTTCACCGCCCGCCGTTCGGCCGCCGTGCTGCGCGACAGTGCCCGCAAGCCCACGCCCGAGGAGCTGCACGAGATTCCCTGGCTCGATCGCCTCACCGACGACGAGCGCGAGCGCGCCCTGGAGGCGCTGGTGGTGGGCGAGGCCGAGCCGGGCGACTACATCTGCCGCATCGGCCGGCCGGTGACCTACTGGTTCGGGCTGGTGGACGGCCTGCTCAAGATGAGCAACGACGAATCGCTGGGCCCGGCCATCACCTTCACCGGGGTGGCACCGGGCGGCTGGTTCGGCGAGGGCACGGTGCTCAAGCACGAGCAGTACCGCTACAACATCCAGGCCCTGCGCCGCAGCCGGGTGGCCGGCCTGCCGGTGGCCACCTTCGACTGGCTGATCGACCATTCGCTGGGCTTCAACCGTTTCGTCATGCTGCAGCTCAATGAACGGCTGGGCCAGTTCATTGCGGCGCGCGAGATCGACCGGCTCAACAACCCCGACCTGCGCGTGGCCCGCAACCTGGCCGCGCTGTTCCACCCGCTGCTCTCCCCCAGCGTGGGCGGCGCGCTGCGCATCACCCAGCAGGAGCTGGCTTACCTGGTGGGCCTGTCGCGCCAGCGGGTGAACGAGGCGCTGTCGACCCTGGAGCGGCTGGGCTGGATCCGGGTGGAATACGGCGGGGTGCGCGTGCTGGACCTGCAGGCCCTGCGCAGCGGCCAGATCGAGCCGCCGGCGGCCGGTTCATCTCTGGGATGATCGGCGCCATGAACCGCCGTCCCCCGCCGTCCCGTCCCGCTCCGCCGCCCGCACCCGCCCGCACCGACGGCCTGATGCGCCTGAACAAGCTGCTGGCCGAGCGCGGCCTGTGTTCGCGCCGCGAGGCCGACGCCTGGATCGAGCAGGGCTGGGTGAAGGTGGACGGCGCGCCGGCCGTCATCGGCCAGCCGGTGCGGGTGGACGCGGCCATCGACATCGACCCGCGCGCCCGCCAGCAGCAGGGCAGCCAGGTGACGGTCATCCTGCACAAGCCGGTGGGCTATGTGAGCGGCCAGCCCGAAGACGGCCACGAGGCCGCCGTGACCCTGGTGCAGGCCCGCAACCGCTGGCGCGACGACGCCAGCCCGCGCCGCTTCGACGTGGCCCAGCTGCGCGGCCTGGCGCCGGCCGGCCGGCTCGACATCGACTCCACCGGCATCCTGGTGCTGACCCAGGACGGCCGGGTGGCCCGCCAGCTGATCGGCGAAGACAGCGGCATGCAGAAGGAATACCTGGTGCGGGTGCAGTGGGCGCCCAACGGCCCGCAGGGCGCCGGCGTGGTGGCGCAGGACGTGCAGTCGGTGCTGCCGCGCGAACGCCTGGCCCTGCTGCGCCACGGCCTGAGCCTGGACGGCCAGCGCCTCAAGCCGGCCGAGGTGACCTGGCAGAACCCCGAGCAGCTGCGCTTCGTGCTGACCGAGGGCAAGAAGCGCCAGATCCGCCGCATGTGCGAGGCGGTCGGCCTGCATGTGGTGGGCCTGAAGCGGGTGCGCATCGGCCGGGTGGTGCTGGGCCAGCTGCCGGTGGGGCAGTGGCGCTACCTCGGGCCCGACGAGCGCTTCTGAGCCGGCGTTCGGCCCCCTCTTGAAACCGCGGCCGGCCGGCCCCATTTCCCGGCCGGTTTCATCTTTTTCGGACCCACCGTTTTCCATCGACCTGTCGACCATGAGCAAACAGACCCATTCCTTCCAGGCCGAAGTGGCCCAGCTGCTGCACCTCGTCACCCACTCGCTGTACTCCAACCCGGACATCTTCCTGCGCGAGCTGGTGTCCAACGCCTCGGACGCCTGCGACAAGCTGCGCTTCGAGTCGCTGGCCCAGCCGGCCCTGCTGGAAGACGCACCCGAGCTGCAGGTGCAGGTGGCGTTCGACCGCGAGGCCCGCACCATCACCATCACCGACAACGGCATCGGCATGAGCGCGCAGGAGGCCATCGACCACCTGGGCACCATTGCCAAGAGCGGCACCCGCGATTTCATGAGCCGGCTCAGCGGCGACCAGAAGGCGCAGGCCTCGGAAACCGGCCAGCTCATCGGCCAGTTCGGCGTCGGCTTCTACTCCGGCTTCATCGTGGCCGACCGCATCGTGGTGGAAACCCGCCGCGCCGGCCTGAGCCCGGCCGAGGGCGTGCGCTGGACCAGCGGCGGCAGCGGCGACTTCGAGGTCGAGGCCATCGAGCGCGCCGCGCGCGGCACCAGCGTCATCCTGCACCTGCGCGAGGACAAGACCGAATACCTCAACCACTGGAAGCTCAAGTCCATCATCGGCAAGTACTCCGACCACATCAGCCTGCCGGTGCGCATGCAGCAGGAGGAGTGGGACGCCGAGAAGAGCGAGTACGTGCTCAAGGACGAGTGGGAAACCGTCAACTCGGCCAACGCCCTGTGGAGCCGGCCGAAGAAGGACATCAGCGACGAGCAGTACATCGAGTTCTACAAGGCCATCGGCCACGACACCGAGGCCCCGCTGGCCTGGAGCCACAACCGGGTCGAGGGCAGCACCGAATACACCCAGCTGCTCTACATCCCGGCCAAAGCCCCGCACGACCTCTGGAACCGCGACCGCAAGGCCGGCATCCAGCTGTATGTGAAGCGCGTCTTCATCATGGACGAGGCCGAAAGCCTCATGCCCGCTTACCTGCGCTGGGTCAAGGGCGTGGTGGATTCGAGCGACCTGCCGCTCAACGTCAGCCGCGAGCTGCTGCAGGAAAGCCGCGACGTGAAGGCCATCCGTGAGGGCAACACCCGCCGCGTGCTCTCGCTGCTGGACGACATGGCCAAGGACGCCGACAAATACGCCGGCTTCCACCGCGAGTTCGGCGCCGTGCTCAAGGAAGGCCTGGGCGAGGACTTCGCCAACCGCGACAAGATCGCGAAGCTGCTGCGCTTTGCCAGCACATCGCCGGATGTCGCGCAGGGCGGCATCACCTCGCTGGCCGACTACAAGGCCCGTATGAAGGAAGGCCAGAAGGCCATCTACTACATCACCGCCGACAGCGAAGCCGCCGCCCGCCACAGCCCCCAGCTGGAGGTGTTCCGCCAAAAGGGCATCGAGGTGCTGCTCATGACCGACCGGGTGGACGAATGGGCGCTGTCGTTCCTGCCCGAGTTCGACGGCACCCCGCTGCAAAGCGTGGCCAAGGGCGCGGTCGACCTGGGCGACCTGCAGGACGAGACCGAAAAGAAAGCCGCCGAGGAAGCCGCCGAGAGTTTCAAACCGGTGCTGGAGAAGCTGCGCGAAAGCCTCAAGGACAAGGCCCGCGACGTGCGCGTCACCTCCCGTCTGGTGGACTCGCCCGCCTGCCTGGTGGTGGACGACGGCGAGTACTCCACCCAGCTGGCCCGCCTGCTCAAGCAGGCCGGCCAGAAGGCACCCGACACCAAACCCATTCTGGAAGTGAACGCCGGCCACGCCCTGGTGAAAAAGCTGGAAGGCTCCGCCCACTTCGACGACCTGGCCCACATCCTGTTCGATCAGGCCCTGCTGGCCGAAGGCGGCCTGCCGGAAGACCCGGCGGGGTATGTGAAAAGGGTGAATGCGTTGCTGGTGTGAACGTCCGGCGCCGGCATCCATGCGCCGTGGATGCCGGGTACACCGCCACCAGCCACTGGGCCGACGGCCCGCTGACGCGCCCCTGATCGAACGCCACAAAGCCCTGGTGGGCGCTGTCCTGCGGTCCCACACCCATCTCCTGTCGCACCAGCCAGCCGCGTTCGGCCGCCAGCGTCTGCTCGCCGTCGAAGCCGCGCACGCTGGTCTGACCGCCCAGGCTGAAGCGGTCTTGCTGGGTCAGTGGCGTGCGGTGGATCTGTCGCCGCCATTCGCCCTGCCAGGTCCAGGCCAGGCCGGCCCAGCGGGTGGCGCCGTCGATCTGCAGGCTGCCGTTCCACACCCGGAAGAAGTGGCTGCCTTCGCCATAGGCCTCTTCGGGTGCGGGCTGGCCACCCAAGGCGTGGGTGCCCCGGCGGTACTGGAGGTGGCCCACCAGCTTGAAGGCGCCCAACTGCTGTTCGTGTCGCCAGCCCGCCTTCCAGCCACCCACCCGGCGACGCTGCACCTCGACCTCGGTGTCGTCGATGAAGTTCTCGGACTGGCGCGCAAACAGCCCGGCGCTCCAGCGGCCCTGGCCGGCGCCGCTGCGCCACAACGTGTGGGCCACGCCCAGCTCCTGCTGCTGGCTGCGCCCGTTGTAGCTGTAGTCGGTGGTGGCGCCGGTGACGTTCTGGTGGTGGCGCTGGCGGCTGGCGTCCAGGTTGAGCAGCCAGTAGCCCACCGGCGCGCTGTAGTGGAGGCTGGCGCTGCGGTTGCCGCGCCGGCGGTCGATGCCGCCGCCCAGATCGCGTGTGCCGGTGAACTGCAGCCGGTCGCTGATGGCCAGCGGGTTGTCCAGCGCCAGCGTGGTGCTGCCCTGGTAACGCCCGGTCTCGCGCGAGCCGCTGTTGTCTGCGCCCAGCACCAGCCGCCAGGGCTTGTCTTGTGACCAGTGCACTTCGAGGTCGCTCACGCCCGGCGCGTTGCCGGGGTGCATGAGGATCCTGGCCTCCACCGTGGGCAGGCGGCGCAGGTTCTCCACCGCCTGCTCCAGCACGCGCAGGTCCAGCGGGTCGCCCGGCGCCAGCGGCAGGACGGCGCCCAGGAGGATGCGGGCGTCCGGCGGCTCGGTGCGGATGGTGCCCACCTGGCCCGGCAGCACCAGCAGCTGCAGCACACCCGATGACAGGTCCTGCGGTGGCACCAGCACCCGGCTGGTGGCCCAGCCGCGCTCCATCAGGGCGTCCTGCCATCGGCGCATGACGGCACGGATGTCTTCGGCCGTCATGCAGTCGGGCAGAGTGCCCGTGGAGTGGGTCAGGCTGGCCGCCAGACCGACAGGGGCCTCAGCCTGGCGGCCGTCGCTCAGCAGCTGGCGGACTTCCACCTGTTGAACGGGGTGGCAGCGAGGCCCCTGTGGCGCTGCGCTGGCGGACCCCGACAGCATGAAGAACATGCCCAGGGTGCCCAGCCACCGGAACAACCGACTCTGATCAAACATCGATGCGCTGGCCTCGCTGGAAAAAAGCGGGCAAGCCTACGGGTGGCCGGTGGGCGATACCGGTCGGGGTGGGTGGTGGTGTCCGTACCGGAGCATGCGCGATGGATTCGAACGCCGCATACACTCCGCAGCCTGAGCAAGCCCCAGACCTGAATCACCATCCGACGCCCATCGTGTATCTACAGCGCCCCTTCGACTCCGTCGTCACATTCAGAAACAGCCAGGGTGAAAGCGCACGTGGCTCACTGACCAGCCTTCAGCGCCGCGGCCTGGTGATGGAGATCTACAACCCCTACTCGATCGTCCAGGTCAGCGAGGTGCTCAACGAGCTGACCATCCGCTCCGGTGACCGGACGATC
Organism: Comamonadaceae bacterium; assembly: GCA_013823485.1. Classification (GTDB taxonomy): domain Bacteria; phylum Pseudomonadota; class Gammaproteobacteria; order Burkholderiales; family Burkholderiaceae_C; genus Hydrogenophaga. Next base: position 9,638 of record PNMF01000023.1, read on the forward strand.
TACAAGGGCAAGGCGGTGGTGGTGAGCTTGCTCAACACCGGTCTGATGGCGGTCATATCGGTGGCCCTCATCGACGAGTGGTCCGACCTCAATGCCATCAAGGGCAACGTGGGTCAGGTGCGCGACGAAGCCTCGCGTTTCGTTGCCGACTGGGAATCGCGTTTCAAGATCCGCGAGAGTTACCAGGTCACCATCAGCGAGTTCCGGGCGTTCCTGTCGGAAACGGCCCGCTGGATCGACCAGGCCGACCTGACCGACTCGCTGCCCCGGGACAGCCAGGGCCGTCTGGCCGACGAGGTGTTCCAGGCGATTGCCGAGCCGCTCATGGTCAAGGGCAAACAGTTCCTCATCCGTCTGGAAGACGAGGCTTCGCGGCTCGACCCGGAAGACGCTCCGCTGCACCGCGCCTATGCCCAGACGGCGCTGCACCCGCTGGTGCTGCGTGCGCCCTTCGTCTACCGGACGTTTGCCAAACCGCTGGGCTATGCGGGCGACTACGAAATGGTCAACCAGATCATCGGCGACCCCCGGCAGGGCGGCAGCACCTACATCCAGCTGGTCAACGCCATGTTCCTGAAGGCGGCAGTGGCCGAAGCCCACCGCAACCGCATCGACATCCTGGTCGAGTTCCTGCAGCGGGCTGCCGCCATCGCCCGTTCCCAGGGGCGGCCGATGCGCATCCTCAACATCGGCTGCGGACCGGGGATCGAAATCCAGCGCCTGATCGCCACCGGGGACGACCTGTCCGGCCTGCGGTTCACGCTGGTCGACTTCAGCCGCGAGACGCTGGACTACACGAGCCAGTGCATTGCCCAGGCCCGGCAGCAGCATGGCTCGGCGGTGGAGGTGGAATACGTTCAGGAGTCGGTCCACGAATTGCTCAAGCGGGCCGTCCGCGACACCGCGCCCGCCGAAGGCCAGGGCTACGACTTCATTTATTGCGCGGGACTGTTCGACTACCTCTCGGACAAGGTCTGCTCGCGCCTGATCCGTTATTTCCTGACCCGCAGCAACCCGGGTGCCCAGCTGCTGGTGACCAACGTGCACTCGGACAACCCGGAGCGTTTCGGCATGGAGCACCTGCTGGAGTGGCACCTGATCTACCGGGACGAAGCCCAGATGCAGGTGGTGCTCGAGGAGGTTCAGGCGCCGGTCAAGCTCTACACCGACCCCACCGGCGTGAACATCTTTGCCGAGGTCACCGTCAGCGCCAACCTGCGGGCCATGGCCCTGTCCCATGACTGAGCAGCTCAACGCGGTCTACCAGCGACAGCTGTCGGACTTCCGCCTGACCTACAGCAAGGCGGGCAATGTCACATCGGTCGTGCTGATCCTGGCCGGTGTCGGCCTGGACCACTTCACCTACCCGGACCGCCAGGCGGAGTTCTTCCTGATCCGGCTGGCGGTGGTGGCGCTCACGCTCGGCATCCTCTGGATCCTCTACACCGATCTGGGCCGACGCCATGTCCGCCAGTTCACGGTGCTGTGGCTGTTGCTGCCGCAAGTGATGATCGCCTACATGATCCAGAACACCGACGGGGCCCAGTCGATCTACTTCGTGGGACTGCATCTGGCGCTGTATGCGGTGGGGATCATCCTGCCGATCAGTTTTCTGGAGGGGGTGGGCTTCGGCGTCCTGACGGTGGGGCTGTACATGGGGGCCTGCCTGCTGCACCCCGACTGGTCATCGAATGCGCCCCGCCTCATGACCAACACCCTGTTCATCGTGTTCTCGGCCACCGCGAGTGCGGTGTGCACCTGGTTCAACGAGCGTGCCCGCATCCGTTTGTTCAGGCTGCAGCAGGAGGTGGCGGAGATCAATGCCAGCCTGCGGGAAACCAACGTCACGCTGGCCGAGGTCAAGGGCCAGCTGCTGCAGCGCGAGAAGATGGCCGCCATCGGCACGCTCTCGGCCGGTCTCATGCACGAGGTGAACAACCCGGTGAACTACAGCCTGATGGCCATCAACATGGGGCTGTCATTGCCGGCGGTCGAGCAGGACCCGATGCTCAAGGAAAGCCTGGTCGATGCCCGCGAAGGCATGCAGCGGGTGCAGAACATCGTCACCGACCTCAAGACCTTCGCCTACCAGAAGCCGGGCAACGACAGCCAGCGCGTCTTCCTGCTGGAGAACGCCATCCGGTCCGCGCAGCGTCTGGCCGGCTTTGAGCTCAAGGGCATCGATGTCACGGTGGAGCTGCCGCCCGACACCCATGTCATGGGCGACGAGCCCGCCCTCATCGGCGTCCTCATCAACCTGTTCAGCAACGCTGCCAAGGCGGTGCACGCTGCGCAGCGGGCAGAGCCCCGCATCGAGGTCCATGCCGAGCACCAGGCCGATCGCCTGTGCGTGCGGGTGCGTGACAACGGGCAGGGGATCGCGGCGGAGAACATCGACCGTGTCTTCGAGCCCTTCTTCACCACGCGCGAAGTGGGCTCCGGGCTCGGGCTGGGCCTGAGCATCAGCTACGGCATCGTCCAGCGGCACGGTGGCGTGCTCGCGGTGGCCAGCGAGGCTGGTGCCTGGACCGAGTTCAGTTTCGACCTGCCGAGGCCCGCATGAACCCGGTCCCGATGCCTGTTGCCGTGCTGCCGGGGGTGCTCATGGTCGACGACGAACCCCAGGCCTGCAAGTGGTTCCAGCGCACCTACGCGGGCGAGTTCAGGGTGCTGACCGCCACCAGCGTCGATGAAGCGCTGAACTGTCTGGACCTGACGGACTCCGACATCCAGGTGCTGATGACCGACTACCGCATGCCCGGGCGGCACGGGGTCGATCTGCTGCGGGAGGCCAGCCGGCGGCACCCTGGCGTGATCCGCGTGCTGGTGTCGGCCTATGCCGACAAGGACGTCGCGATGCAGGCCGTCAACGAAGGCCATGTGGAATTCATTCTGGAGAAACCCCTGGACGAAGCCCTGACCCGCCGGGCCCTGCACGGTGCCGTGGCACTGGCCACCGCCCGGCGCCAGGACCGTGACCTGCTCGATCAGCGGGCCGCCATGCTGCGGGATACCCTGGGTTTCCTGGCCCACGAGGTGACCACACCGCTGGCCACGGTGCAGGGCTATCTGTCGGCGCTGCAGGAGCGCCATCTCGAAAGCCCGGACCCCGGCTCGCACGAGGCGCGCATTGCCCAGGGTCGCCCGGGCGATGTGCGCTCCATGCTGGACGCCGCCCGCAAGCGCACCGAATACGCCCAGTCGCTGGTCACCAGTTTTGTGCGGTCTGCCAGCGAGGCTCACGGCAGCGACCCGGCCCAGGCCCTGCTGGCCTCCGAGCTGTTGCAGTCGGTCTGCGCGCAGTACCCGTACACGGGGGAGGAAGCCGCCTGGGTGGCGCTCGACACCCGCCAGGACTTCGTCCTTCCGGGTCGGCGCGACCTGGTGTTCCTGGTGCTCTCGACCCTGCTCAAGAACGCCTTGCAGGCCCTGCGCGAAAGCCCGTCGACCGGTGCCCCGCCCCAGGTGCGGTTGGGCCTGCTGCCCATGCCAGGTCCGGAGGGCGGCCAGGGCTGGCACGCCATCCAGGTGGCCGACAACGGCCCCGGCATCGCCCCCGACGTGTTGCAGCGGCTCACCCACGAACCCTTGACCACCCGCGCCGACCGGGGCGGTCACGGCATGGGGCTGGTGTTCTGTCGCCGTGTCATGAACTCGTTGGGGGGAGGCATCACGGTCGGCTCCACACCGGGCGAGGGCACCGTGGTCACGCTTTGTTTTCCGTTGATTGGTTCCCGCGCATAGGAGGCGCCTTGCTGCCATGAAAATTCTGTATGTCGATGACGAGGCGATGGCGCTGAAGTACTTCGAGCGGCTGGTCAGTCCGCTGGCGCCGGTCATCACGGCGACTTCGGTGGAGGAGGGCCGCGAGATGCTGCGCCTGCACGGCGCCGAGATCGGCGTGCTGGTGAGCGACCAGCGCATGCCCGGCGAGCGCGGCAACGAGCTGCTGCGGTACGCCCGCGAGCACCACCCGGGCATCGTGCGCATGCTCACCACCGCTTATTCCGAGCTGGGCGAGGCGATCGAGGCCATCAATGCCGGCGAGATCTACCGCTACATCAGCAAACCCTGGGCGCTGGAGAGTCTGCGGACCGACCTGAAAAACGCCCTCGAACTCGCCGAGCTGCGCCGCGAACGCGACGGTCTCATGCGCGAGAAGATGCTGGCCCACCAGGGGCAGCTGCTGGGCAGCCGCCTGTGCCAGCTGCTGGGTGTGGCCGCCGCCATCCGGCCCGACCAGGCCGATGCGGCCCTGCATGCCCTGGCCCGCAGCGCCTTGGTGGTGGGCGCGCCGGCCCCCGATGTCGACTGGCGCCGCTGGGACCACGCCGATCTGCTCCAGGCCGAGGCCCGTCGCGCGGTGCAGGTGGCCCAGGGCGTGCGGCACTGGCTGCAGTCCTGGGAGACCGGCGCGGGCGATCCGCTGGCCGCCCTCGGCGCGGCCTGGGGCGTGGCGCCGTCCGGCCCGGCCATCGTGCTGGACGACCCGGCACGGGTGGCCCGGCTGATGCACGGCCCTGCGGGTGGCGATGTCTCGCCGGCCGACGTGGCCTGGCTGGCCTGGCTGTTGTGGCAGGGCGGCGCTGCCCGTGTGCAGGACGATGCAGGCCGCTGGCGCATCGAGCCGGCCGAGCCGGCCGCGCGTGCAGCCGACTGGCTGGCCGCCACCATCGAACGGTTCGGGCCGCTGCCGGCCTGATCCGGTGGCCATGGCCGGGGAACCCCGGCAGGCGGGGCCGGTCACAATGGCACGGTCCGCCGCTGTCGGCGGGCTCACCTGGAGATGACCATGGCCCTGCCGAACACCCCGATGCCTTTTTTCCCTTCGCGGGCCGCCCGTTGCTGCGCGGCGGGGCTGGTGCTGGGCGCAGGCCTGTTGCTGGCCGGTTGCAGCTCGGTGGGGGTCGGGGTCGGCATTCCGGTCGGGCCGGTCACCATCGGGGTGGGCGCCAGCAACAACGGCGTCAGCCTGGGGGTGGGCACCGGCGTGGGCCCGGTGGGCGTCGGCGTGGGGGTCAACCAGCGCGGGCAGGTGAGCGCCGGCGCCGGTGTGGGGGTGAGTGCCCCGGTGGGCGACAGCAAGGCCCGGGTGGGTGTCGGGGTGGGCACCAGCACGGTGATCCACGACCCCGACAAGCCCTCTCGCTGATCAGGCCAGGGTCAGCGTCACCGGGATGTTGCCCCGGGTGGCGTTGGAGTAAGGGCAGACCTGGTGGGCGGTGTCGACCAGGTCCTGAGCCGCGGCGCGGTCCATGCCGGGCAGGCTGACCGTCATGCGCACCGCAATGCCGAAGCCTTGCGGGATGGGGCCGATGTCGACTTCGGCCGAAATGGTGGCGTCGGCCGGCACGGCGATCTTCTTCATGCCGGCCACATGCTTCATGGCGCCCATGAAGCAGGCCGAGTAGCCGGCCGCAAACAGCTGTTCCGGGTTGGTGGCGGTGCCGGCGCCCCCCATGGCCTTGGGCGGGCTCAGCTTGACGTCGAGCAGGCCGTCGTCGCTGCGCGAAGTGCCTTCACGGCCACCGGTGGTGGTGGCGCGGGCGGTGTAGATGACTTTGTCGAGTGCGGTGGGCATGGAGCTCTCCTGGGTGGGAATGCCTGCGGGCAGGCGGGGGGTGAACGGATGTCGGCGGCGTTCAGCTGCCGATGGCTTGTTGAAGGCGGTCGCGCAGGGTCTGGACTTCCCGGGTGAGGGCGAGCACTTCCTTGACGCTGCACTGGCTGGCGTCGAGCACGCAGCCGGGAACGCTGGCCGCTTTTCTGCGCAGGGCGCGGCCGGTGTCGGTCAGCCAGACCTGCACCCGGCGCTCGTCCTGCGCATCGCGCTGGCGCTGCACCAGTGCGGCGGCTTCCAGGCGTTTGACCAGCGGGGTCACGGTGCCGGAGTCGAGGAACAGGCGGTCGCCGAGTTCGCTCACGGTCAGGCCGTCGGACTCCCACAGGGCCAGCATGGCCAGGTACTGCGGATAGGTCAGCCCCAGCGGCTCCAGCAGCGGCTTGTAGAGCTTGGTCATGGCCAGCGAGGCCGAGTACAGCGCGAAGCACAGCTGGTGGTCCAGGTGCAGGGCATCGGGGAGGTTGCGGGCGGCGGGCATGGGCTGAGTTATTGCCAACAATTGAATTGCGTACAAGTTAAATGGTCATTCGCCGCGCCGGCATGGCCAGGCCTGGCGCCGCCGTAACCAGCGTCTCAGACGTTCAGCGGCGGCTCCTGCATGGCCTCGATCTGTTCCACCAGCATGTCCACCTGGCCCTGCCAGTAGTCGCGGCTGCCGAACCAGGGGAAGTTGATCGGGAAGGCCGGGTCGTCCCAGCGGCGGGCGATCCAGGCGCTGTAGTGGATCAGCCGCAGGGTGCGCAGCGGCTCGATCAGCACCAGTTCGCGGCGGTCGAACGGGCGGAACTGTTCATAGCCGTCGAGCAGGGCGGAGAGCTGCTGCGTCTGCTGGCGCCGGTCGCCGCTGAGCAGCATCCAGAGGTCCTGCACGGCGGGGCCGGTGCGGGCGTCGTCCAGGTCGACGAAATGCGGGCCGGCACCCAGTGCACCCTCGGGCGTCCAGAGCACGTTGCCGGGGTGGCAGTCGCCGTGCAGGCGCAGGGTGGCCAGGCCGGCGTCGTCCGCATCCGGCCGCAGCACGGCATGGCGCTCGATGCACTGCAGCGCTTCCTCCAGCGCCTGTTTCCAGGCGGTCTGCACCTCGGGCGCAATGGCGTCGTGCTGCAGCAGCCAGTCGCGCGGTTCGCGGGCAAAGGTTGCGGCCTGAAGTGCCGGGCGGTGCACGAACGGCCGCGCGGCGCCCACGGTGTGGATGCGCGCCAGGAAGCGGCCGATCCATTCCAGCACCTCGAAGTCGTCCAGCTCGGGACGCCGGCCACCCCGGCGCGGGCAGACCGACAACTGGAAGCCGGCATGGGTGTGCAGCGTGTCGCCCCCGATCGACAGCGGGGGCACCACCGGCACCTCGGCTTCGACCAGATCGAGGGCAAACGCGTGTTCCTCGCGGAGCTGCGGCTCGCTCCAGCGCGCCGGCCGGTAAAACTTCACCACCACCTGGTCGTGGCCCTGGACCGGCTCGTCCAGATGGACCTGGTAGACCCGGTTCTCGAAGCTGTTGAGGCTTTGCAGGCGGCCGTCGGGCCGCAGGCCGATGGCCCAGAGGGCGTCGATCACCACGTCGGGGGTGAGCTGGTTGTACGGGTGGTCCGCATGGATCGTGGTCATGCCGGATTGTCGCGCGTGAGCCTGGGCTACCATCGCCCGATGCCACGCCCCGACCGCCAGAGCGACCGTCAGAACGGTCGCAAGCAAGACCGCCAGCAAGACCCCAGGAAGCCGCTCTCGGCCGAAGAACAGCTGCGCCAGCAACTGCCGGAGCTGCGCCCTGGCCAGTCCATCGGCCTGCTGCAGGAGCTGCACATCCTCACGCGGGAAGGCCGGCTGAACCAGGACACGCGCCGCAAGCTCAAGCAGGTCTACCACCTGGTGCAGTTCATCGAACCCCTGCTCCAGCAGGTGCACCAGACCCGGGGCCAGGTGACGCTGGCCGACTTCGGTGCCGGCAAGTCGTACCTGGGTTTCATCCTGTACGACCTCTGCCTGCAGGCCCTGGCCGGTGGCCGCGTGATCGGGGTCGAGGTCCGTGCCGAGCTGGTGGAACGCTCGCGCGCACTGGCGCAGCAGCTGGGCTTTGCGCGCATGGACTTCGTCGCCACCACGGTGCAGGAGGCGTTTGCCCACCCCGACCTGCCGGAGCGCATCGATGTGGTGACCGCGCTGCACGCCTGCGACACCGCCACCGACGACGCCATCGCCTTCGGTCTGGCCCGCCACGCACAGGCGATGGTGCTGGTGCCCTGCTGCCAGGCCGAGGTGGCCGCCACCATGCGGCAGCACAAGGCACTGAACCTGCGGCGCACCGCGCTGGCCGAGCTCTGGCGCCACCCGCTGCACACCCGCGAGTTCGGCAGCCAGATCACCAACGTGCTGCGCTGCCTGCAACTCGAAGCCCATGGCTTCGACGTGACAGTGACCGAGCTGGTGGGGTGGGAACATTCCATGAAGAACGAACTCATCCTGGCACGTAGAATGCCCGACGACCGAGCCGGCGGCCGCGAACGCGCCCGCCAGCGGTTGCTGCAGGTGCTCGACGAGTTCGGCCTGCAAGCCCTCCAGAGCCGCTTCGCGGCCTGAACGCGCGGTGGCCCCCAGGGGTCGCCTGTCTGTTGAACCGCCAGCCCCCGTGGGCTGACCCGCTCCCGAAACAGCCGATCCGACCCCTTCGGGCCGGCGTCCGTCACGGAGCACTCACAGGAGCCCCGCCGTGGTGACCAACATCGCCTTTCTTCTGCAATCCATCGCCTGGCCGCTGGTGCTGCTGGTGGCCTGGTTCCTGGGGGAGCTGGCGCACGAGCGCTGGCGCATTCCCCGGGTGAGCACCTATGTGGCCGTGGGGCTGCTGGGCGGGCTGGTGAACCTGCCGGGCCTGACCACCGACATCCAGGGCCTGCCCTTCCTGGCCAACGTGGCGCTGTCGCTGGTGCTGTTCGAGCTGGGTTACCGCATCAACCTGCGCTGGTTCCGCCACAACCCCTGGGTGCTCGCGCTCGGGGTGGTGGAGTCGGTGCTGACCTTCGGTGCCATCTATGCGGTCACCGGTTTCTTCGCCCTGCCGGAAGACCAGCGCCTGATCATCGCGGCGCTGTCGGTGTCGGCCTCGCCGGCCGGTGTGGTGCGGGTGGCCAACGAGCTGCGCAGCGCCGGGCAGGTGACCGAGCGGGTGCTGCATCTGTGCGCCATCAACTGCTTCATGGCGGTGGCGGCGCTCAAGCTGGTCATCGGTTACTGGTACCTCAGCACCTCGGGCGACCTGGTGCTGGCCGCCTTCGGCAGCATCCATGTGCTGGTCACCTCGGTGGCGGTGGGAGGCCTGCTGGGCGTAGCCGTGCCCTGGCTGCTGCGCCTGCGCAGCACGCCCGAGCGTGGCGTGACGGTGGTGTTTGCGCTGTCGGTGCTGCTGCTGACCACGGCCACCTTCGGCTTCCGGCTCTCGCCGCTGCTGGCTGCGCTCAGCTTCGGCATCGTGGCGCGCGAGCGCAGGGTCCACCTGACCAATGCCCAGCGCGATTTCGGCACCGCCGGCGACCTGCTCTCGGTGTTCCTGTTCGTCTACATCGCCTCGCTGCTGGAGTGGGCCACGGTGGGCACCGGCCTGCTGCTGGGCCTGGTGCTGATCGGCGTGCGCGGCGCGGCCAAGGTGGCGTGCAACGTGGCGGCCGCGCGCCTCTCGGGCATCACCGAGCGCAAGGGGTTGCTGACCGGCCTGGCGCTCACCCCCATGTCGGCCTTTGCCATCCTGCTGCTGGACCAGTCGCGGCTGTACGGCTTCGAGCCGGCGGTGCAGGTGCTGGCGGCCATCGCCGCCATGATGCTGCTGCAGGAGCTGCTGGGTCCGGTGGTGACCCAGCGCGCCCTGATGGCGGCCCAGGAAACCCACGTGACCAAGGAGTGACGCATGCCGCTGGAAACCTTCAAGGCCTCCGATTCGCTGACCCTGGGTGTGGAGCTGGAGCTGCAGCTGGTCAACAGCTACGACTACGACCTCTCCAGCAGCGCCAACGACCTGCTGGAGCTGCTGCGGCGCAAGCCCTTCCCCGGCGTGGTCACGCCCGAGATGACGCAGAGCATGATCGAGATCGCCACCGACGTGCAGCGCGAGCACGGGCCGCTGCTGGCCCAGCTGCAGGCCATCCGCGACACCCTGGTGCAGGCCGGTGACCGGCTCAACATCGAACTGGCCGGTGGCGGCACGCACCCGTTCCAGCGCTGGTTCGAGCAGCGCATCTTCTCCAAGCCGCGCTTCCAGGAACTGTCGGGTCTGTACGGGTACCTGGCCAAGCAGTTCACCGTGTTCGGCCAGCATGTGCACGTGGGCTGCAGCTCGCCCGACGAGGCGCTGTTCCTGCTGCATTCGCTCAACCGCTATGTGCCGCACTTCATTGCGCTCTCAGCCTCGTCACCGTTCTCGCAAGGGGTCGACACGCTGTTCGACTCGGCCCGGCTGAACTCGGTGTTTGCCTTTCCGCTCTCGGGCCGCGCGCCCTTCGTGCTGAAGTGGGACGAGTTCGCCAACGTCTACTTCACCAAGATGGAGAGCACCGGCGTGGTGAAGTCCATGAAGGACTTTTACTGGGACATCCGGCCCAAGCCGGAGTACGGGACCATCGAGCTGCGGGTGTGCGACACGCCGCTCACCGTGGAGCGCGCCGCCGCGCTGGCCTGCTACCTGCAGGCGCTGTGCCGCCACCTGCTGGAGCGCAACGAGCCGCCGCCGGAAGAGGACGATTACCTGGTCTACACCTACAACCGCTTCCAGGCCTGCCGCTTCGGCCTGGACGGCATGATGGTCAACCCCAAGACGCGCGAGCAGATCAGCATCCGCGAAGACGTGCTGGCCACGCTGCGCAAGATCGCACCGCATGCGCAGAGCCTGGGGTCGATGGCGGCCATCGACGAGATCGAGCGCACCGCCGCGCGGGCCGGCAACCACGCCAGTTTCCTGCGCCAGCGTTTCCGCGAGAGCGGCAGCGTGCAGTCGGTGGTGCGTTCGGCGGTGGAGGCGCTGCGCCACGGGTCCGGCCTGCCGTGACGCAGGTCACGCCGGGTGTGTAGGCGGATCGGAAGGGTTGTCAGGCAACTTCCTACAAGGTGAATGGCAAGGCGCCGACTTAACCGTTTGAAACAGCATCGATACAGTTTGTTTCATCGACAACGGACTTGTCACCATGCCACACACCCAGGAAAACGCCATGAAATCCACCGCCACCCGCCTCAACCCCTTCGTGCTGATGCTCGACCCGGAAACCGTCATCAGCGCCATGGAAGCCAGCGTCGATCTGCGCCGCCTGCGCGGCCGGGTCTGCCGCCCGCTGGACAAGCCCCTGATCCCCAAGCTGTTCGACACCGCCCGCGAGTTCGACGCCCAGATCGACAGCGAAGCCTTCATGGACAGCGGCATCGAGCTCTACGCCGACGCCCAGCCCGCCGTCCAGCAGCGCATGCACTGAACCCGCCGGGTCAGCGGGCGAAGCGCCTGCGGGTCAGCGCCAGCGCAATCCAGAAGGCGGCCACGGCGTAGGTCAGCAGCACCGCCAGGTGCCAGCCGGGGTTCTGGGGCCACTGGTCCATGAACAGGGGCCGGACCAGATCCACCGCATGCGACAGCGGCAGCCATTGGGCCAGCCACTGCACCAGCCCCGGCAGCTGTTCGCGGGGAAAGAAGACGCCGGAGAGGAACATCATCGGCGTCAGGAACAGCGTGAAGTAATAGGTGAAGAAGTCATAGCCCTTGGCCAGGGCATTGAACACCAGGGCAATGCACGAGAAGGTGATGCCCACCAGCCACAGCACCGGCCAGGCCAGCAGCAGCAGCGGCGAGTGCGAAATGCCCAGGGCCAGCATGACGCCCAGGATGGCGGTCACGGTGAACAGCGACTTGAAGGATGCCCACAGCATCTCGGCCAGCACCACATCGTCCAGCGCCACCGGCGCATTCATGATGCCGTCCCAGGTTTTCTGGACATGCATGCGCGAGAAGGCCGAGTACAGCGCCTCGAAGGTGGCCGCGTTCATGGCGCTCATGCAGATGCTGCCGCTGGCCAGGAACAGGATGTAGGGCACCGCCAGGCTGCCTTGCGGCGTGCTCACCTGCACCTCGCCCACCAGCGCGCCCATGCCGTAACCGAAGGCCACCAGCCACATCAGCGGCTCGGCGATGTTGCCCACCAGACTGGGCACCGCCAGCTTGCGCCAGACCAGCAGGTTGCGCAGGAACACCGGCCACCAGCGCAACGACAGCCGGGGCGCGGCCCAATGGGAGGGAATGCTCGGGGTGTGGGTGGTGCTCATGCGTCTTCCCGGATCTGGCGGCCGGTCAGTTTCAGGAAAAGGTCTTCCAGGTTGGCCGGGCGGTGCAGGGTGCGCAGGGCCGGGTGTTTCTCCAGCGCGTGCAGCAGCGGGGCGGCCTGCTGGGTGTAGAAGAACACCGTCTCGCCACTGACCTCGACCCGGGCGGCCAGCGCATGCAGGGCGGCATGAGCCTCGGCGCGGGCCAGGTCGAGGGCGCCAGGGCCGTACACCTCCACCACGTCGGGCTCCAGGTGCTGCGCGATCAGCTCGCGCGGCCGACCCTCGGCGATCTTGCGGCCGTGGTCCAGCACCAGCAGGCGCGAACACAGGCGTTCGGCCTCGTCCATGAAGTGGGTGGTCAGCAGAATGCTCTTGCCCTGTTGCAGCAGCAGCTGCAGCCGCTCCCACATGAGGTGGCGGGCCTGCGGGTCCAGGCCGGTGGTGGGCTCGTCGAGCATCAGCAGCTGCGGGTCGTTGACCAGGGCGCGCGCCAGCGACAGCCGCCGTTTCATGCCGCCCGAGAGCTCGCCCGGCTTGGCGCCCGCCTTGTGCGAGAGGGCGGCAAATTCGAGCAGCTTCGGCACCCGGGGCCGGATGTCGCGGTCCTTCATGCCGAAGTAGCGGCCATAGACCAGCAGGTTCTCGGCACAGGTGAAGTCGGGGTCGAGCGTGTCCATCTGGCTGACCACGCCCAGCCGGGCCTTGATGGCCAGTGCGTCGCGCGGCATGTCCAGGCCGAAGGCGTCGATGCGGCCGCCATCGGGCGCGGTCTGGCCCAGGCACATGCGGATGGTGGTGGTCTTGCCGGCGCCGTTGGGGCCGATGACGCCCAGGCATTCACCGGGCTGGATGTCGAAACTCAGGTCGTTGACCACCGTGGCATCGCCGTAACGCTTGACCAGGTGCTGGACCGAAAACAGGGGTTGGGGCATCCGTGGATTGTGCCCCGCCACCCTGCCGCGCCCGGGGTGCCACCTACAATGCGCCCCGTGTCCATACCCCTATCCGTCACCCTGCAGCACTGGCTGCCCCAGCGCGCCCTCACCGAACTGGCCGGGCGCATCGCCCGTGCCCAGGGCGGCGCCGTCACCCACGCCATGATCCGCCGCTTCGTGCGGCGCTACGGCGTGAACATGGACGAGGCCGCCAACCCGGACATCACGTCCTACGCCAGCTTCAACGACTTTTTCACCCGCGAGCTCAGGCCCGGTGCCCGGCCGCTGGCCGACTCGGCCTTCATCTGCCCGGTGGACGGCGCCATCAGCCAGTTCGGGCCGATCTCGGGCGACCAGATCTTCCAGGCCAAGGGCCACCTCTACAGCACCCGCGCGCTGGTGGGGGGCGACGCCGAGCTGGCCGCGCCGTTCGACAACGGGTCCTTTGCCACCATCTATCTGAGCCCGCGCGATTACCACCGCATCCACATGCCGGTGGCCGGCCGGCTGCGCCGCATGATCCATGTGCCCGGCGACCTGTACTCGGTCAACCCGGCCACGGCGCGCGGCGTGCCCGGCCTGTTCGCCCGCAACGAGCGGGTGGTCTGCGTGTTCGACATGCCGCACCGGGGCAGCACCGTGCCGTTCGTGCTGGTGCTGGTGGGGGCCACCATCGTCGGCAGCATGGCCACCGCCTGGCATGGCGTGGTGAACCCGCCGCGCCCGGGTGCGGTGCGCGAATGGCGCTACGACGACCAGGACATCCGGCTGGACCGTGGCGCCGAAATGGGCCGCTTCCTGCTCGGCTCCACCGTGGTCATGCTCTGGCCGCACGACACCATTGCCTTCAACCCGCACTGGGCACCGGCTGCGCCGGTCCGCCTGGGCGATGCCATGGGCGAAGTCGCCTGAGCCGCCGCCACCGACCCGCTTTCACAAGGACCCCGCCATGACCACCCTCGGTACCCCGCTGTCTCCGTCCGCCACCAAAGTCATGCTGCTCGGCTCGGGCGAGCTTGGCAAGGAAGTGCTGATCGCGCTGCAGCGCCTGGGCGTGGAGACGATTGCGGTCGACCGCTACGAGAACGCGCCGGGCCACCAGGTGGCGCACCGGGCCCACACCATCGCCATGAGCGACCCGGCCCAGCTCAAGGCGCTGATCGAGGCCGAGCAGCCGCACCTGGTGGTGCCCGAGATCGAGGCCATCGCCACCCCCGCCCTGCAGGAGCTGGAGGCCGCCGGCACCGTCACCGTGATTCCCACCGCGCGCGCCGCCCGCCTGACCATGGACCGCGAAGGCATCCGCCGCCTGGCCGCCGAAACCCTGGGCCTGCCCACCAGCCCCTACCGGTTCTGCGACTCGCTGGCCGAACTGCAGGCCGCCATCGATCAAGGCATCGGCTACCCCTGCATCGTCAAGCCGGTCATGAGCAGCTCGGGCAAGGGCCAGAGCAAGATCGATGGCCCGGCCGATGTGCAGAAGGCCTGGGACTACGCCATGGCCGGTGGCCGGGTCAGCCACGGCCGGGTCATCGTTGAAGGCTTCATCGATTTCGACTACGAGATCACCCAGCTCACCGTGCGTGCCCAAGGCGCTGACGGCAGCATCGAGACGCACTTCTGCGACCCGATCGGCCATGTGCAGGTGAGCGGCGACTATGTCGAGAGCTGGCAGCCGCACCCCATGAGCCCGGCCGCGCTGCAGAAAAGCCGCGACATCGCCCGCGCCGTCACCGAGAACCTGGGCGGGCAGGGCCTGTTCGGCGTGGAGCTGTTCGTCAAGGGCGACCAGGTCTGGTTCAGCGAGGTCAGCCCGCGCCCGCACGACACCGGCATGGTGACCATGATCACCCAGTGGCAGAACGAGTTCGAGCTGCACGCCCGCGCCATCCTGGGGCTGCCGGTGAACACCGCGCTCAAGAGCCCGGGTGCCAGCGCCGTGATCTATGGCGGGGTCGATGCCACCGGCATCGTGTTTGACGGGGTGGCCGAAGCCCTGCGCGAGCCCAACACCGACATCCGGCTGTTCGGCAAGCCGGAGAGCTTCGCCAAGCGCCGCATGGGCGTGGCCCTGGCCTTCGACGCCGACGTCGAGCAGGCCCGGGTGGTGGCCAAGCGGGCGGCGGCCAAGGTCCGGCCGCGCCAGGCCTGATCGGCCGGCCGACACATTTTTTTGCAGTTGCAGCGTTTCCGGCTGCATCCATCCGGGCTCCTGGCGGGTAGTGAGTGCAGTGGCGTCGACCGATGCCGCTGTCATTCCTACCCGAACCATCCTTTTCAGGAGTCCAACGATGTTCATCAAGTCCGCTCTGGCCGCCGCTGCCGCCCTCACCCTGGCCGCCTGCGCCTCCAACGCTCCCGCACCGATGTTCTCGCAGGCCACCCTGCCGGACGCGGTCAAGGTCCCGGCCGGCCACAAGGTCGTGCTGGAAACCGTGGGCGTGGGCCAGATCACCTATGAGTGCCGTGACAAGAAGGACGCCGCCGGCCAGACCGAGTGGGTGTTCGTCGGCCCCGACGCCAAACTGCTGGACCGCGACGGCAAGCAGGTCGGCAAGTACTACGGCCCGCCCGCCACCTGGGAAGCCAACGACGGCTCCAAGGTGACCGGTGCCCAGCTGGCCATCGCCCCGGGCGGCGCCGGCAACATCCCGCTGCAGCTGGTCAAGGCCAACCCGGCCACCGGCATGGGCGCCATGACCGGCATCACCTACATCCAGCGCGTGGCCACCGCCGGCGGCGTGGCACCGGCTGCACCCTGCACCACCGCCACCAAAGGCCAGAAGCAGATCGTGCAGTACAAGTCCGACTACATCTTCTACAAGGCCATGTGATGGTCCGGGGTGGTCGTCATGGGCTCGGGTAACATGGGCGCCGCCGGGGTACTGCCCGGTGTGTTCCACCCAGGTTCCGTGACCGCCCGACCACCCCAGCCCTACGACCACAACGCCGAACTGGCCGCCTGCGCACGCGGCGACCAGGCGGCGTTGCACCGGCTCTACCAGCAGGAGAGCCGGTTCCTCCTGGGCGTGGCCTTGCGCATCGTGCGCGACCGCGCCCTGGCCGAAGACGTCCTGCACGATGCCTTCGTGTCCATCTGGACCAAGGCCGGCAGCTTCGACCCCGCCCGCGGCGAGGGACGCGGCTGGATGTGCAGCATCGTGCGCCACGGCGCCCTGGACCTGGTGCGTTCGCGCCAGCGCCATGTGGACGTGGACGACGACACCCTCGAACACCTGCAGGACGCCGATCTCGGCACTGCCCCCGACATGACCGACGCCTTTGCCCTGCGTTCCACGCTGGGCCGCCTGGACGACTGCCTGGCCCGCCTGGACGTGGCCAAGCGCAACTGCGTGCTGTTCGCCTACCTCGACGGTTGCACCCATGTCGAGATCGCCGAACGCCTGCAGGCCCCGCTGGGCTCGGTCAAGGCCTGGATACGGCGCGGCGTCGCTTCGCTCAAGGAGTGTCTGGCATGAGCCTTGAGCGCACACCTGAAGCCCTGCAGCAGCTGGCTGCCGACTATGTGCTGGGCACGCTGGACGCCAGCCGCCGCGCCGATGTGCAGCAGCGCCTGCCGCACGACCCGGCGCTGCGCGAAGCGGTGCAGTTCTGGGAACAGCGCCTGCAGCCCCTGACCGATCTGGTCGAGCCGGTGCAACCCTCGGCCGAACTGTGGTCGCGCATCGAAGCCAGCGTGGCCCCGCGCCGCGCGGCGGTCAGCGCGGCGAAGGCACCCGGCGGCTGGCGCGCACTCTGGAACAACCTGGCGCTGTGGCGCGGCGTGGCCGCGGCCGGCGTGGCGGCGGCGGCCTTCCTGGCCGCCGTGCCCATGAACACCGGCACCCCCCGTGCCCAGTACCTGGTGGTGCTGGTGGCCCCGAACAACACCGCGCCGGGCTGGGTGGTGCAGACCAGCACCGGTCAGCGCACCCTGCGCCTGCAGCCGCTGGCCAGTACCGAAGTGCCCGAGCAGCGCTCGCTGCAGTTCTGGACCAAGGCCGACGGCTGGAATGCCCCGCTGTCGCTGGGTCTGGTGCAACCGGGCCAGCCGCTGGAGGTGCCGCTGGACCAGCTGCCGCCGCTGCAGCCGAACCAGCTGTTCGAGATCACGCTGGAGCCCTACAACGGCTCGCCCACCGGCAAGCCCACCGGGCCCATCCTGTACATCGGGCGCTCGGTCAAGCTCAACACCTGAAGCGGCCTGAACCGCGTCAGGCCAGCTTCAGCGGCAGGCTGCGCAGGCGCTGCCCGGTGAGCGCGAACAACGCGTTGGCCACGGCGGGGGCCAGCGGCGGCAGGCCCGGCTCGCCCACGCCCTCGGGCGCATGGTGGCTGGGCATCACCAGCACCTCGATGGTCGGCATGTCGGTCAGCCGCAGCACCGGCTGCTCATGGAAGTTGCCCGGCTGCACCTGACCGTTGCGGATGTCGACCTGGCCATACAGGGCCGCGCTCAGGCCGAACACGATGCCGCTCTCCATCTGCTGCTGCACACCGGCCGGGTTGACCGCAAAGCCGCAGTCGATGGCGCACACCACCCGGTGCACCCGGATGCTGCGGTCGGTGCCCAGCGAGACCTCGGCCACTTGCGCCACGGTCGAGCCGAAGGAGCGGTGCAGGGCCAGGCCCCGGGCCACCGCCGCCCCGTCGGGCGCTGCCGGTGCCGGCGTGCCCCAGCCGGCGGCCCGGGCGGCGGCCTGCAGCACGGCCAGCTCGCGCGGGTGCTGCTGCAGCAACGATTCGCGCAGCGCCAGCGGGTCGGTGCCGGCGGCATGGGCCACTTCGTCCAGAAAACATTCCTTGAAGAACGCCTGGTGCGAATGGCCCACCGCGCGCCAGAAGCCCACCGGCAGCGGCAGGTCGGCGTTCACATGGGCAATGCGCGCCGCCGGCCATTCGTAGGGCTGGTCGAAGGCGCCCTCGGCGGTGGTCTTGTCGGGG
The DNA here is from genome assembly GCA_013823485.1 of Comamonadaceae bacterium. GTDB lineage: Bacteria > Pseudomonadota > Gammaproteobacteria > Burkholderiales > Burkholderiaceae_C > Hydrogenophaga. The sequence continues at coordinate 27,428 of PNMF01000023.1, forward strand.
CCGCCACCGGGCAGCCCGAAGATGCGCCCCAGCACCTGCGGCACGATGGCCTGGCCGGCGCTGGTGTTCTTCCAGGCCACCAGCTGGCCGGCGGCGTCGAGACCGGCGCTGAAGCGGGCCACGCAGGCCGGGCGGTAAAAGTCGTGCCGCATGTCCTGCTCGCGGGTCCAGAGGGTGCGCACCGGGCGCCCCGGCACCGCGCGGGCCACGGCGGCGGCCTGGGCCACGAAGTCGACCTCCAGCCGGCGGCCGAAGCCGCCCCCCAGCAAGGTGACATGGATCGTCACGGCTTCGCTGTCCAGCCCCAGCGCCTGTGCGGCCGCGCGCCGCGCCAGCCCGGGCACCTGGGTGGGCGCCCACACGGTGGCGCTGCGGCCGTCGGCGGCCAGCTGCACCGTGCAGTTCATGGGCTCCAGCGTGCTGTGGGCCAGCCAGGGGGCGCGGTACTCGGCCTCGACGCGCCGGGCCGCACCGGCCAGCGCGGCGTCCACATCGCTCTCGGTGTGGAAGGCAAACCCGGCGTCTGCGTCCAGCAACCCGGAGAGGCCGGACAGGGCGGTGTCGCTGTCGAAGCCGGCCAGCGGGCCGTGGTCCCACTGCACCTGCAGCGCGTCGACCGCCTGGCGGGCCTGCCACCAACTGTCGGCCACCACCGCCATGCCGCCGCTGCCGCCGTTCAACGGGTCCAGCCGCAGCACCGCCTTCACGCCGGGCCGGCTGCGCGCCGGAGCCTCGTCGCAGGACTGCACCCGGCCCAGGCGGGTCGGGCAGAACTGGAGCGCCGCGTGCAGCAGGCCGACCTGTTGCACATCGATGCCGAAGCGGGCGCTGCCGTCGGTCTTGGCGGCGGCGTCCAGGCGCGGCGTGGGCCGGCCAATCAGGCGGAACTGCTCCGGTGTCTTGAGGCGCGGGCGGCTCGGCACCGGCCGCTGCGCGGCCTCGGCCGCCAGCGCCCCGAAGCGCAGCATGCGGCCATCGGGGGCCACCACCATGCCGAGCTGCACCCGGCAGTCGGCAGCGGCCACCCCCCAGCGGGCGGCGGCGGTTTCCACCAGCATCTGGCGGGCAGCGGCGCCGGCCTGGCGCATGGGCAGCCAGAGGTCCTTCACGCTGGACGAGCCACCGGTCATCATCACGCCGATCTCGCGCATGGTCTTGGCGGTCAGCCAGCGGGCGGCATCGACCAGCACGCCGGCCGCCTCAGGGTGGAAGGGCAGGCCGTCGACCACGGTGGCCAGGTTGTTGTAGATGCCGTCGATGGGCGATGGCTGCACCTGCACCCGGTTCCAGTCGGCGTCGAGTTCGTCGGCCAGCAGCAGCGCCAGCGAGGTGCTCACGCCCTGGCCCATCTCGCTGCGCGCCAGCATGACGGTGACCCGGTCGTCCTCGCCCACCCGCACCCAGCCGTTGAAGGCGTGTTCGCTCGCTGCCGTCGGCAGCGGGGTGGCGGGCTGCTGACGCTGCCGGGGCGGCAGTGCGGTCCAGCCCAGCACCAGCGCACCGCCGGCGGCCAGGGTGCCCAGGATGAAACGGCGGCGGTTGCTCATGGATGTCCTTGCGCGGGAGTTACTGGAACGCGACTTCGGCAAAGCTGCGCAGCTTGCGGCTGTGCAGCTGGTCGACACCGCCCTGGCGCAGCCGCTCCATGGCGCGGATGCCGATGCGCAGGTGCTGGTCGACCCGCTCGCGGTAGAAGTGGTTGGCCATGCCGGGCAGCTTGATCTCGCCGTGCAGCGGCTTGTCGCTGACGCACAGCAGGGTGCCGTAGGGCACGCGGAAACGGAAGCCGTTGGCGGCGATGGTGGCGCTCTCCATGTCCAGCGCCACCGCGCGGCTCTGGCTGAAACGGCGCTGCGGC
>PNMF01000024.1 GCA_013823485.1 Comamonadaceae bacterium
CAAACATCGCACCCGGCGGTATGGCCATGGCCTGCCGTGCGTTTTTTGCAGGTTTTTGAGCATGTGAGGCCTAACATGCATAAAAAACAGAATTTTCTGTACACGTCGGAGTCTGTCCGTGCCCCATTTCATTCCATTGCAGCAACTGGATTTCAGCCGTTTTGATCGGCCCGACCTGCTCAAGAAGCTCGCCAGCAGCAGCCGGCAACTCGCCGAACTCAAGGGGCTGGCGGCCTCCATGCCCAACCAGGGCATCCTGATCAATGCACTGGGGCTGCAGGAAGCCAAGGACAGCTCGGCCATCGAGAACATCGTCACCACCCACGACGAACTGTTCCGCACCGACCTGCAGTCGGCAGGGGCGCTGGAGGCTGGTGCCAAGGAAGTGCTGCGCTACCGGCAGGCCTTGCGCCACGGGTTCGAGCAGGTGCGTGCCAGCGGCCTTCTGACGGTCAACCACATCCTGGGCATGCAGGCGGAGCTGGAGCGCAACCAGGCCGGCTTCCGGCGCCTGCCGGGCACGCGGCTGAAGGACGGTGCCGGGCAGACGGTCTACCAGCCGCCGCCGCCCGATGCCATCGAAGGCCTGATGTCGGCGCTGGAGCGCTTCATCAATGAGCCCGCCCAAGGGACGGCTGATCCGCTCATCAAGATGGCGCTCATCCACCATCAGTTCGAGAGCATTCACCCTTTCTACGATGGCAACGGCCGCACCGGCCGGCTGATGAACGTGCTGTACCTGGTGAAGGAGGGGCTGCTGGACATACCGGTGCTCTACCTCAGCAGCCACATCGTCCGCACCAAGCCCGATTACTACCGCCTGCTGCAGGCCGTGCGCGATCAGGATGCCTGGGAAGACTGGGTGCTGTACATGCTGGAGGCGGTGGAGATCACCGCGCGGCAGACGGTCCGCACGGTCCAGGCCATCAAGGCCGCGCTGTTCGATTACAAGCACCGCATCCGGGACGCCCACCGGTTTTACAGCCAGGACCTGATCAACAACCTGTTCATGCACCCCTACACCAAGATCGAGTTCGTGCAGCAGGACCTTCAGGTCTCACGGCTGACCGCTGCCAAATACCTGGAGGCGCTGGTGGGCACCGGATTCGTGCGCAAACTCAAGGTCGGCCGCAGCAACTACTACGTCAACATCGAGCTCGACCGCATCCTGCGCGCCCCGCCCGGCTAAAATGCCGGCTTCTCAAGGAGCGTTGCAGCGCTGCCGCCCCCGCTGCCGGGGCCGGTTGGCGTCAGGCTTGGGTGGGCATGAACAGGCCCGAACGACGCTCACAGGACTGTTTTCCGAACACACCTGATGAGCACGCCGATGTCCGCCTCCGACCCCACCACGCCTTCCGCCGCCGCCACGCACCCGGCCACGCCAGCCGTGACCCACGCCGTGCCGCCCATGATGCTGTCCGGGCTGGAGCCGCTGGTCATCGGGCGCGACAGCCTGTTCGTCAACATCGGCGAGCGCACCAACGTCACCGGCTCCAAGGCCTTCGCCCGCATGATCCTGGAAGGGCGTTTCGAGGACGCCCTGGCCGTGGCCCGCCAGCAGGTGGAGAACGGCGCCCAGATCGTCGACGTCAACATGGACGAGGCCATGCTGGACAGCCAGGCCGCCATGGTGCGGTTCCTCAACCTCATGGCCGGCGAGCCCGACATCGCGCGCGTGCCGGTCATGATCGATTCGTCCAAATGGAGCGTGATCGAGGCCGGCCTGCAGTGCATCCAGGGCAAGGGCGTGGTGAACTCGATCAGCATGAAGGAGGGCGTGGACGAGTTCAAGCGCCAGGCCCGCCTGATCAAGCGCTACGGCGCGGCCACCGTGGTCATGGCCTTCGACGAGCAGGGCCAGGCCGACACCTACCAGCGCAAGGTCCAGATCTGCGAGCGGGCCTACCGCATCCTGGTTGACGAGGTGGGCTTCCCGCCGGAAGACATCATCTTCGACCCCAACATCTTCGCCATTGCCACCGGCATCGAGGAGCACGACAACTACGCGGTCGACTTCATCGAGGCCACCCGCTGGATCAAGCAGCACCTGCCCGGCGCCAAGGTGAGCGGCGGCGTGTCCAACGTGAGCTTCAGCTTCCGCGGCAACGACCCGGTGCGCGAGGCCATCCACACCGTGTTCCTGTACCACGCCATCCAGGCCGGCATGGACATGGGCATCGTCAATGCCGGCATGGTCGGCGTGTACGACGAGCTGGAGCCGGTGCTGCGCGAGCGGGTGGAGGACGTGGTGCTGAACCGCCGGCCCGACGCGGCCGAGCGCCTGCTCGAGATTGCCGAGACCGCCAAGGGCGCGGCCAAGGACGAATCGCAGAAGAACGCCTGGCGCGAGCTGCCGGTGCGCGAGCGCCTGAGCCATGCGCTGGTGCGCGGCATCAACGACTTCATCACCGAAGACACCGAGGCCATGTGGCGCGAGATCGAGGCCACCGGTGGCCGTCCGCTCAACGTGATCGAAGGCCCGCTCATGGACGGCATGAACGTGGTGGGCGACCTGTTCGGCCAGGGCAAGATGTTCCTGCCCCAGGTGGTCAAGAGCGCCCGCGTGATGAAGCAGGCGGTGGCCCACCTGCTGCCCTACATCGAGGCCGAGAAGAAGGCCCTGCTGGCCGCCGGCGGCGACGTGAAGCCCAAGGGCAAGATCGTGATCGCCACCGTCAAGGGCGACGTGCACGATATCGGCAAGAACATCGTCACCGTGGTCCTGCAGTGCAACAACTTCGAGGTGGTGAACATGGGGGTCATGGTCCCCTGCCACGAGATCCTGGCCAAGGCGCGGGAAGAGGGCGCCGACATCGTCGGCCTCTCGGGCCTGATCACGCCCAGCCTGGAAGAGATGCAGTTCGTGGCCGCGCAGATGCAGAAGGACGACTGGTTCCGCAACCGCCAGGTGCCGTTGCTGATCGGTGGCGCGACCTGCAGCCGGGTGCACACCGCAGTGAAGATCGCGCCGCACTACGAAGGCCCGGTGGTCTATGTGCCCGACGCCTCGCGCAGCGTGAGCGTGGCGCAGGGGCTGCTGTCGGAGCAGGCGGCGGCCTACATCGCCGAGATCCGCGCCGACTACGACAAGGTCCGCCAGCAGCACGCCGCCAAGAAGCAGACGCCGCTGTGGCCGCTGGCCCAGGCGCGCGCCAATGCCACCCCGGTGCAGTGGGCCGGCTACCAGCCCCCGGTGCCCAAGTTCATCGGCCGCCGGGTCATCCGCAATGTCGACCTGGCCGAGCTCTCGCGCTTCATCGACTGGGGCCCGTTCTTCCAGACCTGGGACCTGGCCGGACCCTTCCCCGAGATCCTGAAGGACGAGGTGGTGGGTGAAGAAGCCCGCCGCGTCTTCAGCGACGGCAAGCGCATGCTGCAGCGCCTGATCGATGGCCGCTGGTTGAGTGCCAGCGCGGTGGTGGGCCTGTACCCCGCCAACCAGGTGAACCACGACGACATCGCGCTGTATGCCGACGAGTCGCGCGAGCAGCCGGTGCTGATCTGGCATGGCCTGCGCCAGCAGACCGAAAAGCAGGAGATCGACGGCGTCATGCGGCCCAGCCGCTGCCTGGCCGATTTCGTGGCGCCGCACGGCGTGGCGCGCGACTATGTGGGCGTGTTCGCGGTGACCGCCGGCCTGGGTGTGGAGAAGAAGGAAAAACAGTTCCTCGACGACCACGACGACTATTCCGCCATCCTGTTCAAGGCCTTGGCCGACCGGCTGGCCGAGGCCATGGCCGAGTACCTGCACCACCGGGTGCGCACCGACTTCTGGGGCTATGCGCCGGACGAGGCACTGTCCACCGAAGAGCTGATCGCCGAGAAGTACCAGGGCATCCGCCCGGCCCCCGGCTACCCGGCCTGCCCGGACCACACCGTCAAACGAGGCCTCTTTGATCTGCTGCAGGCCGAGGAGATCGGCATGGGCCTGACCGACAGCCTGGCCATGACGCCGGCCGCCAGCGTCAGCGGCTTCTACCTGGCCCACCCGGACAGCACCTATTTCAACGTGGGCCGCATCGGCCCCGACCAGCTGGCCGATCTGGCGCAGCGCAGCGCCGTGGCGCAGGACGAACTGCAGCGCTGGCTGGCGCCGAACCTGTAAGCTGGCCACACCCTTTTTTCCACAGGAGACCCGCCATGCGCAGCATCCGATTCAAAGGTTTCACCGGCCTCGCCCTGGCCAGCCTGCTGGCCCTGCCGGCGCTGGCCCAGCAGCCCAAGCTCTCGTCCCTGTGCAGCTCCTGCGGCATCGTGCAGTCGGTGCAGGCCGAGAAACGCGAAGGCGAAGGCGGTGCCATGGGCATCGTCGGTGGCGCGGTGATCGGTGGCCTGCTGGGCAACCAGGTGGGCGGCGGCACCGGCAAGACGCTGGCCACCGTGGGTGGTGCGGTCGGTGGTGGCTACCTGGGCAACGAGGCCCAGAAGAAGCTCACCAGCAAGACGGTCTGGGTGACCCAGGTCAAGATGAAGGACGGCAGCATCCGCCCGTTCGAGACCGCTGCCCAGCCGGCCTGGGCCAGCGGCAAGGTGGTCCGGGTCAACGACCAGGGTCAGCTGGTCCCGCTCAAGTAGGCGCGCCGCGCGGCTCAGCTGCCGGTCTGCAGCACGCGGCGGTATTGCACCGCTTCGGCCACGTCGGCGGTGGTCACGCGGTGGGCGTCCCGCAGATCGGCCACGGTGCGCGCCACCCGCAGGCAGCGGTGCAGGCTTCGGGCGCTCCAGCCCAGCCGCCGCGCCACCCCCTGCAAAAAGGTCAGGGCAGCCGGATCGGCGGCCAGGTGGTCGTCCAGCCGCCGGCCATCGAGCTGCTGGTTGGGCAGGCCCTGGCGGGCCAGGGCCCGGTCCCGGGCCAGCAGTACCCGTTCGCGCACCGCAGCCGTGCCCTCGCCAGGGGGACCCTGCAGCAGCTCCTCACCGTCCAGCGCCGGCACCTCCACCTGCAGGTCGATGCGGTCCAGCAGCGGCCCTGAGAGCCGGCCCTGGTAACGCGCCACCTGCTCCGGTGTGCAGCGGCAAGGCCGCGAGGGGTGGCCCAGAAATCCGCAGGGGCAGGGGTTCATGGCGGCCACCAGCTGGAAGCGGGCCGGGAACTCGCACTGGTGCGCCGCCCGCGAGATGCGGATCTGCCCGGTCTCCAGCGGTTCGCGCAAGGCTTCCAGCGCCTGCCGGCCGAATTCCGGCAGCTCGTCCAGGAACAGCACGCCGTGGTGCGCCAGCGATATCTCGCCCGGGCGGGGCGGTGACCCGCCACCGACCAGCGCCACCGAACTCGCGCTGTGGTGCGGTGCGCAGGTGGGTCGCTGGCCCCAGTGTTCCGGTCGGAAGCGCCCGGCCAGCGAGGCCACCGCCGCGGTTTCCAGCGCGGCCTGGGTGTCCAGCGGGGGCAGCAGCCCGGCCAGCCGCCGGGCCAGCATCGATTTGCCGGAGCCCGGGGGGCCGACCATGAGCAGGCTGTGGCCGCCGGCGGCCGCGATCTCCAGCGCCCGCCGGGCAGCGGCCTGTCCCCGCACATCGGCCAGGTCCGGGCCCGGCGGCGTGTGGCCCAGCGGGCGCGCCACCTGGCGCGACCAGCCGGCGGGGGTTGCACCATCTTCGTGCGCGGGCGGGTCGGCATCGGCCGCCGGGGCGAAGCGCTGCACCACGTCGCGCAGGTGCAGGGCCTGCCAGACCTGGGCATCGGGCACCAGGGCGGCCTCTTCCGCGCTGCCGGGCGGCAGCACCAGCCGGGCGCCGGTGGCGGCCGCTGCCAGCGCCATGGCCAGCGCGCCGCGCACCGGGCGCAGCTCGCCGCCGAGCGAGAGCTCGCCGGCAAACTCCCAGCCGGCCAGGGCGGCGGCATCGACCTGGCCACTGGCCGCCAGGATGCCCATCGCGATCGGCAGATCGAACCGGCCGGAGTCCTTGGGCAGGTCGGCCGGCGCCAGGTTCACCGTGATGCGGCGGTTGCCCGGGAATTCGAGCCCGGCATTGGCAATCGCCGAGCGCACCCGTTCGCGCGCCTCCTTCACCTCGGTGTCGGCCAGGCCCACCAGCGTGAAGCCGGGCAGCCCGTTGGCCAGGTGCACCTCCACGCACACCGGCCGTGCCTGCAGCCCCAACAGGGCCCGGCTGTGCACCAACGACAAACCCATGGACCGGTCCTTTCCCGTTTCTGGTGCAGAAAGCCGCCCGGCCAGCACCCTGGGGGGTGGGGCGAGCAGCACTTTGTTGGTGCATGGTGCGGGGTTCGGCCCGCACCGCCGGTGCTGGACCGGGGCCGGGATGGTAGGCAGCGGCCCGGAGGGACACCGGCCGGGGTATGGGGCCGGCCGTTACCGATGGTTGCGGCTGGCACGGTCCGTGCTTGGGTGTCCCGGCGATTGATCAGAGCCCGTGGAGTTCCCGCGGTGCAGTCAGCAACACGCGGCGCCGCGCCCCCGGGTCGGCACCCTCCAGAACCCAAAGAGGAAACACAGCATGAAAATGGTTTCAGCCATCATCAAACCGTTCAAGCTGGACGAGGTGCGCGAGGCACTGTCCGGCATGGGCGTGCAGGGCATCACCGTGACCGAAGTCAAGGGATTCGGTCGCCAGAAGGGCCACACCGAGCTGTACCGCGGCGCCGAGTACGTGGTCGACTTCCTGCCCAAGGTCAAGGTCGAGGCCGCCGTGGCCGACGAGCTGGTCGACCGCGTGATCGAAGCCATCGAAGGTGCCGCCCGCACCGGAAAGATCGGCGACGGAAAGATCTTCGTCACCAACCTCGAACAGGTGATCCGCATCCGCACCGGCGAGACCGGCAAGGAAGCGCTCTGATTCCCGCCATCGAACCCGAAAGAAGACCCACATGAAAAAACTCATCGCTTCCCTCCTGCTGGGCGCGGGCCTGGCATTCGGTGGCCTGAGCGCCATCGCCCAGACCGCCGCCCCGGCTGCCGACGCACCGGCCGCCACCGCCCCGGCTGCAGCGCCTGCTGCCGAAGCCCCGGCACCCGCCCCGGCTGAAGCGGCCGCGCCTGCTGCCGCCGAAGCCGCTGCCCCGGCCGCTCCCGAGGCCCCGAAAGAGACCGTCGACAAGGGTGACGTCACCTGGATGATGATCTCCACCGTCCTGGTGATCCTGATGGTCGTGCCCGGCCTGGCCCTGTTCTACGGCGGCCTGGTCCGCAGCAAGAACATGCTGTCGGTGCTGATGCAGGTCATGGTGGTGTTCTCGCTGATCTCGGTGCTGTGGGCCGTCTACGGCTACAGCCTGGCGTTCGGCGGCGAGGGCCTGATCATCGGCAACCTCAGCAAGGTGTTCCTGCTGGGCGTCACGCCGGATTCGCTGGCCGCGACCTTCACGCCCGGCGTGATGATCCCCGAGTACATCTTCATCGCCTTCCAGGCCACCTTCGCCGGCATCACCTGCGCGCTGATCGTGGGCTCGTTCGCCGAGCGCATCAAGTTCTCGGCCGTGCTGCTGTTCTCCGCTCTGTGGTTCACCTTCAGCTACCTGCCGATCGCCCACATGGTGTGGGGTGCCGGTGGTTACCTGTTCGGCAAGGGCGCCCTGGACTTCGCCGGCGGCACCGTGGTGCACATCAACGCCGCCATGGCCGGCCTGGTCGGTGCCTACCTGATCGGCAAGCGCATCGGCTACGGCAAGGAAGCCATGGCCCCGCACAGCCTGACCCTGACCATGGTCGGCGCCTCGCTGCTGTGGGTGGGCTGGTTCGGCTTCAACGCCGGCTCCAACCTGGAAGCCAACGGCGGCACCACCCTGGCCTTCATCAACACCCTGTTCGCCACCGCTGCCGCCGTGCTGGCCTGGTGCGTGGGTGAAGCCCTGGGCAAGGGCAAGGCCTCCATGCTGGGCGCCGCGTCCGGCGCCGTGGCCGGCCTGGTGGCCATCACCCCGGCCTGCGGTACCGTGGGCCCCATGGGCGCCATCATCATCGGTCTGATCTCCGGCTTCCTGTGCCTGTGGGGTGTGACCGGTCTGAAGAAGATGCTGGGTGCCGACGACTCGCTCGACGTGTTCGGCGTGCACGGTGTCGGCGGCATCGTCGGTGCCCTGCTGACCGGCGTGTTCTCGGCCGCTTCCCTGGGTGGCATCAAGGGCGAGGGTTACAGCATCGGCAGCCAGATGATCGTCCAGGCCGAAGGCGTGGTGATCACCATGGTGTGGTCGGCTGTGGTGGCCTTCATCTGCTACAAGATCGCCGACATGGTGGTGGGCCTGCGCGTCACCGAAGAAGCCGAGCGCGAAGGTCTGGACATTTCCTCGCACGGCGAGACCGCCTACAACCGCTGATCGAACCCTCCCGGTCGGGCTCCGCCCCGGCCCCGGATGGCTCCCTGGAAACCCGCGTGGCGATACCGCCCGCGGGTTTCTGCTTTGCGGCCTGCCCAGCATGCGTCGGCGGCCGATCGGGCCGCCCACCCCGGAGACACTGCATGCCTTCCCCCGTTTCGCACCGCCTGCTGATCGCTGCCCTCATGCTCACGGCCACGCTGGCCACCGCTGCGCCCGCCACGGACGCGTCCGCTACAGACACGCCGAAGAAAAAACCCGCTCGGGTCACCTTCGTCAAGTCCAGCTCGGCCGAGACCCCCTCGGAGCGCGAGCGCCGCCTGATCCGCGAATGCCGGGGCCGGCCAGATGCCGGGGCCTGCCTGGGTTACGCCCGCTGATTTGCAGCCCTCCGTGCAAAAAATTCAAGGCTGGCGGGGTGGGTGGCCGCTACCATGCCGGCCATGCTGTCCTCCCCCCCCGACCATCCGGGCGAGCTGATCGAGCGCATCCGCGCCGCCGCCGCCGACCGCACGCCACTCCGTCTGCAGGGTGGCGGCACCAAGGCCTTTCTGGCCGAACCAGCCCCCGGCACCCTGCTGAGCACCACCGGCTACGCCGGCATCATCAGCCACGAGCCGTCGGAGCTGGTGGTCACGGTCAAGGCCGGCACGCCGCTGGCCGAGCTGGAATCGGTGCTGGCTGCGGCCGGCCAGTCGCTGGCCTTCGAGCCGCCGCACTTCGGCCCCGGCGCCACCGTGGGCGGTGCCGTGGCGGCTGGCCTGGCCGGCCCGGCGCGGGCCGCCGTGGGGGGTGCGCGCGACTATGTGCTGGGCGTGCGCCTGATCAATGGCCGCGGCGAGCTGCTCACCTTCGGTGGCCAGGTCATGAAGAACGTGGCCGGTTACGACGTCAGCCGTGCCCTGGCCGGCAGCCGGGGCCAGCTGGGCGTCATCGCCGAGGTCAGCCTCAAGGTGCTGCCGGTGGCGCCGGCCGAGGCCACGCTGGTGTTCCCGCTGGCCCAGCACGATGCGCTGGAGCAGCTGCACCGCTGGGGCGGCCAGCCCTTGCCCCTGAATGCGTCCTGCTGGGTGCGTGATGACACCGCCCCCGGCGCGCCCGAGCTGCTGTTCGTGCGCCTGCGCGGTGCGGTGGCGGCGGTGGACGCGGCCATCGCCCGCATGAGCCGCGAGGCCGGTGGTCAGCGCATCGACGATGCCCAGGCCCGCGCCGACTGGGCCGCCTGCCGCGAGCAGACCCTGCCGTTCTTCAACCCGCCGTCGCCGGCCCATGGCCTGTGGCGGGTGTCGGTGCCGCAGACGGCCCCGGTGCTGAACCTGCCCGGGCCGGTGCTGGTGGAGTGGCAGGGCGCGCAGCGCTGGTGCTGGGCACCGGTCGACCAGGCCGATGCCATCCGCTCGGTGGCCCGCGCCGCCGGTGGCCATGCCAGCCTGTTCCGCGCCCCGGCCCAAGGGGCGGCAGGCGTGCCCCGCGAGGACCGGCCCGACCCCGCCATCGCCGCCATCCAGGCCCGTCTGCGCGCCGAATTCGATCCCGCCGGCCTTTTCGCGCCGCACGCCGGCTGAGCCCCACCATGCAAACCCACCTCTCTCCCGAATTCGCGCAGCGCGCCGATGGCCAGGCCGCCGAGGCCATCCTGCGCAAGTGCGTGCACTGCGGCTTCTGCACCGCCACCTGCCCCACTTACCAGCTGCTGGGCGACGAGCTCGATGGCCCGCGCGGTCGCATCTACCTGATCAAGCAGGTGCTGGAAGGCGCCCAGCCCACCCGCAAGACCCAGCAGCACCTGGACCGCTGCCTGACCTGCCGCAACTGCGAGACCACCTGCCCCAGCGGCGTGGACTACGGGCACCTGGTCGACATCGGCCGCGCCATCGTGGACGAAAAGGTCGAGCGCCCGGCCGGTGAGCGCGCGGTGCGCTGGCTGCTGAAGGAGGGCCTGCCTTCGCCGCTGTTCGCCCCGGCCATGAAGGTCGGCCAGGCGGTGCGCGGCCTGCTGCCCGATGCGCTCAAGGCCAAGGTGCCGGCGCCCCGGCCTGCCGGCCGGTGGCCCACCGCCACCCACGCGCGGCGCGTGCTCATGCTCGGGGGCTGCGTGCAGCCGGCCATGGCGCCGAGCATCAATGCCGCCACCGCCCGCGTGCTCGACGCCGCCGGCATCCAGACCGTGATCGCGCCCGAAGCCGGCTGCTGCGGCGCGGTGAAGTTCCACCTGAACGACCAGGACGGCGCCCGCGCCCAGATGCGCGCCAACATCGACGCCTGGTGGCCGCACATCGAGCAGGGCGTGGAGGCGATCGTCATGAACGCCTCGGGCTGCGGCGTCACGGTCAAGGAGTACGGCCACATCCTGCGGGACGACCCGTCCTACGCCGCCCGGGCCGCCCGCATCAGCGAGCTCACCCGCGACCTGTCCGAACTGCTGCCGGCGCTGGTGCCGGCGCTGCGCGAACGGGTGAAGCGCCCGGCCGCCGACCGCGTGATCGGCTTCCACCCGCCCTGCACCCTGCAGCACGGCCAGAAGCTCAAGGGCGGCGTGGAGCAGCACCTGGGCGAACTCGGCTTCACCGTGGCGGTGGCCCGCAACGAGGCCCACCTGTGCTGCGGCTCGGCCGGCACCTACTCGGTGCTCAACCCCGACATCGCCTACACCCTGCGCGACCGCAAGCTCGGCCACCTGAACGAGCTGAAGCCGGCGGTGATCGCCAGCGCCAACATCGGCTGCATCACCCACCTGCAGAGCGGTACCGGCACACCGGTGCGGCACTGGGTGGAGGTGCTGGACGAAGCCCTCACCGCGTAAGCGGCGCCCGCCATGATTCCCGCGCTGGCCACCCTGCTCGTGTTCCAGCTCATGGGCGAGGTGGTGGTCATGTCGCTGGGGCTGCCGGTGCCCGGCCCGGTGGTCGGCCTGGCCCTGCTGCTGACCCTGCTGGTGCTGCGCCCGGCCACGCTCACCGCCATCAAGCCCACGGTGCAGGGGCTGTTGCAGCACCTCTCGTTGCTTTTCGTGCCGGCGGCGGTGGGGGTCATGCAGCATCTGCAGCGCCTGGGCGACGAAGCCCTGGCCATCGGCGTGGCGCTGGTGGTCAGCACGCTGGTCTGCATGGCGGTGTCGGCCTGGACCATGGTCTGGCTGATGAAGCGCATGGAGCAGAAACCGTGAATCCCTTGCCCGCCCTGGCCCTGCCCGGTGGCCTGGCCGATGTCTGGGTCTACCTGTCGACCACCCCGCTGCTGGGGCTGGCGCTGACCCTGGTGGTCTACCACGGGGCCTTTCTGGTCTACCAGCGTGCCGGGTTCAACCCGCTGGCCAACCCGGTGGCCATGGCGGTCATGGTGCTGGCCACGCTCCTGTGGGTCACCGGCACGCCGTACGCCACCTATTTCGAGGGCGCGCAGTTCGTGCACTTCCTGCTCGGGCCGGCCACGGTGGCCCTCGCCGTGCCGCTGTTCGAGCAGCTGCCGCGCCTGCGCCGGCTGTGGCTGCCGCTGCTGGGTGCGCTGGTGGCGGGTTCGGTGGCGGCGGCGGTGAGCGCGGTGCTGGTGGGCTGGGCGCTGGGCGCATCGCGCGCCACGCTGGCCTCGCTGGCGCCCAAGTCGGTCACCTCGCCGGTGGCCATGGGCATTGCCGAGAAGATCGGCGGCATCCCCTCGCTCACGGCGGTGCTGGTGGCGGCCACCGGCATCATCGGCGCGGCCAGCGCGCGCAGCCTGTTCAATGCCATGCGCATCAGCGACCCCACGGTGCGCGGCTTTGCCCTGGGCACGGCGGCCCACGGCATCGGCACCGCGCGGGCTTTTCAGGTGAGCGACGAGATGGGCGCCTTTGCCGGACTGGCCATGGGCCTGAGCGCGTTGTTCAGCGCGGTGGCGCTGCCGCTGCTGGGCGGTTTGCTGCTGCGCTGGCTCTGAGCCCGGGGCAGGCGGCGCTTCAGGCGGCCAGGGCGGCCTCGATGTCGCTGGCCAGCTTGGCCGGCGCGTCCTGCGGCGCATAACGGCGGATCACCTGGCCGTCGCGGCCGACCAGGAACTTGGTGAAGTTCCACTTGATGGCCTTGCTGCCCAGCAGACCGGGCGCTTCGGCGGTGAGCCAGCGGTACAGCGGATGGGCCTCGGGGCCGTTGACGTCGATCTTGGCCATCATGGGGAAGCTCACGCCGAAGTTGCGCTGGCAGAAGGTGGCGATCTCCTCGTTGCTGCCCGGGTCCTGGCTGCCGAACTGGTTGCACGGAAAACCCAGCACCACCAGACCGCGCTCGCCGTAGCTGCGGTGCAGCTCTTCCAGCCCGCCGAACTGCGGCGTGAAGCCGCAGGCGCTCGCCGTGTTGACGATCAGCAGGGGCTTGCCCTCGAACTCGCGCAGCGAGACGGTGCGGCCGTCGATGGTGGTGGCTTCAAAGTCGTGGATGGTGGGCATGGTCAGTCTCCTGGTGTGTGGTGCGCGCGCGCCGTCCCGGCGCAGAAAAAGCAGTCCATCGTAGTAGTCGGCGGTCCGTCGCGGCATACTCCCCCGAGATAGTTCGGCGGCCTCCGGGGTCGCCCACAACAGGGAGACGATCCGTGCAGGCTCAGTACACCGTGGCGCTGGTGGGGTTCCCGCCGGCCGAGGTGGCCACGCTGTCATCTTTTTTCCGCCTGGCTGCGCGCCGGCCGCCGGCCTATCGGGTGCAGGACGAGCCGCGCACCGCGGACCTGCTGCTGGTCAATGCCGACCACCCGCGGGCCATCGCAGCGGTGCAGCGCGCCGCCCTGCCGGCCAAGGTGCTGCTGATCGGGCAGTCGGACGGCGGATCGGGCTGGCCCCTGGAGCAGCGCCCGGTGCGGCTGGTGCCCTTGCTGGGCGCACTCGACCGGGTGATGGTGCCCACCGCTCCACCGCCCGTCTCACCACCACCGGCCCCGGAGCGGCGGCGCGATTTCGCCAGCACCGACCTGATGCCGCCCCGCGAGTTCGCCTCCACCGACGTGATGCCGCCGCAGGCGCTGCAGTCGCGCTTCCATCCGCAGAGCCGGGTCATGCCCGAGGTGCCCCGGGGCGAGGCCCTGCTGGTCGCCCAAAGCCTGGTGGAAGGCCGCATCCTGCTCAAACGCTTCCGCCAGTACGGGCTGGCCATGGACTGGTGCCGCGATCCGCAGCAGGCGCAAACCATGATGGCGTCCCACCCCTACCGCCTGGTGGTCATCGACCGGGTGCTGGGCGAGCCCGATGGCCTGTCGCTCTGCCGCCTGGCCAAGCAGCGCCGGCCCGACACGCCCGTGGTGGTGATGTTCGCCACCACGACCGGCAGCATGGAGCGCATGAAGGCCGGTCTGGCCGGTGCCGATGCCTACCTCTCGCGATCGGTTTCGGAGGGCGAGCTGCACCGGCTGCTGGTGCGGCACGACCTGGCCGAGGAGGGTGGCTTCCAGGCCACCAATTTCGGGGAGTTCTGAACCCTGCACGGGTTCAGCCGTGAGCCCGTCAACCCTGCACGGGTTCAGCCGTGAGTCCGAAGACCCTGCACGGGTTCAGCCGTGCAGGTCATCCCGGCGGGCGATCTCCAGCAGCCGCTCCAGTTCCACCGCATGGTGCTTCTGGTTGTGCTGGTGCCACTTGGCAATCAGCCACATGGTGCCGGCCACCAGCACGCCGAAGGCGGTGATGGCGGCAAACGCCGACCAGCCCAGTCCGGTGGACAGGGCATACAGCGCACCCAGGCCCAGGATGCAGGCCTGCTCGTTGAAGTTCTGCACCGCGATCGAACGGCCCGCGCCCATCAGGTTGTGGCCCCGGTGCTGCAGCAGCGCGTTCATCGGCACCACCAGGAAACCGCCCAGGCCGCCCAGCAGCACCAGGAAGGGGGCGGCCACCCAGACGTTGTCGATGAAGTTCATCAGGATCACCAGCAGGCCCATGCCGATGCCCAGCGGCATGACGCGGGTGGCCTGGTCCAGCCGCATCTTCACCGAAGCGATCACCGCACCCACGGCGGTGCCGATGGCCACCACCCCCACCAGGCCGGAGGCCTGCGTGGTGCCGTAGCCCAGCGCGGCAGCCGCCCAGGCCAGCACGATGTAGCGCAGGTTGCCGCTCACGCCCCAGAACAGGGTGGTGGTGGCCAGCGAGATCTGGCCCAGCCGGTCGCGCCACAGGCGGGTGTTGCAGCGCCAGAAATCCGGCAGCAGGGCCAGCGGATTGGTCGGCATCGGCCGGGGCGTGACGCCGGTCAGCGGGATGCGCAGGTTGAAGATGGCGGCCACCGCATACACGAACACCAGCACCGCGATGGCGGCTTCGGCCGGCAGGTCGATGTGGGTGTCGAAGCCGGGCAGGTCGACCGACAGCAGCAGGCTGGAGAGCATCGGCCCGACCAGCTGGCCGCCCAGCAGCACGCCCAGGATGATGGAGGCGATGGTCAGGCCCTCGATCCAGCCGTTGGCCTTGACCAGCTGCGATGGCGGCAGCAGTTCGGTCAGGATGCCGTACTTGGCCGGCGAGTAGGCCGCCGCACCCAGGCCCACCACGGTGTAGGCCAGCAGCGGGTGGGTACCGAACAGCATGAGCAGGCAGCCCACGATCTTGATCGCGTTGCTGATGAACATCACCTGGCCCTTGGGCCGGGCGTCGGCAAAGGCGCCCACGAAGGGCGCCAGCACCACATAGAAGAAAGCGAAGAGGGGCACCAGGGCGGCGCTCTGCCATTCGGGCGCCTGGCGCGATCGCAGCAGTTCGATGGCCGCGACGAACAGCGCGTTGTCAGCCAGAGAGCTGAAAAACTGCGCCGTCATGATGGTGTAGAAGCCGCGCTTCATGGCGATGATTTCATGTGTCGTGTCCGCGGCTGTGGACGGCGCTCACCGGTCTGGGCCGGTGTTTTGTGCGACATTGGCGGGTGTCTCCGGATGTATCCGGGTGTTATAGCACGGCCACTTCACACGGCCCGCCTGCCCGCCGCCCATGCCCCGCCCCATCTCCGCCACCATCCACACCGCCGCCCTGCGGCACAACCTGCAGCGCGCCCGCGACTGCGCCCCCGACGCCCGCGTCTGGGCCGTGGTCAAGGCCAACGCCTACGGCCACGGCATCGAGAACGCGTTCGAGGCCCTGCGCGGCGCCGACGGCTTTGCCCTGCTGGACCTGAACGAAGCCGAACGCATCCGCGCGCTCGGCTGGCGCGGCCCGGTGCTGCTGCTCGAAGGCGTGTTCGAGCCGCGCGACCTGGAGCTGTGTTCGCGCCTGGGCCTGTGGCACGCGGTGCACTGCGCCGAGCAGATCGACTGGCTGGCCGCGCACAAGACGCAGGCGCCGCACCGGGTGTTCCTGAAACTGAACTCCGGCATGAACCGCCTGGGCTTCACCGCCGATGCCTTCCGCAGCGCCTGGACCCGCCTGAACGCGTTGCCGCAGGTGGACGAGATCTCGCTCATGACCCACTTCAGCGACGCCGACGGCCCGCGCGGCATCGACCACCAGGTCGCGCTGTTCGAGCAGATCACCGCCGACCTGCCCGGCGAACGCACGCTGTGCAACAGCGCGGCCATCCTGCGCCATGCGGCACGCCCGCTGCGCGGCGAGGGCGTGCAGACGCTGGCGGCCGACTGGGTGCGCGAGGGCATATCGCTCTACGGCGGCGCGCCCGACCACCCTGAAAACACGGCCGCCCACTGGAACCTGCAGCCCGCCATGACGCTGGCCAGCCGCGTCATCGGTGTGCAGCAGCTGCAGGCCGGCGACACCGTGGGTTACGGATCGACCTTCACCGCGCCGCAGCCCATGCGCATCGGCGTGGTGGCCTGTGGCTACGCCGACGGCTACCCGCGCCATGCCCCCACCGGCACGCCGGTGCTGATCGACGGGCAGCGCAGCCGGATCGTGGGCCGGGTCAGCATGGACATGATCACGGTCGACCTGACCGGACTGGACGCCGCCGGCATCGGCAGCGAGGTGGTGCTCTGGGGCCGCAGCCAGCGGCGCCCGCAGGCGGTGCTCACCGCCGACGAGGTGGCCTTGTCGGCCGGCACCATTTCCTACGAACTCACCTGCGGCGTGGCGCGGCGGGTGCCGTTCGTGGTGGACTGACCCGCCTGCCCCGGCCGGGGCTTCAGCGCCCGGCCGAGCGCCCCGGCGCGCAGTCGGCGAAGCCGTAACGCTCGCAGAACGGGTTGCCCAGCACCGGCAGCCAGGCCGGTATGTCGTGGAACTCCCGGGCCACCTGGGCCAGCACCTGGTCGCGGAACGGCTGGAAGCGGAAGCCCTGGCCGTCGACCACCCAGAAGTCCACGCCCCGCAGGGTCAGGCGTTTGATGTCGAGGCTGTCGAAGTAGGGCTCGAAGTCGGCGCGGGCCGGCTCGTCGTACAGGAACACGCGGATGGCCTGGCCGTCGTAGCGGCGGAAGTCGATGATCTGGTCGTCCTGCCGGGCGTGGTGGCGTCCCGGGCCGAACACCGGCACGTACTGGCGGTGGTGGTAGGCCAGCATGGCGGCCGGATTGTAGGTGCGGGCCATGAGGGTGGCGCCGGCCGGCAGGTCCGCCTGCAGCGCGGCCACGATGGCCGGGGTCTCGCGCAGGAACACGGCGCGGTCGTACAGGCGGTCCAGCGGTGCATGGGTCCACCAGGCCAGCGGCGCCCAGGCGATCAGGCCCACGGCCAGCAGGTGCGGCACCGACAGCGCCAGCGTGGCCCACCACGAGCGTTTCAAGGCCGGGGCCGACAGGCGCAGGCCGGCCCAGACCACGAACACCGGCACGAAGCCCAGCACCCAGTGCAGGCCCACGGTGCGGCGCAGGCTGACCAGCAGGAACAGCGCCAGCGGGAACATCCACAACACGGCGGCCACCTTGAGCACGCGCGGCGACACGCCCTCGGCGCCCCGCGCGCGCAGCCCCTGCCATAGCAGCCATGGCGTGAGCAGGTAGGCCGCCATGCCCAGGTAGGTGGCCACGGTGCGCCACGAGCCGGTCGAGCCTTCGTTGCGGTTGAAGACGTTGAACATCACGTTGCTCCAGCCGTGGGTGGCGTTGAAGCCGATGTTCAGCGCAATGCCGGGCAACGCGCCGGCGAACACCACAAACGGTGCCCAGGCCCGTTCGCGCCGCCAGCCCCAGGCGTGGGCCGCGTAGGCGAAGCCCAGCAGGGCCGCAAAGTACTTGGACAAAAAGGCCAGGCCCAGCAGCACGCCGCACAGCAGGTACCAGCGGGCCGCGCCGGTGGTGGTCGCATCGGCCCGGAAATAGGCCCAGACCGACAGCGCCATGAACAGGATCAGGGGCGTGTCGGTGGTGACCAGCACGAACATCCAGCTCCAGGGCAGGGCCAGGTACACCGCGCCGGCCAGCCAGGCGCTGGCCTCGCGGGACGCCGGCAGGTGGCGGCGCAGCAGGTCGACGATGCCGAGTGCGATCAGGCTGGTGACCAGCAGGGTGGCGCTGCGCAGCACCAGGGGCGAGTCGCCGGCCAGCCGCAGCAGCGCAATCAGCCAGCCCACCATGGGCGGGTGGTCGGAGTAGCCCCAGGCCGGGGTCACGCCCCACTGGTAGAAGAAGGCTTCGTCGCCGCTCATGGGGAAGCTGGCGGCCAGCCAGACCTTGAGCAGCAGCGTGCCGATGAAGGTGGCGGCAAACAGCCGGCGGGCGGCGGGCAGCGAGGTGTCGTTCAGGAACATGGGTGACTTCTTCAGGGACGGCGGCGCTGCGGTTCAGGCGTCCAGCGCCAGCAGCCAGACGCCTGCCACGATCAGCCCGCAGCCGGCGACCCGGGTCCAGGACAGCGGCTCGCCCAGCCAGACCACGCCCAGCGCCAGCGTCACCACGAAGCCCAGGCTCACCAGCGGGTAGGCCAGGCTCACGTCCAGCCGGGAGAGCACCCACAGCCACAGCACCGCGCTGGCCCCGTACAGGCCCAGGCCGAGCCAGACCAGCGGGCTGGAGAGCGCGTGCAGGTAGGTGCCCGCCACATCGGCGCCGGCCGACCCGGTGCCGGCCGCCATGCCGCGCTTCATGACCAGCTGCGCGGCCGACGACAGCAGCACGCAGAACACGGCCAGCGACAGGGCAAGGGTCTTCATGGGCGGGCTCCGGTCGGGTGCTTCAGGGGGTTCGGGGCTTCAGGCCGGCGGCAGGCCGGTGGTGGCCAACCAGCCGATCAGGCCCATGGCCAGCAGGGTCAGCCAGCTGAAGCGGTCGCGCAGGGCGAACTGCAGCGGGTCTTCGCCGTGCAGCTCGCGCCGGCCGGTCTTGAGCCAGATGCGCATCAGCCACAGCAGCAGCACCGGGGCGGCGGCCCACAGCCAGTCGGGGTGGGCATAGAGCGCGCGGCTGTTCTGGCTGTCGATGTAGAGCGCCAGCACCAGCACCGCCAGGAAGCCGGCCGACAGGCCCATGGCGCGCAGCGAAGGCAGGTCGCTGCCCTGGTAACCGCGCCCGGGGGCCAGCACCCGGCTGTCGTCCACCAGCTCTTCGAGTTCGGCGCAGCGCTTGACCAGCGCCAGGCTCAGGAAGAGGAAGATCGAGATCGCCAGCAGCCAGTTGGACAGGTCCACCCCGGTGGCCACCGCGCCGGCGCCGATGCGCAGCGTGTACAGCCCCGACAGCACCAGCACGTCGATCAGCGCCAGCCGCTTGAGCCAGACCGAGTAGGCCAGGGTGGTGGCGGTGTAGAGCAGCAGCAGGGCGGTGAAGCCGGCCGAGACGGACGCGGCCAGCACGAACGACGCCACCAGCATGACCAGCCCCAGCACGACGGCGGTGGCAATGCCCAGCCGCCCGGCCGCCAGCGGGCGGTGCCGCTTGATGCGGTGCACCCGGTCGCTGGGCAGGTCCAGCAGGTCGTTGACCAGGTAGGTGGCCGAGGCACACAGGCCGAAGGCCACGAAGGCCAGCAGCGCCTGCAGCCAGGCGTTCGGGTCGAGCGAGTGGGCCGCCAGCAGCGGCACGAACAGCAGGGCGTTCTTGGCCCACTGCTTGAGCCGGATGGCCTTGAGCACCGTGCCCAGGGTCAGCGGCTCGCGGCGGAATACGCGCGCCTGCGGGTGGTCGGCCCGCAGCGCCTGCAGCACGCCGGCCGGTGCGTTCACCGCCCAGGCCTCGGCGGCACCGTCCCAGACCGGCAGGTCGTCGCGGCTGTTGCCCACATAGGCCCAGCGCTCGAAGCCGAGCCCGCGCGCATGGCGTTCGATGGCTTCGCGCTTGGCGCGCCGGCTCAGGTTGGGGCCGCCCGGTTCGGTGCCCAGCACGTCGGTGAAGCAGCCCAGGTGCTCGGCCACGGCGCGCACGGTGCGGATGTCGGAGGCGCTGGCCAGCACCACGTTGCGCCCCCGTTCCCGTTCGGCCCGCAGCACCTCGATCAGGTCGTCGCGCCAGGGCAGGGTGGCCGGGTCGGGCAGCACCCGGTCGCCCAGCTGCTGCTTGAGTGCGGCCTTGCCGCCCGCCAGCCAGAGCGGCAGCTGCAGCAGTGCCAGCGGCTCCTGCCGCGCCAGCCGCATGACCGACTCGTGCAGCGTGTCGCTGGGCGTGAGCGTGCCGTCGAGGTCGACGTACAGCGGCAGCAGGTCGGTGGAGGTGGGAGCGATCAAGCGGGCGGTCCGTCGGGGGGAGCCGCGATTTTAGGCGGCGACCGCCCGGCGCCGGTCACAGGCCCAGCCAGGGCCGGACACGTTCCAGACCGCTCTGGAGCAGGTCGAGTGCCACATGGCCCAGCGAGGCGGTGTAGGCCAGCGCGGCCACGCCCACCACGCTGGAGGCCAGCAGGGCCAGGCCGTCGCGCGCCATCCAGCCCAGGCTCAGCAGGATCAGGCTGATGCTGGGCAGCACATTGCCCAGCGGCAGCGGCAGGAAGATGACCCCCGCCATGACCACGATCCAGCCGCTCCACAGCGCGCGGGTGGCGCCATGGCTCCAGACCGGCCAGCGCGGGCGCAGCCAGCGGTGCGCGCGTTCGTAGGTCCAGGCCAGGCCGTGCAGGCAGCGGCGGGTCCAGGTCTCGTTCAGGGTCAGGTCGCCCACGCGGCGGGGCAGCGGGAATTCGTCGTGGCCGCGCAGCCAGGCCCAGGCCAGCGCGACGATGGCAAAGCTCAGCACGGTGCCGGCGCCGGCAATCGGGATCACCGTCAGCGCCGACATCAGCATCAGCAGCACGGCGGTGGAGGCGTCGCCGTGCAGCTGCACCAGCTCGCGCACATTGAGCTTCAGCTCGGGCGACTGCGCGTGCTGGTCGGCGGCTTCGCGCAGCCGGCGCGCCAGGGGTTCGCTCATGCCGGACGCGGTCCGGACCCCGGCCCCGACATCCGGCCGGCCAGCCAGTGCAGGCCGCCGCAGACCACCAGCAGGGTGATCAGGCCCACGCCCCAGCCGATCCAGACCAGGGCCGTCACGAAACCGCCCAGGCCGTCGATCGAGGGCAGCACCTGCGACAGCCACTGCACCAGGTCCAGCCACATCAGCTGCAGGCCCTGCAGCCAGGCCGGGTCGATCCACAAGGCCGCCCACGCCGGCACCGGCCACTGGCCCACCGTGGTGGCCATCTGGGTGGCCTCGCCCGAGGCCATGGCCCCGATCAGCCATTGCGCCAGCCCGGCCGAGAGGGCGGCGAGGCAGGTCCAGATCAGCGCCAGCAGCGCGAAGGCGGCCCAGATGAGGGTCTTCATGCGGTTTCTCCGTGGTTCATGCCTCCACAGACTGCGATTGTCCGACAGAGTTCCTCGGACTCACCAGCACCGCATCGCCTTCGCGCAGGCCCAGCGCGTCGAACGCGGCGGTGGCCAGCCGGGCCTCGATGAGTTCGCGCTCGCCGTGCGAGGGCTCCAGCTCCAGCCGCACCACCGGGTCCAGCACCAGGGCGCGGCGCAGGGTGGCGGTGACCGCACCGGCCGGGACCGGCTGGCCCGGCAGCAGGCGCTGCACCTGCAGCTCGTGCGGGCGCAGCGGCCGGGTGCCGTCGCCCACCAGCGGCACGCCGCCGAGGAAGCTGGCCACGAACGGGGTGGCCGGGTGTTCCCACACCTCGCGCGGTGTGCCCACCTGCTCGATGCGGCCATGGTTCATGAGCACCACGCGGTCGGCCACTTCCAGCGCCTCCTCCTGGTCGTGGGTGACGAAGATGCTGGTCACGTGCAGCTCGTCGTGCAGGCGGCGCAGCCAGCGGCGCAGCTCCTTGCGGACCTGGGCGTCGAGTGCGCCGAACGGTTCGTCGAGCAGCAGCACCTGCGGCTCCACCGCCAGCGCGCGCGCCAGGGCGATGCGCTGGCGCTGTCCGCCGGAGAGCTGCGAGGGGTAGCGGTCGGCCAGCCAGTCGAGCTGCACCAGGCTGAGCAGCTCGTGCACCTTGGCCTGGATCTGCTTTTCGCTCGGGCGCTCGCGGCGCGGCTTGACCCGCAGGCCGAAGGCCACGTTGTCGGCCACCGTCATGTGGCGGAACAGCGCGTAGTGCTGGAACACGAAGCCCACGCCGCGTTCGCGCACATGCTTGTCGGTGGCGTCCTCGCCGCTGAACAGGATGTTGCCGGTGTCGGCGGTTTCCAGCCCGGCAATGATGCGCAGCAGCGTGGTCTTGCCGCAGCCCGAGGGGCCGAGCAGGGCCAGCAGCTCGCCCGAGCCGATGTCCAGGCCGATGTTGTCCAGCGCGTGGAAGCTGCCGAAATGCTTGGATATGTTCTGGATGGCGATGCTCATGACGCTTCCTTCAGGATCAGGGTGGCCGGTGCCGGGCGTTCCGGCGGCAGCTCGGCGGCGGCGCGCAGCTCGCGCTCGTGGCGCCATTCCACGATGGTCTTGATGACCAGCGTGACGATGGCCAGCAGGGCCAGCAGCGAGGCCACCGCAAAGGCCGCCACCGACTGGTACTCGTTGTAGAGGATCTCCACATGCAGCGGCATGGTGTTGGTCTGGCCGCGGATGTGGCCGGAGACCACCGACACCGCGCCGAACTCGCCCATGGCCCGCGCGTTGCACAGGATCACCCCGAACAGCAGGCCCCACTTGATGTTGGGCAGGGTCACGTACCAGAAGGTCTGCCAGCCGCTGGCGCCCAGCACCTGGGCGGCCTGCTCTTCCTCGTTGCCCTGGGCCTGCATCAGCGGGATGAGCTCGCGCGCAATGAAGGGGAAGGTGACGAACAGGGTGGCCAGGATGATGCCGGGCACCGCGAACACGATCTTGATGTCGTGTTCGGCCAGCCAGGGGCCGAGCCAGCCTTGCGCGCCGAACACCAGCACATAGATCAGGCCCGCCACCACCGGCGAGACCGAGAACGGCAGGTCGATCAGCGTGGTCAGGAACGACTTGCCGCGGAACTCGAACTTGGCAATGGCCCAGGCCGCAGCGACGCCGAAAATCAGGTTCAGCGGCACGGCCACGGCGGCGGTGATCAGGGTCAGGCGGATGGCGGCCCAGGCGTCCGGCTCCTTCAGCGCTTCCCAGTAGGCGCCCCAGCCCTTGCGCAGCGCCTCGGTGAACACGGCGGCCAGCGGCAGCACCAGGAACAGCGCCATGAAGCCCAGGGCCAGCGCCACCAGGGTGATGCGCACCGCGCGCGATTCGGTGGTCTGGCGGCTCATGCGGCGGCTCCCGAGCGGCGGCGCTGCCAGGCCTGCAGGCCGTTGATGATCAGCAGCAACACAAACGAAATGCCCAGCATCACGGTGGCCACGGCGGTGGCTCCGGCGTAGTCGTACTGCTCCAGCTTGCCGATGATGATCAGCGGCGTGATCTCCGACACCATGGGCACGTTGCCGGCAATGAAGATCACCGAGCCGTACTCGCCCACCGCGCGGGCGAAGGCCATGGCGAAACCGGTCAGCAGGGCCGGGCCGATGGTGGGCAGGATGACGCGGGCAAAGGTCTGCCAGCGGGTGGCGCCCAGGCACATGGCGGCCTCCTCCAGCTCCTTCTCGGCGTCTTCCAGCACCGGCTGCACCGTGCGCACCACGAAGGGCAGGCCGATGAAGATGAGCGCGATCACCACGCCCGCCGGCTGGAACGCCAGCTGGATGCCCAGCGGCTCCAGGTACTGGCCGATCCAGCCGTTGCCCGCCAGCAGCGCGGTCAGCGAGATGCCGGCCACGGCGGTGGGCAGGGCAAACGGCAGGTCGACCAGCGCATCCACCACCTTCTTGCCCGGGAATTCATAACGCACCAGCACCCAGGCCACCAGCAGACCGGCGAACAGGTTGACGGTGGCCGCGATCAGCGAGGCGCCGAAGGTCAGCCGGTAGGACGCCATCACACGCGGCGCGGTGACCGCCTCCACGAACTGCACCCAGGTCAGCGAGAAGGTCTTGAACAGCAGGGCCGAGAGCGGGATCAGCACGATCAGGAACAGGTAGAACAGCGTGTACCCGAGCGTGAGGTGGAACCCCGGCAGCACGCGCCGGGTGGCGCGTGTGGAAGGCCTCGGGGCCGTGGCCGGCCCGGCGAGGGTGGTGGTGGCGCTCATGGCGGGCTCAGCGGTTCGTGTAGAGGGCGTCGAACTGGCCGCCGTCGTTGAAGTGCACCTTCTGCGCCTCGGCCAGCGAGCCGAAGTACTGCTCCACGGTGAACAGCTTGATCGGCTTGAAGGCGCTGGCGTATTTCTTCAGCACCGCCTCGTTGCGCGGGCGGATGTTGTGCTTGGCAGCAATCTCCTGGCCTTCCGGGCTGTAGAGGTAATCCAGGTAGGCCTTGGCCAGGGCGCCGCTGCCTTTCTTGGCCGCCGTGCGTTCCACCACCGCCACCGGGTTCTCGGCCACGATGCTGGCGCTGGGGTGGATGGCATCGACCTTGCCGGCGCCGAACTCGCGGTCCACCGACACCACCTCGGATTCGAAGGTCACCAGCACATCGCCGATGTTGCGCTGCAGGAAGACGCCGGTGGCGTCACGGCCGCCACGGGCCAGCACCGGCACGTTCTTGTAGAGCTTGCTCACGAACTCGGCGGCCTGCGCATCGGTGCCGCCGGTGCTGCGCACATAACCCCAGGCGGCCAGGTAGGCCATGCGGCCGTTGCCGCCGGTCTTGGGGTTCACCACCACCACCTGCACGCCAGGCTTGATCAGGTCCGGCCAGTCCTTGATGTTCTTGGGGTTGCCGTTGCGCACCAGGAACAGCATGGTGCTGGTGGTGGGCGCGGCGCCGTTCGGGAATTTCTGGCGCCAGTCCTTGGCCACCACGCCCTTGTCGGCCAGGAAGTCGACATCGGTGGTGGTGTTGAAGGTCACCACGTCGGCCTCCAGGCCGTCGGCCACCGCACGGGCCTGGGCACTCGACCCGGCGTGCGACTGGTTGACGCTCAGGTCCTGGCCGGTGGTCTTCTTGTGGTGGGCCAGGAAGGCGGCGTTGAAGTCCTTGTAGAACTCGCGCGCCACGTCGTAGGACACATTGAGCAGGCCGGTCTGGGCCTGGGCCAGGCCGGCGGCACTGAGGGCCAGGGCGGCAAGGGTGGAGCGGAGGGCGGTGTTCATGGTGGGCGGGCGTGAAAAAAGGGGGCAGGTTCGGGAAGGGTCTGGATTCTGGGTGTGATGCCTCAGATCACAAACGACAGTTTTCTTGTTTCCATATGACGATCAGGCATGAGTGGTCTCCGGCCGGGGTGGCGCCGGCAGCGGCGACAGCAGCGACTGCAGCAGACCGAGCCCCAGCGGCCAGGGCCCGTGACCCGAGTCCACATTGATGTGGCCGGCGTTGTTGAGCCGCACGAATTCGCTTCCCCAGGCGCGGGCGTAGGCCCCGGCCAGCCGAGAGGGGCAGTAAGGATCGTTGCTGCTGGCCACCACCAGGCTGCGGAACGGCAGCGGCTGGTAAGGCACCGGTGCAAAATCGGCCAGGACGCCCCGGCGCTCCGGGTCGGCCGGGGCCACCAGCAGGGCCGCGCCGATGTGCTGCATCACCTCCGGCGGCAGATGGGCGGTCGCAATGCAGCCCAGACTGTGGGCCACCACCACCACTGGGTTGCCATGAGCGGCGGCTTCGGTGACGGTCCGGGCAAGCTGGCCCACCCAGGCGTCGCGCCGGGGCGTGACCCAGTCGTCCTGTTCCACGCGCCGCGCCCCGGGCAGCTGTTCGGCCCACAGGCTCTGCCAGTGACCGGGCCCGGAATTGCGCCAGCCGGGCACGATGACGATGGGCTGCACGCGCGGCTCCTGCATCACTTGCGGGTGTAGATCTGGTCGAAGGTGCCGCCGTCGGCGAAGTGCACCTTGGCCGCCTGGGCCCAGCCGCCGAAGGCCTCGTCGATCCTGAACAGGTTGATCTTGGGCAGCTGCTTCGCGTACCTGGCCTGGGCCTGGGCGGAGGTGGGGCGGTAGAAGTGCTTGCCGATCAGGTCCTGGGCTTCCTCGGTGTAGAGGAATTCCAGGTAGGCCTGGGCCACAGCGCGGGTGCCCTTCCTGTCGACGTTCCTGTCGACGAGGGTCACGGCCGGTTCGGCCAGGATGGACAGGCTGGGGTAGATGAAGTCGACCTTGTTGCCGAATTCCTTCTCCAGCAGGTAGGCCTCGTTTTCCCACGAGATGAACACGTCGCCCTGGTTGCGCTGGGCAAAGGTGACCGACGAGCCGCGCGCCCCGGTGTCGAGCACCGGCACGTTGGCATAGAGCTTGGCCACGAATTCCTGGGCCTTGGCGTCACCACCGTACTTGCGCCTGGCGAATTCCCAGGCGGCCAGGTAGTTCCAGCGGGCGCCGCCGGAGGTCTTGGGGTTGGGTGTGATGACCTTCACGTCCGGGCGGATCAGGTCGTCCCAGTCCTGGATGTTCCTGGGGTTGCCGGCGCGGGTCACCAGCACGATGGTCGAGGTGTAGGGCGAGCTGTTGAGCGGCAGGCGTTTCTGCCAGTCCTTGGGAATCCACTGGCCGTTGGTGTGCAGGGCGTCGGTGTCGCCGGCCAGGGCCAGGGTGGCCACGTCGGCGGCCAGGCCGTCGATGATGGAGCGGGCCTGCTTGCCCGAGCCGCCGTGGCTCTGCTGGATGGTCACGGTCTGGCCGGTCCGGGCCTTCCAGGCCTTGGCAAAGGCGACGTTGATGTCCACATACAGCTCGCGGGTCGGGTCGTACGACACGTTGAGCAGCGTCACCGGGGCCGGGGCGGCCTGGGCCAGGGCGGCGGTGGGCAGCTGGGCGGCCAGGCTGGCGGCCAGGGTGGCCGGTACGGCCTGGATGAGTTGTCGGCGGGTGGTCATGGTGGCGTCCTTGGTGAGGGCCGAGGCCCGGTGGTGGATGGCCCGCATGATTCCGCCGCACCTTCAGAAAGGGAACGAATACGTTTTTGGTTGTTCATGACAAAAACATCTGAAGACGCTCCCGGCCTGTCGGGATGCACCCGCTTGGCAGCAGCGTTGCATCTGCTTACATTGGGGCCAGACCACAGGGGGTGCCTCATGTCCGTACCGCACATCTCGTCGTTCTGCCGCCTGGCGGCCCTGGCCCTGGCCGCTCTGGCCTGCAGCGCCGCCTCGGCCCAGGCGGTGTTGCAGCAGATCGCCATGAAGGGGCAGATCAACCTGGGCTACCGGGTCGATGCCTCGCCGTTTTCCTTCCGCGACGGTCAGGGCCGGCCGGCGGGTTACATGATCGATCTGTGCCAGTCGGCGGTGGAGCGGGTGCAGGCCGCCACCGGCAAGGTGTTGCGGGTCAACCCGGTCGAGGTGCCGGCGGATCAGGTGGTGCGTTACCTGCAGGCCGGCACGGTCGACCTGCTGTGCGCGGCCACCACTGACACCCCGGAGCGCCGGGGTGCCATGGCTTTTTCGCACCCGGTGTTCGTGTCGCATGCGCGGGTGCTGGTGCGGGCGGTCGACGGCATCACGGCGGTCGATCAGCTGCGCGACCAGTCGGTGGTGGTGATCGGCCGCACCACGGCCGACACCCTGGCCACGCAGCGCGCAGCCGAGCGGGGCTGGAAGGTGGTGCGGGCCCTGGATGCGGTGGCCGCCATGGGCCAGCTGGAGCTGGGCTGGGCCCGGGGATATCTGCGCGACGATGTGCTGCTGCTCACCCAGCTGGCCCAGGGGCGCAACCCGGAGGCCTACACGCTGCTGCCACAGGAGCTTTCAAACGAGCCGATTGCGATCGCGGTGCGCCCCGGCGACCCGCAGCTGCTCAAGGCGGTGAACGATGCCCTGGTGCAGGCCAACCGCAGCGGCCTGCTCGAAGCCGCCTACCAGCGCTGGTTCATGGGCCCGGTGCCGCCCTTCAACCGTCCGGTCAACCTGCCGATGTCGGCCACGCTCAAGGACGAGCTGGCGCGCTGGCGCTGAGCCCGCCCACCGACCGCCGCGACCGGGTCAGCGCCAGGTCCAGGCCAGCAACCCGGCGGCCAGGGTGAGCACCAGCACGGTGGTCACCAGCGCCGGCACCAGCCAGGGCGGCCGCGCCCGGACCGGGGCGGTGGCGGCCGGTCCGAGCAGCCAGGCGCCGGCGTCGACCGGATCGGGCTGCAGGGTGCTGGAGCGGAAGTCGGCCGCCGGCGGGAACGGCTCCGGCTGGGCCGGTCCCTGCCGCAGGTCGGGATGGGTGTGGAGAAACTTGAACATGGCCGGGTGGTGAGAAGCGCCGGGTCGGCAAAGATCGGCGAGTCTGCGATGCCGCTCGACGTGAATCATCACCATCCGACAAGAACGTCACGGTTCTGCCGGGCCGGCAGGTTTCAGGTCCAGACGGTGTCCAGCGCTGCCCAGGCGGCGGCGATCACCGGCTCGCCCGCGCGCCCGGCGCGGCACACCAGGCTCAGCTCGCAGTCCAGCCCGACCCGGTCGGCAATGACCAGGCCGCGCGCCTGGGCCTCGCGGATGGCAATGGCGTCGCGCACCAGCGACAGGCCCACGCCGCTGCGCACCAGGTCGAGCATGGAGGCTTCCTGGTCGACCAGCGCCACCCGGCGCGGCTCCAGCCCGGTGAGCGAGCCCGGACCGAACACCCGGCGCTGCAGCCGGTGGTGGGCGCTGGCCGGCGGCGTGGCCAGCCAGGGCAGGCTGGCCAGGGCCTTCCAGTCCATGCCGCGCACCTGCGGGCCCCAGCCGGCGGGCGCCAGCACCCGGTAGGTGAAACGGGTCAGCGGGCGGCGCTGCCAGTCGGGCCCGAGGGGGTCGTCCGGCAGGTCGAGGTGGAAGCCGACATCGAGCTCGCCGCGGTCGATCAGGGCCAGCACGTCGCCGCTCATGCCCTGGCGCAGCACCGTGTCGACCTGCGGGCTGGTCTCCACCAGCTGTTTCAGGAAGGCGCCCAGGCGGGTGAACTCGGGGTCGAGGATGGTGCCGATGCGCAGCGTGCCCCGCACCGTGGTGTGCAGGGCGGCGGCGGCCTGCCCGAACTCGGCCAGACCGGCCAGGGCCTTGTCGGCCATGGGCAGCAGGGCCGCGCCGTCGCGGGTCAGGGCCATGCCTTGCGCGGTGCGGGTGAACAGCTGCAGCCCGGTGGCCTCGGCCAGGGTGCGCAGCTGCAGGCTCACCGCCGGCTGGCTCAGGTGCAGCCGGGTGGCGGCGCGCGAGACATTGCCCTCGCGCGCCACGGCCACGAAGGCCCGCAGGGTCTGGGGCTCGATGGTGGGCGGGCGGGGCTGGGGCAGGGGGGCAGAGGCCATGTTATTTGCCGGACCAATAAAAGAATTCCGGCATTCTCATTGGTTTTTCTCGTTGACCATTTGCACAATAGCGGTTTCTACAGGAGACCTCGCCATGAGCATCACAAATATCAACCACTACATCAACGGCGCCAGCGTGGCCGGTCAGTCCACCCGCGCGCAGGACGTGTTCAACCCCGCCACCGGCGCCGTGACCGGCCGCGTGGCCCTGGCCAGCACCGCCGATGTGGACACCGCCGTGGCCGCCGCCCGCGCCGCCTTCCCGGCCTGGTCCGACACCCCGCCCATCCGCCGTGCCCGTGTGATGTTCAAGTTCCTGGAGCTGCTCAACCAGCACAAGGACGAGCTGGCCCGCATGATCACCGCCGAACACGGCAAGGTGTTCACCGACGCCCAGGGCGAGGTGGCGCGCGGCATCGACATCGTGGAATTCGCCTGCGGCATTCAGCAGCTGCTCAAGGGCGACTTCACCG
>PNMF01000025.1 GCA_013823485.1 Comamonadaceae bacterium
TAAGCCAGCAATCGATATTTTTGAACAAGCAATCGATCTCGTCTGGCCGCAACCGGTCCCATGCATATGGAATTCGATTTCGCTGGGCTTGTGTCTCCAGCTGTAGGCCTAAGCCGACCCTATATCGATGTTCCGCGCTTGGGGGTTCCCTGAAAACAACAATCTCGGTTGGCTCTTCGTCCTCGTCATCGTCCCGGGAGGGCGGCAAAGACAGAATTTTTTCAGGTGGCAACGGCAAATCGAGATCAAGCAGTGCTGAACGCCACTCGGCACTTCCGGGTTCACTGGTCTCGCCTATTGCCTCAGGTGCCGGTACGCGTTGCGGTATAGGGTCAAGCCTTTCTGGGCGCCGCTCTGCGATCGCTTGCAACGCGTCGGCGAATGTCGTGCCAGCGGTCACATTCTTGATGACGCCTTTGCCTTGTTTGAGTTTCGATTTGAGCGCCTTGGCAGCCTCTGCCATGGTCACCTCGTATGTCGGGAGGTGCAGATTGGTTGCACTTAATTCAGTCGCCCACGCTATGCCATGGGGATACTTGAGAGGGTCCTCAAGAAAGTGAATCAGGTAGATCGAGGCGTCGACAATGCGGGGTGACAGCCTAAATCCAGCTCTGGCGTTCTCCAACGTCTTCAAAAGCAAGTACACGCGAAGGCTGGTGATGTCGTTCCGTTGGCTGTCGACAAACCCACGCGTTACCTGTGCGCATAACATTGCTGCGACTGAGAATCGCGTGCGCCAGCGCTCTGGGATCCGACCGCTGGACGCCAAAGCCGGGTTTGGAGGTGGACTGAGCCGCACCCAGGTGGATAACCGCTCAAGTTCAGGTGGCAGGTTTCCCGAGGCTTTCCAACCCTCTAAGACGTCCAGGGTTTCAGGTTGACCAAGGAAGGCCAGACTCCCAGCCAGCAGGCGTTCATCTGGATTGCCGAGTGCAACATTGAAGTCGTGGACTAGGGTCGAGATCCGGTGAGGCGGGTGCCACCGGTTGACTTCTGATGTGGCGGATTTCGCGTCCAAGCATGTGCCCGAGGTGAGGTTGGGGTCATGTCCGAGGCTCGCGCGTGCCGCGCGCTAAGGCGAGGCAAGAGGCGGCAATTTGGCGAACCTCAACCTGATTCTCGGGGTATGACTCGCCCCATTCTATGCCTTATGGATAGTTTTTACGCGTTTTGCAATGTCATGGACACTATCAGCCGAGCGGTCTCCGAAGCCAAGGGTCGTGGGTTCGATCCCCGCCAGCCGCGCCAACCGCCTTCTCAGCCAGGGCCCAGCCTCCACGCATTCCCCGCCGACAGGGCACACCCGGTAGGGTCGGCCGGTGGTGGATGAACGGCTGGCGATGCGGTCGATGAAAGCCTCTGCGCTGTCGACCCCTTCCCCGTATCGTCCCCATTTCGCCCGCAGGAACCGGGCCGCGTCGCGTCCGCTGACGCGGCGGCCGTTGCGCTCGAACTGCACACCCGTTTCCCGCTCCATGCCGGCCAGCAGCTGTTCGATGCGGTCGCGTTCCCCGGGTGGCAGCGTGGCCATGGCCGGCGACACAGGCAACGCGGGCAGCACCGGGAGAAGCAGCGCGGCCATCAACCGCCGACGTTTCATCGCGAACCCTTTTTCAGCACCACGGTCCGGCCCAACACCGGCAGCACAAACGCATGGTCCGGCACCGCGAGCCTTGCCCGGGCCGCCGGCAGGCCATCAACCGGCGCGTCGATCGGGTCGTTGCACAGCCGGAAGGCGCCCCAGTGCACTCCCATGGACAGCCGGCTCTTCACATCCAGGTGGATGCGCACGGCTTCTTCCTCGTTCACATGCTGCTGCTGCATGAACCAGCGCGGCAGGTAGCAGCCCACCGGGATCATGGCCAGGTCGAAGCCGCCGAAGCGCTGGCCGATCTCGGCAAAGTCGGGCGCATAACCGGTATCGCCCGCGTGGTAGAGGCTGGCCGGCTCGCCGGCCACGCGGGCCTGGACGACGAAGCCACCCCAGAGGGTGGCCCGCCGGTCCCAGGGGGTGCGGCTGGACCAGTGGTGCGACGGCACAAAATGCACCGTCACCGGGCCGGCCGGTGCGGCGATGTCCTGCCGGTCCCACCAGTCCATGCGCTGCACCCGCTGGATGCCGACCTTGGCCATCCAGGCGTCCACACCCAGCGGCACCATGAACAAGGGCGAACCGCCCGCCTGCGCCGACAGCGCGCGCACCGTGCCTTCGTCGAGGTGGTCGTAGTGGTTGTGGCTGATCAGCACCAGGTCGATGCGGGGCAGCTGGTCGATGCCCAGCGGCGCCGGGGTGAGCCGGCGCGGCCCGGCGAAAGACACCGGCGATGCGCGTGGCCCGAAGTGCGGGTCGACCAGAATGTTCAGCCCCGACACCTGCCACAGGGCGCTGGAGTGACCCAGCCAGGTGACGGTCAGGTCGTGCCCCGGGTTCTTCAGCTGCTGCAGGTCCGGTGTCTGGCGGGCCACCCGTTCCGGCCGGTCGGGCGGCAGTTCGGTCTGCCAGCGCTCCCATTGCCAGCGCCAGAAACCGCCCTCGCTGTTGCCGTGCGGTGAGGGATGGGCATTCACGAAGCCGTCCGGGCGGTGGTGTGCGCGGCTCGGGTCGTAGGCAGCTTGGGGTGTTGCGCAGCCGGTCAGCAGCCCCAGCACGGTGGCCGCCAGCAGGGCCGGCAGCGCCCAGGGCCGGCGGTGCGCGCGGGCCATCAGGCCGCCCCCGCCGGGGTCGGGTGGGCCAGGGAAAAACCGATGCGGGTGCGTTCGGGCGTCGACTCGGCCATGGGGCTTCCTTCGTGCATGCGGGCGATGGCTGCGACGATGGACAGCCCCAGTCCGTGGTGGGGCCGGTCCAGTTCGCAGCGCGAGCTGTCGACCCGGAAAAACCGGTCGAACAGGCGCGGCAGGTGGTGCTGCGGCACCGGATCGCCCTGGTTCTCGACCCACAGGCGCACGCCGCCGGCGTCGTCCGGATCGAGTCGCACGGTGATCCGGGTGCCCGGCGTGGCGTGGCGGATGGCATTGCCCAGCAGGTTCGACAACGCCCGCTTGACCAGCGGTGCGTCCACGGCGGCCCGCTGTTCGCCGGCCACCTCGACCGACAGGTCGGCTTCGCTCAGCGGGGCTTCATGGAATTCCAGCACCTGGTGGACCAGCGCCGACAGGGCCACCGGTTCACCCCGGCGCGCCTTCACGCCCCGGTCGGCCTGGGCCAGGAACAGCATGTCGTTGACCATGCCGGCCAGCCGGTTCAGCTCCTCCAGGTTGGAGGCCAGCGTGTCGGCCAGTTCGGCCGCCGGCCGCTCGCGGCTGAGCGCCAGTTCGGTCTGGCCGATCAGGTTGGCCAGGGGGGTGCGCAGCTCGTGGGCCACATCGGCATTGAAGCCTTCGAGCTGCAGGTAGGCCCGCTCCACGCGGCCCATCAGGCCATTGAACTGCTCGATCACGGGTTGCAGCTCTTCTGCCGGCTCGGCCAGCGACAGGCGCTGGTCCAGGCGGGCCACGTCGATGGCCCGGGTCTGGTCGGCCACATCGATCAGGGGCCGCAGGCTGCACCGGACCCGCCAGAACGTGCCCCAGCCGGCGAGCGCGCCGCCGGCGATGACCACCGCCACCAGCAGCAGGGCCATGCGCTGCCCGGTCCGGGCGTCCTGCGAGCAGTCCAGCCAGACCCGGGCCTGCCAGCCCTCGATGTTGGCCAGCGGCAGCGCGAAGCCGAGCGACTTGCTGGAGCGCGCGCTCACGTCGAAGGGCGGGGGCGGGTCGCGGTAGACGGTCTGGCCGCTGGCGTCCTGCACCTCCATGTAGGTGCCGGGCCGGCGTTCCGCCGACCAGGCCAGCTTGGCCAGGGCCTCGGCGCGGCCGCCCCGCTCCTCGCCGGCCCGGGCGATGTCGACCATCACCTTGGCATAGTTCTGCAGCTGCTCCTCGTGCTTGGCCTTGAACAGCATGACGTTGACCGCGTAGATGCAGGCCAGCAGCACACCCAGGCCGACCACGGTCTGGATGGCCAGCAGCAGCGACAGGCGCCGCCCGATGGAGTAGGTGTCCGCCTGGCGCGGGTGTGGCGGGTGTGGCGGGTGGGCGGTGCTCATGAGCGTTCCTCCAGCACATAGCCCATGCCGCGCACGTTGTGCAGCAGCTTGGGCCGGAAA
This sequence comes from Comamonadaceae bacterium, assembly GCA_013823485.1. Classification (GTDB taxonomy): domain Bacteria; phylum Pseudomonadota; class Gammaproteobacteria; order Burkholderiales; family Burkholderiaceae_C; genus Hydrogenophaga. Next base: position 4,149 of record PNMF01000025.1, read on the forward strand.
GGGTCGTCCATCTTCGAGCGCAGCCGCCGCACCGCCACCTCGACCACATTGGTGTCGGAGTCGAAGTTCATGTCCCACACCTGTTCGGCCAGCGTGGTGCGCGAGAGGATCTGGCCCTTGCGGCGCACCAGCAGGGCCAGCAGGGCAAATTCCTTGGCGGTCAGCTCCAGGCGCTGGCCGGCCCGCCAGGCCTTGCGGCTGATCAGGTCGATTTCCAGATCGGCCAGCGCGAGGCGGGTCGGGGCGGCCTCGGCATGCTGCGGTCCGCGCCGCAGCAGCGCGCCCACCCGGGCCAGCAGCTCGGAAAACGCGAAAGGTTTCACCAGGTAGTCGTCGGCACCCGACTCCAGGCCCTGCACCCGGTCTTCGACCCGGTCGCGGGCGGTGAGCATCAGCACCGGCGTCTGGCGCTTCTCCCGCAGGGCAGAAAGCACGCCGAAGCCGTCCACGCCCGGCAGCATGATGTCCAGGATGATCAGCTGGTAATCGCCCGCCGTGGCCAGGTAGCGGCCCTCGATGCCGTCGCGCGCCACGTCCACCGTGTGGCCGGCTTCCGACAGGCCGCGCGACACGTAGTCCGCGAGCTTCGATTCATCTTCGACCACCAGGATGCGCATGAGGGGCTGTTGGGGAGACCAGGGGAGCCTGCAGATTGTCCCGAGGATCGCCCCGGCCCAGGATTACAAACATGTAATCCCGCTGTGCGTCGGCTGCAAACCCGGGTTTCTACAGTTCATCCCATGCCGCGACAACGGCATGCCTCCCACCCACTCTCACAAGGAACTGTCATGAAACTCGCTGCCCGCGCCTTTGCTTCCCTCGTTCTCGCCGGTGTTGCCGGTGCTGCCATGGCCCAGTCGGCTCCCGCCCCCGAGCCCAAGACCCGCGCCCAGGTGGTTGCCGAAATGCTGGAGGCTCGCCGCCTTGGCCTGATGGACACCCAGGTCGAGAACTACCCCCGCCAGGCCACCCAGGCCGAAGCCGAACAGATCCGCCAGGCCGGTCTGAAGGCTGCCAAGGGCCAGACCCAGTTGTCCCTCCGCTGACCTGGTCAGGTTCTCCCAGGTTGGTCTTGTCGGCGGCCCTTCGGGGCCGCTTTTTTTCGTCCGTGCACCCCGGCCCGGATCACTGCCCGGGCCGGCAGGGGTCCTGGCGCGGCAGGATGCCTTCGTCCCGGGCCTGCCGCAGCGAGCGCCAGGCCGGCTGCCACAACGGCACCGACGCACGCGAGCCTTCCCGCACCGGCGCCGGGTGGCCTGGCGCGTCGAGTGCGGTCATCAGGTCGGTGTGGGCCACCCAGACCCACTGTTCACGCTCGACATCGTTGCAGCGCCGGGGCTGCGCGATCAGGCCGACCGGCACATGCGGCACCTCCACCACGAAGGTGTGGAACCGGCTGCCGGCGGCCACCGAAGGGCCGGTGGCCCGGGCCAGGGCTGCCTCGGTCGGTGCCACGCTGCAGTTGGACTCTTCGTGCAGCTCGCGCAGGGCGGTCTGCAGCGGTGCTTCGCCCGCTTCGGCCCGCCCGCCCAGGTGGCCCCAGGCGCCCCGGCCCGGCGCCGGGTCGAGTGCCAGCAGGAACAGCGCCTCGCCGGCCTGGCAGGCGTAGGCGGCCACACCGGCCGGCGGGCCTGGCTGAGCAAGTGCCGGTTGCGCAAGGGCCGGCAGGGCACAGGCCAGCAGCCCGGCCGTCGCCCGACGTGACCAGCGTTGCAGGGGTGTCATTCAGAGCAGGGTGTATGCCGGTACCAGCAGGCCCAGACCATAACCCAGCGCCAGCCCGAGCAGCACATCGGACGGGAAATGCGCGCCGGCCTGTACCCGCGCCCAGCCGGTGAGCAGGGCGAGCGGTGCCAGGCACCACAACGCGGGCGCCATCGGGGCCAGCGGCAGGGTGCAGGCGGCCAGGAAGGCCAACACGGTGGCGTGTGTGCTGGGCATGCCGCCGCGCGCCGAATGACCGAGGTGGTTCGGGCACAGGCCCAGTGCAAAAGGCCGCGGCGCGTTCAGGTGGCGCGCCAGCCGCTTGCAGCCCAGCTGCACCAGGCCCGCCAGCACCAGGCTGCCCAGCATGGCGGTGCCCAGGCCGTGCACCAGCGCGGCATGGACCATGGCGGCGGCCACCAGCCAGCCGCTGTGGCGCGCCAGCCCGATCGCCAGCCGCAGGCGCACCGGATGCAGGTCGCGCCCGACACCCAGCTGGCGCATGAGCGCCCAGTCGGCGCTGCGGAAAACCAGCGCCTCGGGTGAGCCGAAGGGAGCGGCAGGGGAGGCGGCTCCGGCGGAAGGGGCGGTGGGGGCAGACATGCGCCAAGGTTGGCGCGCCCCGATGTCAATCGCGTGACGGTGGGCAGTGCCCGTCCGTCCCGGCGGGCCATGCCGGCGTCAGGTGCCGGCCGGCACCGCCTCAGTGGTCGTCGTGTGCCTTGTCGCGGGTGAGCCGCTCGGCGAACGAGATGCCGATGGCCGACAGCACGAAGGTGAAGTGGATCACCGCCACCACCGCCACGATCTGGATGTTCTCCAGGCTGAGGTCGCCGCTGAGGTAGGTCTTGAGCGCATGCACGCCCGAGATCGAGATGATGGCAAACGCCAGCTTCAGCTTGAGGTTGTAGGTGTTGACATGGTCCAGCCAGTCGGGCTTCTTCATGTCCTTGCTGTCGAAGTGGCCTGTGGTCACGAACAGCGACACGCCCGCCAGCGCCACCACCCACACCAGCTGGGCCACCATGGTCATGTCGACCAGCTCCAGCACCTTGATGATCAGGTCGATCTTTTCCAGATCGCCGGTCAGCAGGGTGGTCATGAGCTTGTAGGTCTCCAGCAGGAACTTGCCCAGGATGCCCAGGATGATGGTCACCAGCCCCACGTAGAAGAACAGCATGGTGAAACGCATGCCGTAGAGCAGCGAGCCGATGCCGGAGAGGATCTTTTCCATGGGGTGGGGCGGTGGTGGAGGGCGCGCCAGAATACCACCGCCGTGTGGCCCCGGCGGGAGCCGGGGGCAGGGCGTTCAGGCGGCGAACACGCGTTCCATCTCGCGCCGGAACCGCACCGCCGTGGCGTCGGCATCGAAGGCCACGTCGTCCCAGCTCACGGCCTGCCCGGCCGCCACCGGGCGCAGCAGCTTCACGCCGTGTGCCAGCCCCAGCGGCAGGCCGCCCAGCGCCAGCGACTCGCGCGCCGGCAGCAGCTTGCCGTAGACGGTGAAGCCGCCTTCGCCGTCCAGCATCTCGCCGGCCTGCAGGTCGCGCTTGGCGGTGGCCACCACGTCGCCGTTCCAGCCGATGGGGGCACCGGTGGATTCGCCGCGCAGCCCGATGGAGGCCACCGTGATGCCCAGCTCCAGCCCGATCAGGTGGAACGGCTTGTACATGCTCGAGTACTGGCCGCTCGGGTCGGTGACCAAGCCGTATTCCTTGAAGCAGCGGGCCACGTATTCGCTGTCGGCGGCGAAGGTCACGTACACGCCCCAGCGCAGGTCGCGGAACACCGGCCGGGTGTCGCGCTCCACGCTGGAAATCACCTCCACCTGGCCACACTGGTCCAGGATGCCGCCGTGTTCGCGCGGCTTGAGGATGCGGGCCAGATCGTCCACGCCCACCGCCGGGAACTTCAGCCCGCTGGGCGCGGCCAGGCCGGTGGCGTTGGCCACGGCGGCCATCTCGATGGCGCTCTTGGTGCCGTCCAGGAAGCTGTTGAACATCTGCGCGTTCATGCCGCCCCGGGCGGCGTCCTCGGCGGTCAGGCCGTAGTGGTTCCACACCGTGTCGGGCGTGCTCTGGTGGTAGGTCGGCAGGTACTTGGTGCCCTTGCCGGCCGCCACCACGCCGAAGCCGGCAGCGCGCGCCCAGTCGACCATCTCGCAGATGAGCGCCGGCTGGTCGCCGTAGGCCAGCGAGTAAACGATGCCGGCCTCCTCGGCCCGCCGTTTGAGCAGCGGCCCGGCCAGCGCATCGGCCTCGACGTTGACCATGATGATGTGCTTGCGGTGCTCGCAGCAGGCCAGCACATGGGCAATGCCCACCGCCGGGTTGCCGGTGGCGTCGATGACGATGTCCACATGCGGCGAGGCGATCAGCGCCATGTTGTCGTCGATGACCGCCGTGTTGCCCAGCCGGGCCGCCTCGTCCAGGCTGCGGGCCGCAAAGGCTTCGTCCTTCCAGCCCACGTTGCGCAGCGCGGCCCGCGCCCGGTCGGGCGACAGGTCGGCAATGCCGACCAGGTGGATGCCGGGCGTGCGCGGCACCTGCGAGAGGTACATGGAGCCGAACTTGCCGGCACCGATCATGCCGACACGAATGGGTTGGCCGGCAGCGGCGCGCTGCTGGAGGCGGGCGTACAGGTTCATGGGCTCTCGGCAGGTGGTGGCAGGGCTCAGGCGCTGGGGAACGGCAGCTCGCGCAGCGGCTTGCCGGTCAGGCGGGCCAGCGCGTTGGCAAAGGCGGGGGCCAGCGGCGGCAGGCCCGGTTCACCCATGCCGGTGGGCGCCTCGGTGCTGGGCACGGTGTGCACGCTGATCTGCGGCATGTCGGTGATGCGGGGCACCACGTAATCGCCGAAGTTCTGCTGCTCCACCACGCCGTCCTTGAGCGTGACCGCAGCGCCCGGCAGGCACATGCCCAGACCCATCAGCGCGCCGCCCTGCACCTGGGCTTCCACGGTGCGGGGGTTGATCACCAGGTTGCAGTGCACGCCCGCCGTGACCTTGTGCAGCACCGGCTGGCCGTTCTGGACCGAGGCTTCCACCACGAAGGCCACCACCGACTCGAACGACTCGTGCACCGCCACGCCCCAGGCGCGACCGGCCGGCAGCGCGGTGCGGCCGTAGCCGCTCTTCTCCACCGCCAGCTGCAGGGCAGCGGTGTGGCGCGGGTGCTGGCTGCCGAACATCTTGAGGCGGTAGGCCACCGGGTCCTGGTTCGTCTCGCGGGCGATCTGGTCGATCAGCGTTTCCATCACGAAGGCGGTGTGGGTGCTGCCCACGCTGCGCCACCACAGCACCGGCACGTTCACCTTGGGGTGGTGCACCGTCAGGCGCATGGGCAGCGGGTAGGGCGCGCGCATGCCTTCCACCGCGGTGGCGTCCACGCCGTTCTTGACCATGCCCGACTCGAACGGGCTACCGGTGACGATGGACTGACCCACGATCACATGGTCCCAGGCCAGCACCTGGCCGGCCGCGTCGAAGCCGATGCGGGCGCGGTGCAGGTGCATGGGGCGGTAGTAGCCGCCCTTGATGTCGTCCTCGCGGCTCCACACAGTGCGGATGGGGGCGCGCACGCCGGCACCCAGTGCTGCCTTGGCGATGCCGCAGGCCTCCACCACATAGTCGCTGGTGGGGATGGCGCGGCGGCCGAAACCGCCGCCGGCCGACTGCACCTGCACCTTCACCTGCTCGGGCTTGAGGCCCAGCGCGGCGGCGGCGGCCATGCCGTCGAGGCCGGGCATCTGCGATCCCATCCAGAGCGTGGCGGCCTGGCCGTCGAAGTCGACGGTGCAGTTCAGCGGCTCCATGGGCGCATGGGCCAGGTACGGGAACACGAACTCGGCCTCGATGGTCTTCGGGGCCTTGTCCAGCGGCGCCATGTCGGCGTCGAAGTGCCTGGCGCCGGGCTGCTTCGCCAGTTCGCGGTACTGGGCCAGCTGACGCTGGCTGTCGACCTTCTCGACCTGGCTGGTGTCCCATTCGAGCTTGAGCGCCTCGCGGGCGGTGCGGGCCGGCCAGTAGCCGTCGGCCACGATGGCCACGCCCTCGGCGCCCCGGTCCAGCGGCACGCGCAGCACCGCCTTCACGCCCTTGACGGCGCGGGCGGCGGCATCGTCCACCGTCTTCAGGCGCGCACCGAACACCGGCGGGCGGGCCACCACGGCGGTCAGCTGGCCCGGGCGGGCCATGTCGATGCCGAAGCTCTGCCGGCCGCTGCTCTTGGCGGCGGCGTCCAGCCGGCCGGTGGGCTGGCCGATCAGGCGGAACTGCTTCGGGTCCTTGAGGGTGACGCTGGTCGGCACCGGCAGGGCCATGGCGGCCTGGGCCAGTTCCCCGTAGCCCAGGCGACGGCCGCCGGGGCCGATCACCACACCGGCCTGGGTGCGCAGGCCGGCGGCATCCACGCCCCAGCGGGCGGCGGCGGCCTGCACCAGCATGGCGCGGGTGCGGGCGCCCAGCTCGCGGTACTGGGTGAAGCTGTTCTTGATGGAGTTGGAGCCACCGGTCAGGTGCAGGCCCCACAGTGGGTCGGCGTAGGCCACGTCGTTGGTGCCCAGCTGGCTGCGCAAGCGCGACCAGTCGGCGTCCAGCTCGTCGGCCAGGATCATGGGCAGGGCGGTCTGGATGCCCTGGCCGAATTCCAGCCGGTTCACCGTGATGGTCACGGTGCCGTCCGGCGCAATCGCCACGAAGGCACCGGGTTGCTGCACCGGCTTCAGCCCGGCGGCAGCGGGGGCGGCCTGGCTGTGCGCGGCCAGCGGGAAGAGGCCGAGGGCGAAGCCGCTGGCCACACCCATCTTGAGGAAGGCGCGGCGCGGCAGCTCGGCCACCGGTGCGTCGCTGTCATCGTGCTGGCGGGCCAGCAGGTGCTGCAGGCCCTGGGGCAGTTCGTGAAAGGCGGAGTTCAGCATGGTCGTGACTCCTTCAGGCCAGCGAGCCGGCAGCGTCGGCCACGGCAGCGCGGATGCGGGCATAGGTGCCGCAGCGGCACACATTGCCGGCCATGGCGGCGTCGATGTCGGCCGCACTCGGCTTCTGCCCTTTCGGCAACGACTTCAGGAACGCGGTGGCGCTCATGATCTGGCCGCTCTGGCAGTAGCCGCACTGGGCCACGTCGTGCTTGATCCAGGCGTCGCGCACCGCGCGGCCGACCGGGTCGTCGCTGGTCACGGCTTCGATGGTGGTGATGTTGCGGCCGGCCACGCTGGAGATGGGCGTGACGCAGGACCGGATGGCCTGTCCGTCCACATGGACCGTGCAGGCGCCGCAGAGCGCCGCGCCGCAGCCGAACTTGGTGCCGGTCAGACCCAGCGTGTCGCGCAGGGCCCAGAGGACCGGGGTGGAGGGATCGATGTCGACCTGCTGGGTGCGGCCGTTGACTTGCAGAGTGGTCATGGTGACTCCTGAATGAGGCTGGCAGTGTCGTGGGTGCGGCCGGGCCAGCGGTAGCCTGAACCTGCGGGATGTTTGCCCGATCCTGTGACCATACTGCAGGATCGGGTCAGCGTCGGTAGCATCCGTGTCACCCCCGAACCCGAGCCGCCCATGCCCGATCCGACCGATCTCCTCCGCGACGCCCGATCCACCCTGGCCGGGCGGATCCTGCAGCGCACCGGACCCGGCCAGCTGCTGCGGCCGCCGGACATGCCCGGCCTCATGCTGATCCGCCAGGACCAGGCACTGCTCGACAACTGCGCGGTGTACGAGCCGTGCGTGGCCCTCATCGTGCAGGGCAGCAAACGGGTGCTGCTGGGCGACGAGACCCTGCATTACGGCGAAGACCGTTACCTCATCGCCTCCATGGACCTGCCGGTGCGCACCGCCGTGCTGGAGGCCTCGCCGCAGCGGCCCTACCTGGGCCTGGCCCTGCGGCTGGACTGGCGCGAGCTGGCCTCGCTCATGCTGGAAGTGCCGGCGCCCCCGGCGGGCCGCAAGCTGCCGCTGCCGGACAGCCGCGCCATGACCACCGGCGCACTGTCGCTGCCGCTGCTGCAGGCCTTTGGCCGGCTGCTCGACCTGCTGGACCACCCCGAAGACATCCCGGCGCTGGCCCCGCTGGTCCAGCGCGAAATCCATTACCGGCTGCTCACCGGCGAGGCCGGCGCGCGCCTGCGGCAGATCGCCACCGTCGACACCCAGAGCCACCAGGTGGCCCGGGTGATCGCGCTCATCAACACGCAGTTCCACCAGCCGCTGCGGGTGGAGGAGCTGGCCCGGGAGGCCGGCATGGGCCTGTCCACCTTCCACCACCACTTCAAGCAGCTCACCGCCATGACGCCGCTGCAGTACCAGAAGCAGCTGCGCCTGAACGAGGCCCGGCGCCTGATGCTGTCGCAGCGGCTCGATGCGTCCACCGCGGCTTTCCGGGTCGGCTACGAAAGCCCTTCCCAGTTCAGCCGCGAGTACCGGCGCCTGTTCGGCGTGCCGCCTTCTCGTGACGTGGCCGGCCTGCGGTCGGTGGCTGAGCCGCTGCCCGCCTGATCAGGCGACCGCTGCAGGAATCCAGGCCATCAGCCGGTCCCGCACGTTGGCCGGCGTGTCCAGGTGGCCCCCGCCGACCTCGACGAACTGCGATCGCGGGTTGGCCGGCAGCTGATCGACGAAGTAGCGGCGCACGCCCTTGAACAAGGGATCGGACTCGCCGATGGCGGTGAACACCGGCAGCGTTGCCGGAACCCTCGGCGCGGTGACCCCCATGTCGGCGTCCGACTCGGGGTCGAACCAGGTGAGGTACTTGCGGGCGGTGGTCACCACCGGAATGCGGCGTCCCTGGTTGATGTCGTTGAAGCGCTCCACGCTGTCGCCCTTGCCGGCGGCCACCAGCGCACGGGCCTCGTCCACGCTGTCGCGAACCGCTTTGAGCGCGGGCACCGTGTAGTAGCCGCGCGGAACGTGTCCGGGTGCCAGCAGCACCAGGGCGTGCGCGGTGCCGCCCCGGGCCGCAAAACTCAGCGACGCCGGCACGCCCATGCTGTGCCCGACCAGCACGATGCGTTCGGCGCCCTGGCGCTGCAGCGTGTCGACATGGACCCCTATCTCCTGCATGGCCTGGTCCCAGTCGCCCTCCAGATAGCGGTTGCGCGACCACGGCATGTCGGGGAACAGCACCTGCCAGCCGGCCGCTTCGAAAGCGGTCCGCAGCGGCGCCATGGAGGGGTCCTGGGGGCCGCCCGGGTTCTTGCCGTGCAGCATCAGCACACCGATCCGGGGTGGTGCCGACTGCGCCCGCACGGCACCCGGAAACGACAACGCGCCCAGGGCAGAGCCCATGAGCGCGGAAAACTGGCGGCGTTGCATCGGTTGTCTCCTCGCCGGCGTCTGGGGCCGGTCGAGGAAATTATGCCGACGCCGCAGCGGCGGTCGTCGCGTTCAGCGCAGGTTGGCGCAGTTGGCGTAGAAGGTGGTGGTGGCCGGCCAGTCGGAGAACACGCCGATCACGCCGACTTCCTTGGCCAGCACGTCGAGCACCCTGTACACGTCGCCCTCGCGCTGGATGGCGCTGTCGAAGGTCTGGAAGTAGAAGCCGTTGTTGCCGTCGGCCAGCACGCCGGAGCGCTCCAGCGTCCAGGTGATGATGTCCAGACCGGCTGCACGTGCGTTGCGCGCATAGGCCGAGGGCACGATGCGGCCATTGCTGTCGGTGCTCAGCAGGGCGAAGGTGGGCGGCGCCACGATGCGGATGCCCTGGGCCTTGTACTCGCGCAGCTGCTGGGCGGTGGGCAGGTCGGCCACGGTGTTGGCGTCGTCCAGGAACACGGCCTGGCGACCGAAGGCCGGCTCGTTGCGCACCCAGTACAGCACGTCGCGCTGGTCGAACGACTGGGCCCACACCCGGCTCGGGTGCACGCCGGCCTGGCGGTATTCGTCGATCAGCTTCTGGGCATAGGCTTCCTGGGTGAAGCCGTTGAACGGCATCTCGACCACCGGGCTCTTGAGCTCGGGCGTCATCTTCACGCCCAGCTTCTTGAACAGCTCGATGCTTTCCTTGTGGGTCAGCAGCGTGCCGCTGGTGGGGCCCGAATACAGGTCGGTGCGCCAGTTGGCGGTGCCGCCCAGGTATTCCTGCACGGTGCGGGCGCGCGGGTTGGAGGCGTCCATCTTGCCGCGCAGGGTCTTGAACTCGGCCAGCGTGATGTCGCTGGTGCGGCACTCGGCAGAGGCCGACTTGATCAGCTGGCCGTCCGGGCCGAAGGTGGCCGGGCTGAACGGGGTGGTGCACTTGGCCGCCAGCGGGGTGGCCAGGATGTTGGTGGTGGTGTGCAGGTCGTTCTGGGCGTGGCGGCAGACCAGTTCCTTGTCCTGCGTGAAGGCCACGTCGCATTCCAGAATGCCGGCGCCCATGCGGGCGGCGGCCACATACGACTCCACCGTGTGCTCGGGGAACTGCAGCGGCGCGCCACGGTGTCCGATGGAGAAATCGCTCGGCTTGAAGCGGCCGTTGCGGGCGCATTGCTGGAGCTGCTGCTTCAGCGGGCTCTCGGCCATGTCGTCGGCCAGGAAGAACGGGCGCGGGCCCAGTTCGACCTGGGTCGGCCGCTCGATGCCGCGCATGTCGCGGTCGTGGCGGTGGTGGTCGCGGTGGTCGCGCGGGCCAGTGGCCATGGCGCTGGTGCCGAGCGTCAGCGCGGCCAGGGCGGCAAGAATGAATCGCATGGATACCTCCTCGGGAGCAAGAGTGCTGTTGGGGTGTGGCGCAGGCGGGGCCTGCACGACCATGCTGGAAGCGCTCTGTGGAAATGCCGTGGCAGCTGCGTGGCAGTTCCGTGGCACCCGGAGGATGTCAGCGACCGGCGCTCAGTTCAGTGCCCGGTCATCGGTGTCGGCCCGTTGCAGCCGCTCGATGTGACGCTCCCACTGCGGCGCCAGTTCCCGGCCGGTGAACGGCCACGAGCTGAGCGGGCGCGGCTCGAACAGCAGCAGCGGGTTGCGGGCGGAGCACGGCGGCTGTCCCCGGTGGTTCCGGTTGAGCGGCTGAACATCGGCACGGGCAGGGTGACCCCAGATCATGTGGTGCTCCGGTGTGGTCGGTGAAACAACATGACGGCTTTATCGGCCATCACCGCGCCGGACTTGACCCTGCAGCAGCTGCGACATGTCCAGGGCCGCGGCCTGCAGCGCCGGCAGCATGAGCCGGCGCATCTGGGTGGCGCTGTGCCGGCTTGCATGACCCGAGACATTCAGGGCGGCCACGGCGCGCCCGCTGGCGTCGCGCACCGCCACCGCCATGGACACCAGCCCGTCCTCCAGCTCCTGGTCCACCAGCGCCCAGCCCTGGCGGCGGGCCTTGTGCACCTCGGCCAGCAGTGCGGGCACGGCAGTGACCGTGTGGCGGGTGCGGGGCTGCCGGTCGCTGGCCTGCAGGCGCTCGCGCACCGCGGCATCGTCCAGGCTGGCCAGCAGCACCCGGCCCATGGAGGTGCAGAAGGCTGGCAGGCGCGAGCCCACGCCCAGGTTCACCGACAGGATCTGGTGGGTGTGCACCCGCATCACATAGACGATGTCGGTGCCGTCCAGCACCGCGGCCGAGCACGACTCGCCAAGCTGCTCCGACAGCCGCTCCATCACCGGTCCGGCCAGGTGCCACAGCGGCATCGACGACAGGTAGGCCATGCCCAGCTCCAGGATGCGGGGCGTCAGGCGGAACAGCTTGCCGTCGCTCTCCACATAGCCCAAGGTCTGCAGCGTGAGCAGGATGCGCCGGGCCCCGGCACGGCTCAGGCCGCTGCGTTCGGCCACGCTGGTGAGCGTCTGTTCGGGGGCTTCGGCGCTGAACGAACGGATGACGCCCAGCCCGCGCGCAAACGACTGCACATAGCCGTCGCCCGGAACGGGTGCATCGGGGTGGCGGGCGGCGGTCTGGGCCATTCGGGGACTCCGGCGTAAAATTCCAATGACGAACAGTTGTTCGATATTAGAACAAACGGAGACGACACTTGATCAACAAGATTGCCCCGTCCGTCGAGGCGGCCCTGGCCGGCACGCCCGACGGCGCCACGGTGCTCATCGGCGGCTTCGGCACCGCCGGCATACCGGACGAGCTCATCGATGGCCTCATTGCCCAGGGTGCGCGCGACCTCACGGTGGTCAACAACAACGCCGGCAACGGCGACCACGGCCTGGCCGCCCTGCTGGCCACCGGCCGGGTGCGCAAGGTGATCTGCAGTTTCCCGCGCCAGGCCGACAGCCATGTGTTCGACGGCCTCTACCGCAGCGGGAAGATCGAGCTGGAACTGGTGCCCCAGGGCAACCTGGCCGAGCGGCTGCGGGCGGCGGGTGCGGGCATCGGCGCCTTCTTCACGCCCACCGGTTACGGCACCGAGCTGGCGCGCCAGCCGGACGGCACACCCAAGGAAACCCGGGTCATCAACGGCCGGCCCTACGTTCTGGAGTACCCGATCCATGGCGATCTGGCGCTCATCCGGGCCGAGCGCGGCGACCGCTGGGGCAACCTCACCTACCGCAAGGCGGCACGCAACTTCGGGCCGGTCATGGCCACGGCGGCGAGCCGCACCGTGGCCAGCGTGTTCGAGGTGGTCGAACTTGGCGCGCTGGACCCGGAGGCGGTCATCACCCCCGGCATCCACGTCGGTGCGGTGGTGCAGGTGCCCCGCACCGCCACCCGGGCCGGTGGCCTGAAGGAGGCCGCATGAGCGAAACCCGTTACCAGCGCCGCAGCAAGGACGAACTCGCCCGCCGCGTCGCGCAGGACATTCCGGACGGGGCGTACGTCAACCTCGGCATCGGCCAGCCCACCCTGGTGGCCAACCACATACCGGCCGGCCGCGAGGTGGTGCTGCACAGCGAGAACGGCATTCTGGGTGTCGGCCCCGCACCGGCCGCCGGCGCCGAGGATTACGACCTGATCAACGCCGGCAAGCAGCCGGTGAGCCTGCTGCCGGGCGGGGCTTTTTTCCACCATGCCGACAGCTTCGCCATGATGCGCGGCGGCCACCTCGACATCTGCGTGCTGGGGGCCTTCCAGGTGTCGGCCACCGGCGACCTGGCCAACTGGAGCACCGGCGAGCCCGGCAGCATCCCGGCGGTGGGCGGCGCCATGGACCTGGCCACCGGCGCCCGCCAGACCTGGGTCATGATGGACCTGCTCACCCGCCAGGGGCAGAGCAAGGTGGTGCCGGCCTGCACCTACCCGCTCACCGGCATCGGTTGCGTCAAGCGCATCTACACCGACCTGGCCACGCTGGCCTGCACGCCCGAAGGACTGCGGCTGATCGACACCGTCGACGGCCTGTCGCGCGCGGAACTCGAACAACTCGTCGGCCTGCCCATCATCGGCTGATCGCCCTGCATTCCATCGCACACCCCCCGGAGACCCCATGACCCAAGCCTTCATCTGCGACGCCATCCGCACCCCCTTCGGCCGCTACGGCGGCGCACTCTCCAGCGTGCGCACCGACGACCTCGGCGCCATCCCCATCCGCGCCCTGATGGAGCGCAACCCGGGCGTCGACTGGGCCGCCGTGACCGACGTGCTCTACGGCTGCGCCAACCAGGCCGGCGAGGACAACCGCAACGTCGCCCACATGGCCAGCCTGCTGGCCGGCCTGCCGATCGATGTGCCGGGCGCCACCATCAACCGCCTGTGCGGCTCCGGCCTGGACGCGGTGGGCACCGCCGCGCGGGCCATCCGCGCCGGCGAGGCCGGACTCATGATCGCCGGCGGCGTCGAGAGCATGAGCCGCGCGCCCTTCGTCATGCCCAAGGCCGAATCCGCCTTCAGCCGCAGCAATGCGGTCTACGACACCACCATCGGCTGGCGCTTCATCAACAAGCTGATGAAGGAAAAGTACGGCGTCGACTCCATGCCCGAGACCGCCGAGAACGTCGCCACCGACCACGGTATCGAGCGCGCAGCCCAGGACCGCATGGCCCTGGCCAGTCAGATGAAGGCGGTGGCTGCGCAGAAGGCCGGCCACCTGGCCCGGGAGATCGTGCCGGTGAGCATTCCCCAGAAGAAGGGCGACCCGGTCGTGGTGAGCGCCGACGAGCATCCGCGCGAGACCAGCCTGGAGGCCCTGGCCAAGCTCAAGGGTGTGGTGCGACCCGACGGCACCGTCACCGCCGGCAATGCCAGCGGCGTGAACGACGGCGCCTGCGCCTTGCTGCTGGCCGATGAAGCCAGCGCCGCGAAAAATGGTCTGGTCCCCAAGGCCCGCGTGGTGGGCATGGCCACCGCCGGCGTGGCACCGCGCGTCATGGGCATCGGCCCGGCCCCGGCCACGCAGAAGCTCATGGCCCTGACCGGCCTCACGCTGGCACAGATGGACGTCATCGAGCTCAACGAGGCCTTTGCGGCCCAGGGCCTGGCCGTGCTGCGCATGCTGGGCCTGTCGGACGACGACGAGCGCGTCAACGCCTGGGGCGGCGCCATTGCCCTGGGCCACCCGCTGGGCGCCAGCGGTGCGCGGCTGGTCACCACCGCCGTCAACCGGCTGCACGCCACCGGCGGCCGCTACGCGCTGTGCACCATGTGCATCGGGGTGGGGCAGGGCATCGCGCTGGTGATCGAAAGGGTCTGACGACGGTCGGGTGTGGTGCCCCGGCGTCGGCTCTGTACGACTTCGGTAAGCACTTTTGCACGCTGCCGGCGCCCCAGTGCCGGGCCGCTGTGCATACCCTGCACCGTAGCCTTATGCTTCGGGCCTGAATGTGACCCGCCATGACGCCCGCCGACCCTTCCCGCCCGCCTTTCAAGATCCTCATCATCGACGACGAGCCCAGCATCGTGCATGTGCTGGCCCGCACGTTGCTCGGCATGGGGATGCTGCGTTTTGCCGTTCGCGGTGAAGATGCCCTGCGCGTGCTGGCGGAAGATCCGCAGGACCTGGTGCTCACCGATGCCGACATGCCCGACATCTCCGGCTTCGAGATCATCGAGCGCATGCGCCAGGACCCGCGCATGGCCCGCACGCCGGTCATCATGATCACCGGCCACGCCGCGCCGCAGATCCGTGAACACGCCCAGGAGCTGGGTGTGTCCGAATTCATGGTCAAGCCGATCGACCGCGACCAGCTCAAGGCCACGGTCCAGCGCCTGCTGGGCGGCCCGGTGGCTGTCGCCACCCCCGAGCCGGTGGCCGCCCCGGCCGATCCGGTGCCGGCCCCGCCCGCGCCGCCAGAGTCCCCGGCGCCGAGCGGCGTGGCCTCCATGCTGCTGGACCGCGTGGCCGGCATCCTGGAAGAGATCGACACCCTGCGCGCCAGTGGCGCCCAGCCCGACCCGCAGCGTCTGGCCACCTCGTTGACCAACATCGAGGACGCCTGCGGCGACATGACGCGCCTGATCATCCAGCTCAACGACCGCGCCTGACGGCAGCGGCCGGTGGCCCGGGTCAGAGCCGCCGCCCCAGCGACGCCATCAGGCCGTGCAGCCGGGCCGGTGGCACGGGTCGGTTCATCAGGGTCACCCGTTGCAGCCGCGCCTGACGGGCCGCGTGCAACGAGCTGTCGGTGGTGATCACGATCGCCGGCAACACCGACGGACCACTGAGCCGTATCGCCTGCAGGGACGACCACACCGGCAGGTCGTCCTCCCCGCTCAGCACACCGATCAACAGGTGTGGCCGCTGTTCCCCCGGCCCGATGGACAGCCGGGCCGCGCGCAGCGTGCGCGCCTGCACCACCCGACAACCCCAGCCCTCCAGCAATGGGCGCAGTGCCTGTCCGCCCGAACCGTCAGGGTCCAGGATCAGCACGGTCAGCGCCAGCGAACCCTGCGGCAGCCAGGTGCAGGGCTCCTCCACGATCGGTACCGGCGGCGCCTTGGGCGACAGCGGCGTCAGCGACATGAGCGCCAGGGGAGCCGGGGGCCCGGACACCGCGTCCGCCTGTGCCAGGGGAATGTCCACCCGGAAGCACGAGCCCCGACCCACCACCGACCGCAGCCCCAGCTGCAGGCCCAGCACGGCCGCGCAGCTGCGCACGATCGACAGACCCAGACCCACGCCATCGTGCGGCGCCTGTTCGTGCTCGACACGGTGAAACGCCTGGAACACTGCCTCCTGTTCCTCGGGCGGAATGCCCACCCCGGTGTCCCAGACCTGCACCCGCAGTCGGTCGCCGCGCAGGCGGCAGGTCAGCAGCACCCCGCCGCGCACGGTGTATTGCACGGCGTTGGCCATCAGGTTGCCCAGGGTGCGTTCGAGCAGGGTCGGATCGCTCAGCACCTGGGCGGAGCACGACGCCACCTCCAGCCGCAGACCTTTTTCCCGGGCGGCAACCCGGTGCGCTGTCCGCAGCCGGATCAGCATGGGTTCGATCGAGAACGGCACCCGATCGGGCACCCACTCGTCGGCCTCCAGACGCGACAGTGTCAGCACCGAATCCAGCAGCGACGACATCGAATCGAGCGACATGGACAGGCTCTCGATCACCGACAGCTGAGGCGACTGCGGCAGGGTCCGGCGCAGCTCCTCGATGAACAGGCCCATGGCATGCATCGGCTGCCGCAGATCGTGGCTCATGGCGGCCATGAACCGCGACTTGGCCAGACTCGCCCGCTCGGCCTTGAGCTTCTGGGCCACCAGCATCACCCGCTTCTGGCCCCAGCCGTCCAGGCCCCGGCGGGTCCCCAGGCTGCGGAACTCCCCCAGGATGCGAACGGGCTCGCCGTCGGCACCCAGCACCGCCTGCCGGACCACCGCCGCCGGCCAGGTGGAGCCGTCCTGGCGCAGCATCTGGAGCCGCTGGGTTCCCGAGCGCATCCAGCGGTCCCGCAACGTCAGCGAGGCCGGTGCCACCACCTTGCTCAGGTCTGCGCCGATCAAGGCCTGGCACGGCCAGCCCAGCGCGTGCGCCAGCGGTCCGGACAGGCCGGTGAGCCGCCCCGCCATGTCCCATTCCATCACCATCAGCGACCAGGGCGTCGGCTGGCGCCAGCGGCCGGTCTTCAGGCCCCAGGCCAGCGCGTCCTCCAGCAGGCGGGACAGGTGCTGCGCCGTCAGATCCTGCCGGCCGACCATCTGAAAAACCCCGATGCCGCGCAGGCAGGCTTCCTGGTCCGGGTCCATGTCGTCGTGCACCATGATCACCGGCAACAGCGCGCAGACACTTTCCAGCCACCCCAGCAGATCGGGGCTCCACTGGTTCGACGGCATCTGGTCCACCAGCACCACAGAGGGGGTGTGCTGCTTCAGCAGATCGAGCGCGTGATCCAGGCTGTAGCACTCACGCACCCGCCAGGCCAGGGCGTCCAGCCAGGCCTCCCGCACCGCCATCGACCGCCAGCCGCGGCGCACCAGCAGCAGTTCCGGCGGGTCCAGCCCGATGCCGGGCGGATCGGAGGCACAAGATACAGAGTCGGGATGGGACATCGGGTTGTGATGGTTGGTCGGCCCACGCATGCCTCTCGCCTGTCGGGAGTGATAAATTAATTCATTAATCTACAATTTAAGCGGACATTCTGGTGGAACTTACTTCGTAGGTAATATTTGGTGAACCTTCTGTTTCGTGAGTCGCCCAAACTTCCCCGACCAGCCGGCTCGCTGCCCGGGGCGGAAGCCAGCGGGCTGACAGAAGCGGCCTTGCGCGAGGAGCGGCTGAAGGTTCTGGTGATCGACGACCACCAGCTCATCCGCGAAGGTCTCAAGCTCATGCTGGCCCAGATCGACCCGGCTTCCGAGGTGCTGGAAGCCGAGTCGCTGCCGAGCGGGATCGACCTGTTTCGGGGCCACCACGACATCGATCTGGTGCTGCTGGACCTTTCCATGCCCGGCAGCTATGCCGGCAACACCTTCGACATGTTCCTGTCTTCCTGCCCGGTGGCCCGGGTGGTGGTGGTTTCCGCTTCATGCGACGCGCACACCGTGCAGGCCACGTTGCGCAAGGGCGCACTGGGCTTCATCCCCAAGCTGACCGACAACCGGGCGCTGGTCCAGGCGATCCGTTTCGTGCTCGACGGTGGCATCTACACGGTCCTGGTGGAGGGCGACGACATGACCGAGCCGGTCGCCGACGAGACCCGCTCCATCCTCGACGGGCACATCATCCTGTCCCGTGCGCTGGGGGAGGCCAACCACTACCCGGCCATCGATGTGCTGGCCTCCGCTTCACGGGTGATGCATGCGCTGGTGCCACGCGAGCACCGGCTCGCCGCCGGCCGCGTGCGCGAACTGCTGGCCCGCTACCGCGACGTGGAGCTGCTGCTCAAGGTGGGCGAATACCAGCGCGGCAGCGACCCGACGACCGACCGGGCCATCGACCGCCGCGAGGCCATCCTGCAGTTCCTGCGGCAGGACATGCACGAGATCAGCGACTTCGACGAGGCGGTCGAGGCGCTGCTTCAGCTCGGCGACTGAGCGGCCCCGGACGCCGGCCGGTCCGCCAGCCAGGCGTCGAGCTTGAGGCTGTCCACCACCGCCGGTTCGGTGGGCGCTTGCCAGCTCAGGCCGCTCTCGGCGGCCCAGCGCGACAGATCGCCGCTCGCACGGCTGCGCTGGATGACCCGGTTGACCGCGTCCAGCAGGTCCTGGCGCGGGGCCAGCGCCACAAAGCCGAAGTTGATGCCGAGCGAACGGGGCGCGCCGGTCTGCAGGGCCAGCGATGGCGTGGGTCCGTGCTGGCGCCGCCAGGCGTCCACCGTGGTGCTGGGCACCAGCGCCGCATCGATCCGGCCTTGCTCCAGCGCGGTCCAGAGGTCTTCCCGCTGGCCCAGCGACACCATCCGGTCGGCCAGTGAGCCGCCCCCATACATGGCCACCAGCGTGCCTTCCAGGGTGCCGGCCACCGCCGCCACCTTCTGGCCGCGCAGCCCGCCGAGGTCTTGCGCCGGTGGCAGGCCGGGGCGCTGCACCACCTGCAGGGCGCTGCCCAGATACGGCTGGCTGGGCACCAGCGTGCCCAGGGTGATGTAGGGCCGGTCGCGCTTGCGCTTCGCACCGGGGTGGTCGGCGGTCTTGAACCGTTCGCGGGTGGGTGCCCCCAGGTCGCTCCTGAGCAGCGGGAAGCCGCTGGCCAGATCACACACCCCGGCCGACAGCAGCGCGTTGACCTCGTGGGTCAGCAGGCTTTCCTTCTCGATCTCGGGCTCGAACGGCACCAGCTTGAGCTCCCGTCCGAGCTCGGCGGCCACGGCGCGGGCCAGCCGCACATCGAAGCCGTCGATCTGGCCGCGCCGCACGGTGGACAAGGGCGGGTTGTCCTCGCTGACGCAGACGGTGAGGGCGGTGGCCGGCACTGCGCCGGCGGCGGATTGTGCCGCCGCGGCGCCGCTCAGGCACAGGCCGATGACCAGCGCCCACCCCTTCAACAACGGTCGGTCCACGTCAGAGCTCCTTGCCGCCACGGGTGACCACATAGGCCCACAGCACCTGCAGCGCGCTGTCGTCGATGGCGCCCTTGAACGAGGGCATGTTGCCCTTGCCCTGCATGACCGAGGTGACGAAGCGCTCGTGCTGGTCGGTCGGGAACTTGCGCAGGTCGTACACCGTGGTGCCGGAGTTGACCATGTTGCGGCCGTGGCACTGGGCGCAGGTGCGGTGGTACTGCTCGCGGCCTTTCTCGACCGCTTCCATGGTGATGGGGGTGGACTGTGCATGGGCCGCCCCGGTCAGGGCGGCCGCACACACCAGAAGCATTCGCAGTTTCATGGGCGGGCGGGGGTCCGTTCAATCCAGGGCGAAAGTCCAGACCGAACCGCCGGCGGGCACCTGGCTCATGCGCTCGTCACCCAGCAGGGCCCAGACGCCACCGGCACCCGAGACGATGCTCACATACTGCTTGCCGTTGACCTCGAAGGTCACCGGCAGGCCGATGATGCCGCTGCCGGTCTGGAACTCGTAGAGCTTCTTGCCGTTGCGCGCATCGACCGCCATGAACTCGCCGGTGGCCGCGCCGGTGAACACCAGGTTGCCGGCGGTCGACAGGGTGCCGGCCATGCTCGGCTGGCCCGGCCAGGCCATCTGCCACTTGCTCTTGCCGGTCATGGGGTCGATGGCCGAGAGGTAACCGTGCGGCTCGTTCTTGGGCATGTTCACACCCCGGAAGTTGACGCCCAGGTACCACTCGCCCTTCTTGTATTCCGGCTTGGCCAGCTGGTAGGGCCAGCTGATGTTGAGGGTGTTGGCGTACGCCAGGCCGGTGGCCGGGTTCCAGGACATGGGGGTCCAGTTCTTGCCACCCAGCACGCTGGGGAAGATCTCCACGTCCTCGCCGGCGCGGGCCTTGCGGTCGGCCTCACTGAGCACCGGGCGGCCGGTCTTGAGGTCGATGCGCTCGGCCCAGTTGACCTTCACATACGGGTTGGCGGCCAGCAGTTCACCGCTGGCACGGTCCAGCACATAGAAGAAGCCGTTGCGGTTGGCCTGGGCCAGCACCTTGCGCTGCTTCCCGGCGATCTTCATGTCGACCAGCATGCCGACCTCGGTGGCGTCGTAGTCGTAGGGATCGTTCGGGCTGAACTGGTAGTGCCACACCAGCTCGCCGGTCTTGGGCCGGATGGCCACGACCGAGGCGATGTAGAGGTTGTCACCCTTGCGGGCGTTGGGGTTCCAGGGGCCGCCGTTGCCCGTGCCCCAGTACACCAGGTCGAGTTCGGGGTCGTAGGCACCGGTCAGCCAGGTCGGGGCGCCGCCCTTCTGGTAGGTGTCGCCGGGCCAGGTGTCGCCGCCCTTCTGGTCCGGCGCAGCGGTGGTGTAGAAGCGCCAGAGCTGCTTGCCGGTGGCCGGGTCCCAGCCGTCGATGAAGCCGCGCGTGCCGTATTCGCCGCCGGCAATGCCGGTCATCACCACGCCGTTGGCGATCAGCGGGGCGCTGGTCATGGCCTGGCCGTTCTGGTAATCGGCGGCCTTGCTCTTCCAGAGCTGCTTGCCGGTCTTGGCGTCCAGCGCGATCACGTGGGCGTCCAGGGTGGAGCGGAAGAGCTTGCCGTCGTAGATGGCGGCGCCCCGGTTCAGGATGCCGCAGCAGGCCATCTTGAACACGTCCTGCGGCAGCTCGATCTCCTGCTTCCAGATCTGCTTGCCGGTCAGCGGGTTGAGCGCCACCGTGGTGTTGTGCGTGGTCACGTACATCACGCCGTTGTGCACGATGGGCTGCGACTCCTGGCTCTGCGGGTTGTTCAGGCTGTAGGCCCACACCGGGCGCAGCTTGGCCGCGTTGCCGGCGTTGATCTGCTTGAGCGCGCTGTAGCGCTGGTTGTTGTAGCCCATGCCGTAGGTCAGCACGTCCTTGGACGTGGCGTGGTCGGCCTTCAGTTCGTCCAGGGTCTGGGCCTGCACCGACAGACCGGTGAGCGTCAGGGCGGCCAGTGCCAGGCCACCGATGAGTGTCTGTTTCATGGGTTGTCTCCTTGTCTTGTGGGAATGGGGTCAAGGTGCATTCTGGAAACTCGGGGCCGGCAACGCACGCCCGGGTTTTCCCGGTGGTCGAAGTGTTCTGCTTCGGAACAGGCTCGGGGGATGTCCCTGTCCACCGGAAGCCCCTTCTTCCAGACCGCCGAACAGCGCGCGGCTTTGGCCCGCCAGCGGTTCTTCGAGGAGTCGGACCGCCCCACCGGGCTGGTGAGCGAGGCGGTCATCCAGAGCTGGTCGCGCTGCCGCTCGCTCGGCCACCGGCCGGACCGGCGCGCGGCCGTCGATCCGGTGAGCGCCAGCGCGCTGGCCGCGGTGCGCCAGCGCAATCGCGACCTGCTGCTGGCCGCCGACGAAGAGCTGTCGCAGCTGGAGGCCTCGCTGGCCGGCACCGGCTGCCGCGTGCTGCTGACCAACGCCACCGGCGTGGTGGTGCACGCCACCGAAATGCGGTTCGCGCCCGGGCAGCAGGTGCTCGATGTGGCCGGCCGCACCGGTGTGCGCCTGTCGGAGGACCGGGTGGGCACCACCGCGCCGGGCATCGTGGTGCGCACCGGGCAGGCCTGCAGCGTGTCGGCCGGCGAGCACTACTACGAACAGTTCGTCGGCGTGCACTGCGCGGCCGCGCCCATCTTCGACATGCACCGCCGCCTGGCCGGTGTGCTCGATGTGTCCAGCGAAGGCCAGCCCTTCGGGTTCGATGCCGCCTCGGTGGTGGGCGTGTTCGCCACCTCGATCGAGAACCGCCTGCTGCAGGCCCAGTCGAACGAACATGTGGTGCTGCAGTTCCAGACCACGCCCGGCCTGCTCGACACGCCGCTGCAGGGGCTGGCGGCGCTCGATGGCCTGGGGCGGGTGGTGTGGATCAATGCCGCCGGCCGCCGCCTGCTCGGGCGGCACCCGGCGGCCCGCGCAGCGAATGCTGCCGATGCCCCGGTGGAGCCGGCCGAGGCCGTGTTCGGTGCGTCGCCCAACACCCTGCTGGACCTGGGCCTGCGCGCCAGCCCCGGGGTGCTGCGCCTGCCCAACGGCCTGGGTATCTGGTTGCGGGCCCGTGCCCAGTGGCGCGAGGGGCTGGATGTGCGGCACACCGTGGCCCTGTCCGCATCCATTGCATCGACTGCATCGGCCGATGCAGCCCAACCCGCCCAAGCCGCCGACCTCACCCCGCCCGATGCACCTGCTTCGCCGGCATCGCTGGCCGATGCCAACCGCCAGCTCATCGAATCGACCCTGGCGCGCAACGGCGGCAACGTGGCCCGCACCGCGCGCGAGCTGGGTGTCTCGCGCGGTCTGCTGTACCGGCACCTGCGTCGCCCGAACGACGGACAAGACCCCGGACCGTCGGCCTGATTGGCCCCGACGCCCGCCCCCGGTCGGCGTCGGTGGGTATGCTGCACCGCAATATGACCGGTGAAAGCGCGTTGAATCCCCTTCCCCTGTTGCTGGCCGGCCCGGTGCTGCGCCGCGTCGAGGCCCGGCGTCTGGTGTTGTGGCTGGCCACCAGCGAACCGGTGCAGCTGCGCCTGCGCGTGGCGGGTCAGGTGGTGCCCCTGCCCGAGACCGGTCCGCTGGCGGCCGGTGGGCGACTGTTCCACCACCTGATCGATGCCGCACTGCCCGAGCCGCTGGTGCCCGGCGCCTGGACCCGTTACACGCTGGAAGTGGCCGACCCCGCCGCCCCCGTCGGCTGGCGCGACCTGCTGGCCGACGAGCCCGACCTGAGCTACCCGGGCCAGAGCGGGCCGGGTCTGCGCTGGGAGCCGCGTGTGGCCTCGCTGCTGCACGGCTCCTGCCGCAAGCCGCACCACGGTGGCGCTAAGGCCGGTGGGGCCGGTGGGGCGGGCGACGGACTGGCCGAAGCCGACCGCCTGCTGCAGCGCCTGCTGGCCGGCGACGCCACCACCGCCTGGCCCAGCGCCCTGGTGCTGACCGGTGACCAGATCTACGCCGACGATGTGGCCGGACCCATGCTGCGCGCCATCCACCAGCTCGCACAACGGCTCGGCCTGCCGGACGAGGCCCTGCCCGGCGTCGGTCCGCAGGGCGCCGCCACCGCGCAGGCGCTGGTCGAGCACCCCATGGGCTACTACCGCCGCGAGCACCTGCTGCCCCGCCAGGCCGTCAAGTCCGGCCTGAAGGACATCCTGTTCGGTGGCGTGGCCAAGCCGGTGTTCACCACCGACAGCGCGCACAACCACCTGATCTCGTTGTCCGAGGTGCTGTGCATGTACCTGCTGGTCTGGTCGCCGGTGCCGTGGCAGGGGCTGGACCTGACACCGCCGGTCGGTCTTTCGCCGCGTGAGCGGCAGCGTTACGAGCGCGAGGCGGCCGCCCTCGAAGCCTTCGTGCAGGGCCTGCCGGCGGTGCGGCGCGCCATGGCCCACCTGCC
>PNMF01000026.1 GCA_013823485.1 Comamonadaceae bacterium
CGCGACGACCTGCTGCGCCTGCCCGGCATGGGCTCGGTGCAGATGTTCGGTGCCGGCGACTACGCCATGCGCATCTGGCTGGACCCGAACAAGCTCTCGGCCCGCAACCTGACCACCGCCGAGGTGGTGGGCGCCATCCGCGAGCAGAACGCGCAGGTGGCGGCCGGTACCGTGGGCGCCCCGCCCGCACCCGCCGGCACCGAGTTCCAGCTGGCGGTCAACACCCAGGGCCGGCTGAGCACCGAGGAGGAGTTCGCCGACATCATCGTGCGGGCCGACCCCGCCACCGGTGGCCTGATCCGCATCCGTGACATCGGCCGGGTCGAGCTGTCGGCCGGCAGCTATGCGCTGCGCAGCCTGCTCAACAACAAGGAAGCCGCCGCCATTGCGGTGTTCCAGGCGCCGGGCTCCAATGCACTGGCGCCGTCGAACAGCGTGCGCGACAACATGGAGCGCCTGAGCAAGAGCTTCCCGCCCGGGGTGAGCTACAGCATCGTCTACGACCCCACGCGCTTCGTGCAGACCTCGATCGAGAAGGTGGTGGTCACGCTGCTGGAGGCCATTGCGCTGGTGGTGATCGTGGTGATCGTGTTCCTGCAGACCTGGCGCGCCTCCATCATTCCGCTGCTGGCGGTGCCGGTGTCGGTGGTGGGCACCTTTGCCTTCCTGCTGCTGCTGGGCTATTCGATCAACACGCTGACCCTGTTCGGCCTGGTGCTGGCGATCGGCATCGTGGTGGACGACGCCATCGTGGTGGTGGAGAACGTGGAGCGCAACATCGAGGAAGGTCTGAGCGCTCGCGACGCCACCATCAAGGCCATGCGCGAGGTGTCCGGCCCCATCATCGCCATTGCGCTGGTGCTGTGCGCGGTGTTCGTGCCGCTGGCCTTCGTGCCCGGCCTCACCGGCCAGTTCTACAAGCAGTTCGCGGTGACCATCGCCATCAGCACGGTCATCTCGGCCTTCAACTCGCTCACGCTCAGCCCGGCGCTGTCGGCCCTGCTGCTGCGCCCGCACGACGCACCGAAGGACCGGTTGACCCGCGGTATCGACAAGGTGCTCGGGCCCTTCTTCGGCTGGTTCAACCGCGTGTTCGGACGTGCCAGCACCCGCTACGGCCACCAGGTCGGCGGGCTGGTGCGGCGCAAGTCGGTCGCGCTGGTGGTGTACGCGGTGCTGCTGGGCGCCACGGCGCTGCTGTTCGCGCGCCTGCCGGGCGGCTTTGTGCCGGCACCCGACAAGCAGTACCTGATCGGCATTGCACAACTGCCGGCCGGTGCCTCCATCGACCGCACCGAAGCCGTCATCCGCGAGATGAGCGACATCGCGCTCAAGGTGCCCGGCATCGTCGACTCGATCGCCTTCCCCGGCCTGTCGATCGCCGGCTTCTCGGCCGCGCCGAACGAAGGCATCGTGTTCTTCGGCCTGGCCCCGTTCGAGGACCGCACCACACCCGACCTCAGCAAGAACGCCATCCTGGGTCAGGTGAACGGCGCGATCCAGAGCATCCAGGGCGCGCGCATGTTCGTGGTGCCGCCACCGGCGGTGGACGGCCTGGGCAACGCCGGCGGCTTCAAGCTGCAGGTGCAGGACCGTGGCGGCGCCGGCGAACAGGCGCTGTACGGCGCGGTCTGGGGCGTGCTGGGCCAGGTGTACGGCAACCCGCAGTCCAGCATCGGCACGCCGTACTCGGGCTACGACATCAATGTGCCGCAGCTGTTTGCCGACGTGGACCGCACCCGCGCCAAGCAGATGGGCATTGCCCTGGGCGACATCTACGACACCATGCAGGTCAACCTGGGCTCGCTCTATGTGAACGACTTCAGCCGCTTCGGCAAGACCTACCAGGTGGTCGTGCAGGCCGATGCGCCGTTCCGGGGCGATGCCTCGGCCATCACCGCACTCCAGACCCGCAACGCCGCAGGCGAGATGGTGCCGCTGGGCTCGCTCATGACGGTGGAGCCGACCTTCGGCCCGACCCGCGTGACCCGCTACAACGGCTTCCCCTCGGCCGACATCAACGGAGCTGCCAACCCCGGCTTCTCGTCCAGCCAGGCCGAGGCCGAGATCGAGACCCTGCTGCAGCGCACGCTGCCGCGCGGCATGACCTACGAGTGGACCGAGCTGGCCTACCAGGACCGCCTGACCCGCGACATCACCGTGCCGGGCACCGGCGTCAAGCTGCCGGTGCTGGCCGCGGTGCTGGCGATCTCGGTGCTGCTGGTGATCCTGGTGCTGGCCGCGCAGTACGAGAGCTGGAGCCTGCCGCTGGTGATCGTGCTGATCGTGCCCATGGGCATCCTCTCGGCGCTGTTCGGGGTGTGGCTCTCCAGCTTCCCGCCGTTCATGCAGCCGGGGGACCTGAACATCTTCACGCAGATCGCGCTGGTGGTGCTGGTGGGCCTGGCCTGCAAGAACGCCATTCTGATCGTGGAGTTCGCCAAGGAGCTGGAAGACCGGGGCGAAGCCCTGCTGGACGCCATCGTGCACGCCTGCCGCATGCGCCTGCGCCCGATCCTCATGACCTCGATCGCGTTCTGCGCCGGCGTGGTGCCGCTGATCGTCGGCAGCGGTGCCGGCAGCGAAATGCGCCAGGCCATGGGCATTGCGGTGTTCTCCGGCATGCTGGGCGTGACCGCGTTCGGCATCTTCCTCACCCCGGTGTTCTATGTGCTGCTGCGCTCGCGCCGCGCACGGCGGCTGGCGGCCGCTGCACCGGCCGCAACGGCCGCACCGGCCGCCGCTTCAACCGAAGGAGGCCAGCATGTCTGAGGCCCTCATGTCCACCCCTGTGATGCCGCGCGTTTCCGTGCTGGTCGCAGCCCTGGTCCTGGCCGGCTGTGCCGCTGTCGGCCCCGACCACCAGGTCCCGCCGCTGGAGCTGGATGCCTCGTTCATTCAGCCCGGCAGCACGCAGCCCGACAGCCGTCCGGCCTCGCCCGAGATCGTGGCCTTCTGGCGCGGCTTCAACGATGCCCAGCTGACCGCGCTGATCGAACGCGCCGTGGCCGCCAACGGCGATGTGCGCATCGCCCAGGCGCGCCTGCAGGAAGCCCGCGCCGGCCTCGATGAAGCCGACGCCGCCGGCCGCCCGGGTGCCGGCTTCAGCGGCAGCGCGGAACGCGCGGTGCAGCCCATCACCCAGCGCCCGGGCACCACCCGCAGCGAGCGCACCGGCAACACCTTCGATGCCAGCTTCATCGCCAACTGGGAGATCGACCTGTTCGGCGGCCTGCGCCGCGGCCAGGAAGCGGCTGCGGCACGCGTCAGCGCCAGCGAGGCCGGCATCTCGGCGGCCCACACCGCCGTGGCCGCCGAGGTGGCGCGCAACTACCTGGAACTGCGCGGCCTGCAGCAGCGCCGCCAGGTGACCGACCAGGCGCTGAGCAACCAGCGCGAGTCGCTGCGCATCACCCAGGCCCGGGTCGACGCCGGCCGCGCCAGCGAACTCGACCTGGCCCGGGCGAAGACGCTGGTGGCCAGCACCGAGGCCGCCCTGCCCGCGCTGGACAACGCCATCGACCGCACCGTGCTGCGGCTGGCCACGCTGACCGCACAGCCGCCGCGCCCGCTGATGGCCTCGCTTTCGGCCCCCATGCCCATGCCCAGCCTGCCGGTGACCGACCTCTCGGCCCTGCCGGTGGGCACCCCACAGGGCTGGCTGCAGCGCCGGCCCGATCTGATCGTGGCCGAGCGCGAACTGGCGGCCGCGAATGCCGACATCGGCGTGGCCAAGGCAGCGCTCTACCCGCGCTTGTCGCTCTCCGGCCTGCTGGGCTTCAACTCGGCGCGCAGCAGCGACCTGTTCGACGCCGCCTCCGGCCGCTGGGCCCTGGGCGCCGGCATCAGCTGGACCCCGCTCGACGGTGGCGCCCTGCGGGCCCGGGTGCGGGCCAGCGAAGCCCGCGCCCAGCAGAGCGTGGTCCGGTTCGAGCAGACGGTGGCGCTGGCGCTGGAAGAAACCGAAGGCGCCTTCAGCAGCTTCAACCGCGAGTCGCAGCGCGCCGCGCGGCTGGACGAAGCCGCCCGCCAGGCCGAGACCGCTGCCCAGCTCGCCCGGGTGCGCTTCGAGGCCGGCGTGACCGACTTCCTGGCCGTGCTCGATGCCGAACGCGAAGCCCTGAGCCAGCGCGACGCGCTGGTGCAGGCGCAGGTCGGCACCGCCGGTGCGCTGGTGGCGGTCTACCGCAGCCTGGGTGGCGGCTGGACGCCGCCGGCCCAGCCCGCACGCTGAACCGGCCGGGCCGGCGGGCTCAGTCCGGCCGCCGGCCCTCCCAGGCGCCCTGCAGCAGTTCGCGCAGTGCGTCCCGCTGGGCCGGTCCGACCGGGCGCGGGTTCCAGTAGGGCTGGGCAGCGGCCAGATCGGCGGCGCGGTCCAGGTCGGCCTCGGCCATGCCCAGGCTGCGCAGCGAGACCGGTGCGCCGTTGTCGCGCGCCAGATCGAACAGGCCCCGGGCGGCGCCCCCGCTGCCCAGCGCACGCGCCACCCGGGCCATGGCCTGCGGCACCGCCGGGGCATTGAAGGCGGTGGCCTGGGGCAGCACCACGGTGTGCACCTCGGCATGCGGCAGGTTGAAGCTGCCGCCCAGCACATGGCAGAGCTTGTGGTGCAAGGCCATGCCCACCTGCCCCAGCACCGAGCCGCACAGCCAGGCGCCATACAGCGCGTCGCTGCGGGCGGCCGGGTCGCGCGGCAGCTGGCGCAGCACCGGCAGGGCTTGAGCCAGGGCGCGGATGCCCTCCTCGGCCATCAGGTCGGTCATGGGGTTGCTGTCGCTGGCGTACAGCGCCTCCACCGCATGGGCGATGGCATTCATGCCGCTGGTCATGCTGATGCCCACCGGCAGGTCGAGGCTGAGTTCGGGGTCGTAGATGACGGTGCGCGGCAGCACCCGGGCATCGCGCCCGGTGCGCTTGATGCCGCCGTCGGTGATGCCGTGGATCGGCGTCATCTCGCTGCCGGCATAGGTGGTGGGCACGGCAACGATGGGCAGGCCGGTGTCCAGCGCAATCGCCTTGGCCAGCCCGATGGTCGAGCCGCCGCCCAGCGCCAGCGTGCCGTCGGCCCGGTGGTCACGGGCCGCTTCCACGCCCTCCAGCGCCACACCCAGCGGCACATGCATCACGGCACGGTCGAACACACCGGCACAGCGCGGCCCGAGGCGCTGGCACAGGGCCTGGGCCGCTGCCGCCTGCCCGGGCGTGCTGAGCACCAGCACCCGTCCGATCCGCAGCAGGTCCAGCTCGCGCTCCAGGTGCGCCAGGCTGCCGGCGCCGAACACCACCCGGCCGGCCGGTGCCTGGTGGACGAACGGTCTCATCCGGCACCTTCGGTCACGCTGCCTGCGCGGTCCAGGACGAGGTTCACCTCCACCGCATGGCTGCCGTCGGGCTGCTGCGGCCAGTCGGCCACCAGCGAAGGCCGCACGCCGAACACCGCGTCGCTTTGCAGGTACGGATCGCCCCGCCGGAACACATGGGTGATGAGGGTCCGCCAGCCCGGCGCCTGCACCCGGAAATGCAGGTGGGCCGGCCGCCAGGGATGGCGCCCGGTCGCCTTGAGCAGGTCGCCCACCGGGCCGTCGTCGGGTATCGCATAAGGCACCGGCAGCACGGTGCGGAAGTGGAACCGCCCCTGGCCGTCGGCGCGCAGCACGGCACGCGCCTGGTGCTGTTCCAGACCGTCGCGCTGCACGTCGTACAGGCCCTCGGCATCGGCCTGCCAGACATCGATCAGGGCACCCGCCACCGCCGTGCCGTCGGCACCGCGCACCGTGCCCGACACCGCGCACGGCACACCTTGCGCGCCCTGGGCCACATCGGCCCCCAGCGGCAGCTCGGGTGCGCCCTCCACATGGAACGGACCGAACACGGTGGCCTCGGTGCAGCCCGGGGTGCGATCGTGGTTCAGGGCCACGGTCAGCATGGACAGACCCAGCGTGTCGGACAGCAGGATGAACTCCTGCCGCCACTCGTTGGTGGCATGGCCGGTGCGGGTGAGGAACTCGATGCCGGCGAACCATTCGGCCTCGGTCAGCTGCACATCGCGGGCGAAGGCATGCAGGTGGGCCACCAGGCTGGTCATGACCTGGCGCAGGCGTTCGTCCGGCGTGGCGGCCAGGCGCTCCAGCACGGCCCGGGTGATGTCGTGCGGTGGTGGCAGGTGCGGTGCGGTCATGCGCGGCTCACACCGTACGGGCACCGTCCACCGGGAACTCCACGCCCGAGATGAACGCGGCTTCGTCGCTGGCCAGGAAAAGCGCTGCGGCGGCCACATCGTCCGGGCGCGACAGCCGCCCCATGGGAATGGTGGCAATGAACTTCGCGCGGTTCTCCGGCGTGTCGGGCACCCCCATGAAGGCCTCGAGCAGCGCGGTCTCGCCGATGACCGGGCAGATGGCATTCACCCGGATGCGGTCCGGGCCGAGTTCCACCGCCATCGACTTGGAGAGCAGGTTCACCGCGCCCTTGCTGGCGTTGTACCAGGTGAGCCCCGGGCGCGGCCGGATGCCGGCGGTGGAGCCCACGTTCAGGATCACGCCGCCCCCTTGCGCGCGCATCAGCGGCACCACCGCATGGGTCATGTGGAAGATCGACTTCACATTGATGTCGAACACCCGGTCAAAGGTCTCTTCATCCACCTCCAGCAGGGGCCGGTTGCGGTGGGTCCAGCCGGCGTTGTTCACCACCACGTCCAGGCGGCCGAAGCGCTCGCGCACCAGCTGCACCGCAGCGTCGATGTCGGCACGCTGCGTCACGTCGCAACGCACCGCCACGCTCTGGCCGCCGCAGTCGCGTGCCACCGACCGCGCGCCTTCCTCGTTCAGGTCGGCCAGCACCACGGTGGCGCCTTCGCGGGCATAGGCCCGCGCGATGCCGGCACCAAAGCCGCTGGCCGCGCCGGTGACGAGTGTGATCTTGCCTGCGAGCCTCGGACTGTTCGGCATGGGGTGGGTCTCCTTCCCTCGTTTGTTCTGGTGGCCGCAGTGTCCGGATGCGCCGGCCCCCGCGCCATTGCCGAATGGGAAAGGCAGCCTTTCGCTGCATGCATCGGGGTTGCGGGTTTTCACCGATCCCTCAGCGGTCGCACAGGCCGGGGCCGGGTTACATACTCGACGTTTACCCATACCCCACCCCCCATGCTCCCCGACCTCGACTCCCTGGCCCTGTTCGTCAAGGCCGCCGAAACCCGCAACCTCACGCGGGCGGCGGAGTCGAGCTTCATCACCGTGCCGGCGGCGAGCCGGCGGCTCTCGCTGCTGGAACACCAGTTCAAGGCCCAGCTATTCGAGCGCCATTCGCGCGGGCTGGAGCTGACCGCGGCCGGCGAACGCCTGCTGCTGCTGGCGCGCGAGGTGCTGGCGGCGGTGCACCACATGCGGGCCGAGATGACCAACTACGGCGCCGGCCATACCGCGGTGCTGCGCATCCACGGCAACACCTCGGCCATGGCGCAGTTCCTGCCGGCCGACATTGCCAGCTTCCAGCCGCAGCACCCGGACATCCGGCTGGTGCTGGAAGAGTGCTGGAGCGCCGACGCCATCCGCAAGCTGCGCAGTGGCGACATCGACCTGGGCGGGGTGGTCGAGGGTGTCGATACCGCCGGCCTGGTCTGCCTGCCCTACCGCCAGGACCAGCTCGCCGCCGTGGCGCCGCCCGGGCTGGATCTGCCCGCCACGGTGTCCTTCACCGACCTGCTGGAGCATGACCTGGTGGGCCTGGAAGGTGGCAGCACGCTCACCCGCCTGCTGGAATCGCACGCCACCGAATTGCTCAAGCCGATGGCGCTGCGGGTGCAGGTGCGCAGCTTCGAGGCGGTGTGCCGCGCGGTCGAAGCCGGTCTGGGCATCGGGGTGCTGCCGATGCAGGCCGCACGCGGCACGGCGCAGTCGATGAACCTGCGGGTGCTGCCGATCAGCGACGCCTGGGCCTCGCGCCAGATGCTGCTGTGCACCCGCACCGCCGTGGCCAGCGACACGCCGCTGGGCGCCCTGCTGGGCCACCTGCAGCGCTGCGCCGCGCAGGCCGCCGCCGAAGCGGTGGCCGCATGACGCCGGCCGCCGCTGCCCTGCCCCGCAGCTACCTGTTCGTGCCGGCCAGCCGGCCCGAACGCATCGGCAAGGCCCGCCAGAGCGGGGCCGATGCGGTCATCGTCGATCTGGAAGATGCGGTCGAGCCCTCGGCCAAACCGGCAGCCCGCGCGGCGCTCGCACAGGCTGCCGATGCACTGGCCGGCGCCGTGCCCGGCACGCTGTGGCTGCGCATCAATGCACTCGACACCGCCCACGCGGCCGACGATCTGCGCCTGCTCGCCGCGCTGCGAAGTCAGGGCTTCGGCATCGGGGCCATGGTGCCCAAGGCCGGCGACGCAGCCGCCCTGCAGGCGCTGCCGCCGGAGGTGCCAGTGCTGGCCCTGATCGAGACCGCCCATGGGCTCGGCCAGGCGCACCGGCTGGGCGAGGTGCCGGCCGTGCAGCGGCTGGCCTTCGGCAGCATCGACTACGCGCTCGACCTCGGCGGCATCGACCCGGCCGACCATGAAGCCCTGCGCCATGCCCGTTGCACGCTGGTGTGGGCCTCGCGCTGCGCCGACCTGCCACCGCCGGTGGACGGCGTCACCCCCGCCATCGACGACGAAGCCGCGCTGGCAGCCGACAGCGCCGAAGCGCGCCGGCTCGGCTTTGCGGCCCGGCTGTGCATCCACCCACGCCAGGTGGCTGCCGTGCACGCAGCGCTGGCACCCACAGCCGAAGAACGGGCCTGGGCCGAGCGGGTGGTGGCCGCTGCCGGCGATGGCGGTGCGGTGCAGCTCGACGGCCGCATGGTCGACCGCCCGGTGCTGCTGCGCGCGCAGCGCCTGCTGGCAGCAGCCCGCTGAACCACAACGGACGGACCGGCGGGGTCAGTGCGGGCGGGTGTCGCGCACCGAGGGCCGGTCAGCCACCGAGGCGGCCAGCGCCCGCAGCGCCGGCATGGCGGGCAGCCACGGAGCGGCGGTGAAGCGGAAGTCCAGGTAATCGAGCGCGTCCACGGCGGCCAGCACGTCCAGCGTGGGGCTGGCACCGGCCTTGAGCGTCCCCGATGCGGCCAGCGCTTCCAGCCGTTCCATGCCCTCGGCCATCGAGCGGCGGCGGCGCAGGCCCACCGGGGTGTCGTCGAACAGCACCGGCGCGGTGACCTTGCGGATGATGATGGTGTGCACCGCCGCGTCGATCACGCCGAGGGCCACGCCGGCGCGCGCCAGCACGCCGGCCACGTCGCTGCCCAGCAGGCTTGGGGCCTGCGGCCGGGTGGCTTCGAGCCACTGCACGATCAGCAGGCTTTCGGTCAGCGGGGTGCCGTCGTCCAGCACCAGGGTGGGCACGCGGGTGGCGGCGTTGGCGGCGCGAAGCCGGGCATCGTCGGCCCAGGGGTCGACCACCGTGGGTTCGACCTGCACGCCTTTTTCGATCAGGGCCATGCGCGCCAGGCGCACATAGGGCGAGGTGTTGTTGGCCAGCAGTTGCATGGGGGGTCCTCGAGATGACGGGGAATGGTTTCAGGCCGGCATGACATCGAAGCCGAGCCGGGGGAAATGCAGATGCAGGTCGCCGGCCTGCTCGTCGTGGCGGTGGATCACCACCAGCGCCGCACTGGCCGCCACCAGCGTGCCGCTCACCGGCACCCGGGCATTGTCGTCCGGGGTCACGGTCACCGATGTGCCGGGCTGCAGACCGCCGGGGTCGCCGTCGGGCCGCAGATGGGTCACCGGCATGGGCTGAGCAGCCCGGGCCACCGCCAGCGCCTCTTCGGGTGTCATGTCAGCAGATCGGCCATGACCGATGGCGGCGATGCGTCCGTACCAGGCTTCCAGCCCCTGCAGTCCCACCAGCGCGTCCACCTCGGGCGGGGCGTTCTTGCGCAGCAGCGAGGTGGTCTGCCAGCAGGCCAGATCGAGCACCGAAGGCGTGGAACCGAACAGGAAGTCGTGGCCGCGCGATCGGGCCGACTCCAGCGCCTGCCGGAGCCAGGCGTACTGGGCCTGCAGCACCTGGCGGTGGTGGGCCAGGTCGGGCGCCATCGCAGCCTTGCTGATGTCGATGCCCAGGTAGCCTTCCTTGCGGTCCTTGATGAACTCGGGCGGCAGTGCGTCGCCGATGTAGTGCACCAGCACGCCGATGGTGGGAATCCAGACCTGGCGCTCCCACGCAAAGGCCATGCCGCGCGCCAGCCCTTCGCTGCCGTCCGGGTAGAGGCTGGGGCTGGGCTGCAGGCGTTCGAGGGCGGGCAGGATGGCGTTGGTGTCGCAGTACACATCGGCGCCGATCTGCAGCACCGGAATGCGGCGGTAGCCGCCGGTGAGCGCAGCCAGCAGCGGACGCGGTGGCAGCGGCGCCACGTCCACTGACCGCCAGGCCATGCGCTTGAGGCCCAGCGTGGTGCGAATCTTTTCCGAGAACGGCGAGAGCGGATAGTGGTGCAGGATGATGTCGCTCATGGGGGCTCCTGAGGCGTACGGTCAGTACATGATGTGGCCGCCGTCGACCACCACGGTCTGGCCGGAGACGAAGCCGGCCAGGTCGGACAGCATGTAGACCGCCGTGCCGACCAGGTCGTCGGGTTTCTGCTCGCGCCCGATGGCGCGCGCCTTCAAAAAGCTCTGCTGCCACTCCACCGGCCGGTTGCGGGTGGCGTCGGTGATGACGAAGCCCGGCGCAATGCAGTTCACCCGCACGCCGTGCTGGCCCACCTCCTTGGCAAGGCCCTTGGTCATGGCCAGCACCGCGCCCTTGGTGGCGACATAGTGCAGGTAGCCTGGCTGTCCGGCCACCGCCACCACCGAGGCGATGTTGACGATCGACCCGCTCCCGCGTTCGCGCATGGCCGGCATCACCGCCTTGCAGCATTGCCAGACGCCCTTCACGTTGACCGCGAAGATGCGTTCCCAGATGGCCGGGTCGATGGCCTCGAAATCGGTCAGCTTGACCTCACGGAAGTAGGCCGCGTTATTGATGAGGCCGTCGATGCGGCCGAAGCGATGCAGCGCGGCTGCGGCCATGGCCTGGGTGGAGTCGTTGTCGGCCACGTCGGTCTTCACATAGACCGCCTGGCCACCCTGGCGGGCGATGAGGTCCATGGTTTCGTCGGCCGGCCCCATGTCGGCCACGACGATGTTGGCGCCCTGGGCGCTGCAGGCCAGCGCAAAGGCCTGGCCGATACCGGTGGCCGCACCGGTGACGATGACGGTACGGCCGTCGATCAAGGGGGGAAGGGACATGGGGTTCTCCAGGAAAAAATGGGCCATCAGGTCCGGCCATCAGCGCCGGGCCGGTGGTGCCGGGCAGCGGCCATCGCCGTCGCACTCTTCGGCCATGAGCACGCGCACCACCCGCTCGCGCACCGGGCCGGTCAGGTCGATCTCGATGGCCCAGGCCCCGCTCATCTCCAGCGTGAGCTGGCCCCGGTACTCGCCCGGCACCGCCGTGGGCAGGGCCTTGACCGGCTTGACCGTGTGGGCCATGGGCATCGAGGGCATGGTGGCGCCCAGCGTGACGCCGGCACCCGGCAGCGGCTGGCCGTCGGCGCCGCGCAGGCGCACGGTGCAGTCCAGTAACGGGCCCATGCCATGGGCCTCGCACTTCAGATCGACCTGGGGCCGGCGGGACTGGGCGGTGGCGGTCAGGGCCGCCGGCAGCAGCAGCGCCAGCAGCAGCAGGGAGCGGATGTTCATGACGTTCTCCGGAAATGGCGCCAGGCGGCGCCGATGCGGTGGACGGTGGCCTCGTCCAGCAGGCCACGCGGGCGAAAACGCAGGAACAGCGCCACCAGGCCGCCGAACACCACCATGCGCCAGCCGGCGAACACCTTGGTGGCCTCCAGCAGACCGATGTCGAACATCACGCCCAGCAGCGGGCCGAGCGCGGTGCCGAGCCCGCCGATGAGGGCATAGCCCACCGCGTGCACGCCCAGCATGGGGTCGAACAGGGCCGGCTCGATGTAGGTGGCGCGGTGGGCATACAGGCCGCCACCGAGTGCCGCCAGGGCGCCGGCCGCGGCCACCGCCAGCAGCTGCAGCCGCAGCACCGGCAGGCCCTGGCTGGCCGCCAGCACCTCGTCGTGCCCGACCTGGCGCAGGGCCAGCCCCAGGCGGCGCGGCCGCAGCCAGGCCAGCACCAGCAGGGCAGCCGCCAGCACCGCCAGGCACAGCAGCAGGAAGGCCCCGGGCGACACATCGTTCTCCAGCAGCCAGCGGATGTCGCGAAAGCCTTCGGCGCCCTGCGGGCCGACGGTGTAGCCGTCGACCTCGCGGGTGAAGTGCAGGCGCATCAGGGCGATGCGCATCATCTCGGCCAGGGCCAGCGTGGCCACGGCGTAGTTCAGGCCGGACAGGCGCAGCGTGGGCCAGGCGAGCAGGCCGGAGGCCACCGCCCCCACCGCCGCGCCCAGCAGCAACGAGGGCGCCAGCGCCCAGCCGGCCAGCGTGGAGGCCATGCCGCTGGCATAGGCCCCGAGCGCAAAGTAGGCCTGCTGCCCGAACGAGATGCGGCCCACCAGCAGCACCAGGTACGCCGAGAGCGCCAGCAACGACAGGATGGCGATGTCGGTGGCCAGGCCCACCGCCTGCTCAAGCGGCATGGCGCCACCCTCCCCGGCCCAGCAGGCCGCTGCGGCCGGCCGGGCTGGCCACCAGCACCAGGAACAGCAGCGCATAGGTCGCAAATTCGCGCCCCACCGCTCCGAACGCGGCCTGGGCATGGGCTTCCACGATGCCCAGCAGCCAGCCCCCCAGCAACACGCCGCGCACGCTGCCCAGGCCACCCAGCATGGCCGCCACCAGGCCCTTGGTCAGCATCCACATGCCCAGCATCGGGGTGATCTGGCCTTCCAGCGACAGCACCGCAAAGGCCGCCACGCCGGACAGCGCACAGGCCACCAGAAAGGCGGTGGCCTGCACCTGCCCGACCCGGATGCCCACCAGCCCGGCGGCGGTGCGCTGGGTGGCCGCTGCGCGCCAGGCCAGCCCGCCCCGGGTGTGCATCAGCCAGCGGGTCAGGGCCAGGGTGATCAGCAGCGCGAGTGCCGCAACGGCCAGCCGGTCCGGCCGCAGGTAGAGGCCAAAAAAGCCCCACTCGGTCCTGGCGGCCAGATCGGGAAAAGCGTTCAGGTGGCGCGGCAGCAGGTTCACCGCCAGCTGCTCCAGCTGCATCCAGAGCGCAAAGCTCGACGCCAGGGCCACCACCTCGGTGCCGTCGAAACCGCCACCCACCCGGGTGGCGCTGCCACGGCCCTCGTGGCCCTGGGCACTGCCGCCCGAGCAGATCGCGCCGAAGCACAGCCGCTCCACATACAGCCCGATCAGCGCCGCCAGCCCGACCACCACCAGCGCCACGCCCCAGGCCGGCAGGCCCTGGCGGGCGTACAGCCAGGCGCCCACGTACGCGGCCAGCATGGCGGTGGCGCCGTAGGCCAGGTTCAGGCGGCGCAAGGTGCCGAAGGTCAGGGTCAGACCCAGGCCCACCAGGGCATAGGCCGATCCCTCCAGCCAGCCGTCCAGCGTGCGCTGCAGGAATTCAAGCACCGCCGCTCCTGCCGGGTCAGGCGGCGCGCCGCTGGCCCAGATAGGCGCGCTGGATCACGTCGTCGCTGCTCATCTCGCCCGGCGTGCCCGAGAAGGTCACCCGGCCCTGCTCCATCAGGTAGAACTGCTGCGCCACCTTCAGGGCCATGTGGGCGTTCTGCTCCACCAGGAAGATGCTCACGCCCTCGCTGTGCAGCTGCCGGATGATCTGGAAGATCTCGGCCACCACCAGCGGTGCCAGGCCGACCGAGGGCTCGTCCATCAGCAGCAGGCGCGGGCGCGACATGAGCGCGCGCGCCACGGCCAGCATCTGCTGCTCGCCGCCGGAGAGCGTGCCGGCCATCTGGTCGACGCGCTCCTTCAGGCGCGGGAAGCGCACGAACATGCGGTCGATGTCGTCGCGGATCGCGTTGCGGTCGCGCCGGCGGAAGGCGCCGGCCTGCAGGTTCTCGCGCACGGTGAGCGCCGGGAACACCAGCCGGTTCTCCGGCACCAGGGCCAGCCCGCGCGCCACGATGTCGGCGCTCGACTTGCCGACCAGCTCCTCGCCCTCGAAGCGGATGGAGCCGGCCTTGGGCTTGAGGATGCCGGCCACCGTCATCATCAGCGTGGTCTTGCCGGCACCGTTCGGGCCCAGCAGGCAGGTGACCTGGCCGCCCTGCACCGACAGGTCCACGCCCTTGAGGGCCTCGATCTTTCCGTAGGCGGTGGCCAGTCCTTCGATCTGCAGCATGCGGTTCTCTCCTCAGGCGGTGGCGGCGGCGGTGGCGGCCGGTTCGGCAACGGTCTCGTCCGAACCCAGGTAGGCGGCGCGCACCGCCGCGTTGTCCTGCACCTGGGCCGGCGTGCCCTCGGCGATCTTGCGGCCGAAGTTGAGCACCGCCACCCGGTCGCAGACCTCCATCACCAGCTCCATGTGGTGCTCGATCAGCAGGATGGTGTGGCCCCGGTCGCGCAGGGCGCGGATGCGCTGGTCCAGCTCTTCGATCTCTTCGGCGTTCATGCCGGCGGCCGGTTCGTCCAGCAGCAGCAGCTCGGCACCCGATGCCGCCGCGCGGGCCAGCTCCAGCCGGCGCTGCTCGCCGAAGCTCAGGTTGCCGGCCAGGGTGTCGGCTTTGTCGGCCAGGTTGCTGAAGGCCAGCAGCTGGCGCACCTCGTCGCGGGCCTGGCGGCCCGAGGCCAGCCAGCGCGCCTGCACACCGGCCCAGCCGCTCTCGCGCACCACCCGGGCCGCCCAGACGTTCTGCCACACGCTCAGGTTGCCGAACAGGCGGATGTTCTGGAAGGTGCGCGCCATGCCGAGGGCCGCCCGCTCGTGCACCGGCAGCGCGCCGATGTCCTGGCCCTTGAAGCGCAGGCTGCCGCTGCTGGGCTGGTAGAGCCCGGCGATCAGGTTGACCGTGGTGCTCTTGCCCGAACCGTTCGGGCCGATGAGGCCCAGGATCTCGCCCTTGTTGACCGTCAGGTCGAGCTGGTCGAGCGCCTTGACGCCGCCGAAATGACGGCTGAGTTGCTGCAGCTCAAGCATGGGCCTTCTCCTTCCCGGAAGCGCTGCGGGGCGCCGCCCCGTCGGGCTCGCGGCCACCGCGCAGCAGGCGGCCCAGCGGCGAGGTGATCATGCCGCTGGGGCGGATCAGCATCATCAGCAGGATGAGCGCGCCGAACAGCAGGCTGCGCCAGTCGCCCAGGAAACGCAGGCCCTCGATCAGGATGCCCTGGATGAACACCACCGCCAGCACCGTGCCCAGCAGGCTGGAGAGGCCGCCCAGGATCGGGTAGGCGATGGCGAAGGTGGCCAGCAGGATGGTGAAGTTGGAATGCTCGATGTGGGTGGTGTAGTGGGCAAACACCGCACCCGCGACGCCGGCAATCGCCCCGCCGATGCCGAAGGCCGACACCTTGGCCGCCGTCAGGTTGATGCCCACGCTCTGCGCGGCCACCTCGTCCTCGCCCACGGCGCGCCACAGCGTGCCCACGCGGGAGCGGTCCAGCCAGGCCAGCACCAGCATCACCACGGCCACCAGACCCCAGATGAGGGTGACGATCTCGCCCGAGGTCCAGCCGTTGCTGGGGAAGTAGCGGATGCCGCCAAAACCCAGGCTGCCGTCCGGGCCGACCAGGTTGCCGTCCGGGCCGGGCACACGCCAGGTGAGGTTGAAGAACACCAGCCGCACGATCTCGGCGAAGGCGGTGGTGGCCACCACCAGCATCAGCCCCTTGACCCGCAGCGCCGGGAAGCCCACCGCAATGGCCACCAGCGCCGAGATGACCGAGGCCGCCGGCAGCGCCAGCCACAGCGGCCAGCCGACCATCGAGGTCAGCATGCCCGAGGCATAGGCGCCGATGGCAAAGAAGCCACCCTGCGCGAGCGACACCTGGCCGGTGTGCAGCACACAC
Source organism: Comamonadaceae bacterium (assembly GCA_013823485.1). GTDB lineage: Bacteria > Pseudomonadota > Gammaproteobacteria > Burkholderiales > Burkholderiaceae_C > Hydrogenophaga. Next base: position 15,956 of record PNMF01000026.1, read on the forward strand.
CAGGCCGAGAGACCCAGCAGCGTGTGCACGCCAATCACCTGGGCCAGTCCGAGGTAGAAGTCCATGGTTCGGTTCCTTTGTCAGTCGCGGCCGGCGGGCGGGGCGAACAGGCCACCGGGCCGGAACACCAGGAAGGCGAAGAGCAGCAGCATCACGTAGATGTCGCGCTCGCTCACGCCGCGCCAGAACTGGAACAGGTTCTCGAAGCCGCCCACCAGCAGGCCGGCCACGATGGCGCCCGGGATGCTGCCCAGGCCGCCGATGACGGTGACCACCAGGCCCTTGACGGTCAGCGGCAGCGTCAGCAGCGGCGACAGCACGCCGATGGCCGCGCCCGCCATGGCACCCGCCGTGCCGCCCAGCAGGCCGGCGATCACGAAGGTGGAGAGGTTGGTGGTGGTGATGTTCATGCCGCACAGGCGCGCGGCCGTGGCCTGCTGCGAGACCGCGCGGGTGGCCAGGCCCAGCCGGGTGCGCTTGAGCAGCAGCGTCAGGCCCACCATGGCGGCGCAACCCAGCGCAAAGACGAACAGCAGGTCGCCGCGCAGCGAGAGCGGGCCGATGTCGATGTTGGAGCCCACGAACATGGCCGGGTAGTTCTGCGGCATGCCGGCGGTGGCGTGCACGATGGCCTCCTCGATCAGCAGCAGCATGCCCACGGTGGACATCAGCGTGGCCAGCGGCTTGTTCAGCGGCAGGAAGCGGAAACAGATCACATACACCAGCGCGCCCAGCACGCCGCCCACCAGGGCCGCGGCCACGAACACCAGCGCCGGCGGTGCCGTCTGCACGATCAGCAGGCTCAGGTAGGCCGCACCCACCGAGGCAGCGGCATAGGACAGGTTGATCTTGTGCATCACGCCGAAGATGAGCGTGAAGCCGATGCCAATCAGTGCGTAGATGGTGCCGAACAGCACACCATCGATCACCGACTGGACGAGGTCCAGCAGGTCGAGGTAGGTCATGGGAGCGGTGCGGAAAAGGTGGGGGAGAGGCGCCCCGCCCGGGGCGCCTCCTCAAGCCGTCAGACCGGCAGCTGCCGCATCAGGGCTTGTGGGCCACGGTCCAGGCACCGCCCTTGGCCTGCACGAACAGGTAGGGCTTGATGGCCTCGCGGTCGGCCGCGCGGTCCACCGGGCCCAGCAGACCCTGGGTCTGCTTGAGGGCGGCCAGGCCGTCGCGCATCTTCTTGCGGTCGGCGGCCAGGGTCTCGGGCTTGCCCATGATCTTCTGGTCCTCGATCACCTTCTTGAGCGTGAACACGTTCTCCCAGGCGGCCGCGTTGTGCAGGTCCATGTTGGACTTCTTCGCCGCCACCGCTTCGGCGGCGGCCTTGGCCTCGGCCGTCACCGGCGCAAAGCTGGTCGGGATGATGATGCCCTCGGCCTGCTGGGCACAGCCCTGCAGCGTCTCCATGCTGGACGAACTGGTCAGGCCGATCAGCAGCTTGGGCTTGACGCCCTGGCGCTGCATCTCCTTGAGCACGCCGCAGGTGGTGAACGGATGGGCCGAGATGGCCACCACGTCGGCATTGGCCCGCTTCATCTCGCGCACCTGGGTGCTGAAGCTGGTGTCGGCCAGCAGCCATTCGCTCTGGCCCAGCACCTCCAGACCGGCCTTGCCGGCGTTGTCCTTCATGACGTTGAAGGTGGCGTTGCTGTGGGCAAAGTCCTTCTCCACACCGCCCCAGAAGGTCTTGAGGTCCTTGCGGGTGGAGGCCACCCACTCGAACACCGACTTGTACATGGCGGCTTCGCTCGGCACGTTGCGGAACGACCATTCGGAGATGCCGGCCAGACCGCCCTTGGCCGCCACGTCGGTGTAGATGGGGAACTGGATGCCCGAGTCGCTGCTGTCGCCGACCTTCTTCTGCAGGATGCCGAACACCGGCTCGGCCACGTTGCTGCAGGTCGGGCCGATGGCGACGATGGCGTCCGGCTGGGCCGCGATCCGGCGCAGCGCGTTCAGACCCTCTTCGGCGTTGCAGCGGTCGTCCAGGTAATCGATGACCAGCTTCGCCTTGGTGCCGTCGCCCAGCGTCACGCCGCCGGCGGCATTGATCTTGTCGGCCGCTGCCTGCATGGCGGCCTCGCTCTGGATGCCGAAGATCCGGACCACGCCGCTCTTGGCGCCGAAGCCGTAGATCTTGATGGTGCGCTCGCCCGACTGGGCCTGCGCCGGGGTCGAGGCCAGGGCCATGGCGCAGGCCACGGCCGAGAAGATGGCGGTGAATCGAAGCATGTTGAGTCTCCTGGGTTTGAGGGATCGCCAGTCGAATCGGGAGCTGCTGGCGTGGGCGCAGTGTGGGGTGGATGCCGCCGCATGCCCATTGAGAAGTGGTGAAAGCAGCGTTAAGCCCTGAGCAACGAACGTGTTGCGGCACGGGCAATGCACGCTTCGAACAAAAGCAATTCCAAGCCCCGGCGCTGCGTACCCACAATGCGCCCGACCCCGAACACCGCAAGAACACCGGAGACATGCCCATGACCACCACCACCGCCATGCCCGCCGTGCCCGGCCGCCTGAGCTTCCCCGAGACCGGCACGGTGGTGGCCCTGACGCACCGCCATTTCATCGATGGCCGCTGGGTGGATTCGGCCGACGGCCGCACCGTGCCCACGCTGGCCCCGGCCTCCGGCCAGCTCATCGCCCACCTGGCCCGGGGCGGTCAGGCCGATGTCGACGCCGCCGTGGCCGCCGCCCGCGCCGCACTCGACGGCCCCTGGGGCCGCATGACGCCGACCGAGCGCGGCCGCCTGCTCATGAAGCTGTCGGCCCGCATCGCCGAAGAAGCCGAGCGCCTGGCATGGATCGAGGCGCACGACACCGGCAAGCCGATCACTGTGGCGCGCAACGACCTGCAGGCCCTGGTGCGCTACTTCGAGTTCTACGGCGGCGCGGCCGACAAGATCCACGGCCACACCATCCCCTTCCTGGCGGGGTACGACGTGAAACTGGTGCGCGAACCGCACGGCGTGACCGGGCACATCATTCCCTGGAACTACCCGGCGCAGATGTTCGGCCGCACGCTGGCACCGGCGCTGGCCATGGGCAACGCCACCGTGCTCAAGCCCTCCGAGGAAGCCTGCCTGAGCTGCCTGGAAGTGGCCCAGCTGGCGCACGAGGTGGGCTTTCCGCCGGGCAGCATCAACATCGTCACCGGCATCGGGCCGGAGGCCGGCGCGGCGCTCTCGGGCCACCGGGGCATCGACTTCATCACCTTCACCGGCTCGCCCCAGGCCGGCGAGCTGGTGCAGGCCGCTGCCGCGAAGAACTATGTCCCGGTGGTGCTGGAGCTGGGCGGCAAGTCGCCCCAGGTGGTGTTTGCCGACGCCGACCTCGACAAGGCCGCCGCCACCGTGGTGAAGGCCATCACCCAGAACACCGGCCAGACCTGCTCGGCCGGCAGCCGGGTGCTGGTGCAACGCACCATCTTCGACAGCTTCATGACCAAGGTGAACGCGGCCTTCATGGCGCTTCGGGTGGGCACCCCGCAGCAGGACCCGGACCTCGGCCCGGTCATCAATGCGCGCCAGCGCGAACGGGTGCTGCGCTACATCCAGGAGAACCGCGACGCCGGCGTGCCGATCATGGCCAGCACCCCGTTGCCCGACAACCTGCCGCGCGAAGGCCAGTTCGTGCCGCCCACGGTGTTCGGCCCGGTCGATCCGCAGTCGCGGCTGGCGCAGGAGGAGGTGTTCGGCCCGGTGCTGGCCGCCATACCGTTCGACGACGAGGAAGACGCGGTGACGATCGCCAACGGCACCGACTACGGCCTGGTGGCCAGCGTCTGGACGCGCGACGGCGACCGCCAGGCCCGCATGGCCAAGCGGATCCGCAGCGGGCAGCTCTTCATCAATTGCTACGGCGCCGGCGGCGGCATCGAGCTGCCCTTCGGCGGCACCAAGCGCAGCGGCCACGGGCGCGAGAAGGGCTTCATCGCGCTGGAAGAGATGAGCACCGTCAAGACCGTCGTGCACCACCACGGCTGAACACCGGGAGACGCCATGAGCGCCCAACACAGCCCCAAGCCGCTGGACGGCATGCTGGTCGTGGCCCTGGAGCAGGCGGTGGCCGCGCCCTGGTGCACCAGCCGCCTGGCCGACGCCGGTGCCCGGGTCATCAAGATCGAACGGCCCGAGGGCGACTTTGCCCGCGGCTACGACCGCTCGGTGCATGGCGAATCGTCCTACTTCGTGTGGATCAACCGGGGCAAGGAATCGATCGCGCTGGACCTCAAGCAGGCCGGCGACCTGGCCCTGCTCGAACGCATGCTGGTGCACGCGGACGTGTTCATCCAGAACCTCGCGCCCGGCGCCACGCAGCGGCTGGGCATCGGCTCGGACGCGCTGCGCCAGCGCCACCCGCGCCTGGTCACCTGCGACATCTCGGGCTACGGCGACCACGGCAGCCTGCAGCTCATGAAGGCCTACGACCTGCTGATCCAGGCCGAGAGCGGGCTGATCTCCATCAGCGGCGCACCGGGAGAATGGGGCCGCATCGGCGTCTCGCTGTGCGACATCACCGCCGGCATGAATGCGCTCATCGGCATCCAGCAGGCGCTGTTCCAGCGCGACCGCACCGGGCGGGGATCGGGCATCAAGGTGTCGCTGTTCGACTCGGCGGCCGAACTGATGGGCGTGCCCTATCTGCAGACGCGGCACGGCGGCAAGGCGCCCGAGCGGGTGGGCCTGAAGCACCCGTCGATCGCGCCCTACGGCGCCTTCACCTGCGCCGATGGCCGCGACATCCTGGTGTCGATCCAGAACGAGCGCGAGTGGGCCGACTTCTGCCGCGAGGTGCTGCGCCGCCCCGACCTGCCGACCGATCCGCGCTTTGCCAGCAACGCGGTGCGGGTCGAGAACCGCCCGCTGGTGGACGGCACAGTGGCCGAGGTGTTTGCCGGCCTGACCTCGGCCGAAGCCATCGACCGCCTCACCACCGCACGCACCGCCTTCGGCAGCGTCAACTCGGTGCAGGACCTCATCAGCCATCCGCAGCTGCGCACCCGGCGCATGAAGATCAACGGCCATGTGGCCGAAGTGCCGGCCCTGCCCTGGATCACCGAGTGGGACGACGACAGCTACCGCGAGATGCCGGGGGTGAACGCGCAGGGCGAAGCGCTGCGGCGCGAGTTCGGTGGTGGCGCGCCGGCCGATAATCCGGCCCGCCATGACACGACTCCGCACCGAGCTTCAACGCCTGTTTGACCTCACCGAGGCCGGCTTCGACCCGACACCGGGGCCGGTGCGCTGCCTCTGGATCGAACTCGCCCGCCCGGCCGACTGGGCGCCGCTGCGCGCCCTCTGGACCGCCCTGCAGACCGCACTCGACCTGCCCGCGCCGGCCATTGCCGTTTCCGGCCAGGGCGGCCTGCAGCTGTGGCTGCCGCTGGCACAGCCGGTGCCGCGGGCCGAGGCGGCAGCTTTTCTGGCCGCGCTGTGCCGCACCCACCTGCCCGGCCATGCCGAGCTGCGCCCCGGGCGGCTGCGCTGCTGGCCCGACGCCGCCGGCCAACAGCCCCCACCCGCACCGGTGCCGGCCCCGGTGACGTTGCAGGTGAAGGTTCAGGGGAATGCCGGTGACGAGCCGCGCTGGTCCGCCTTCGTGACGCCCGACCTGCCCGCCGTGTTCGGCGAAGACGCCTGGCTCGACCTGCCCCCGGGCGACGATGCTCAGGCCGATCTGCTCTCGCGTATCCAGACCATCGCGCCCGCGGCGTGGGCAGCGGCCTGTGCCAGGCTCGGCCTGCACGGCGCCAACGCCTCGGCGGCGGTGGCCCCGGCAACGGTGGCCCCGCCGGTAGCAGCAGCGGCGGCCACGCCCGCCCACGCCACCACCCCGGCGGCCTTCCTGCGCGCGGTCATGAACGATGCGCAGGCCCCGCTGGCGCTGCGGGTGGAAGCGGCCCGTGCCCTGCTGGCGGCGGGCCTGGGCGACACCGCCTGAGGCGGCCCGCCGCTACGATCCCGCCCATGCTTTCGCCCGAACAGTTCTTCGGCTTCCTGCTGGCGGCCGTGCTCATCACCGCCTCGCCCGGCCCCGACAACCTGATGGTGCTCAGCACCGGCATGGCACGCGGCCGCCGGCCCGGCATCGCCTTCGGGCTGGGCTGTGCCGCCGGCTGCCTGAGCCACACCGCGCTGGCCCTGGCCGGGGTGAGCGCACTGGTGGCCGCATCGCCCACCGCCTTCACCGCCCTGCGCTGGGCCGGTGGCCTGTACCTGGTGTGGCTGGGCGTGCAGGCCCTGCGCCATGCCGGGCCGGCCCGGCTGGAGAGCGCGAGCGCGGCCACCGAGTCCACCGGCCGGCTGTTCGCCAAGGGGCTGGTGGCCAATGCCATCAACCCCAAGGTGGTGCTGTTCTTTCTGTCGTTCCTGCCGCAGTTCGTGCAGCCGGCCCAGGGCCATGTGCCGCTGCAGATCGGCTTGCTGGGCCTGCTGTTCACGCTGCAGGCGGCCGTGCTGTTCGGGCTGCTGGGCTACTTCGCGGGCACGGTGGGCGGCTGGCTGCAGCGCCGCCCGGGCGCCGGGCTCTGGCTGGACAGGGTGGCCGGCGTGCTGTTCGTGGGTCTGGGCCTGCGGCTGATCTCAGGTCGCTGACCGGGCCCGTTCGCGCAGCGCGAACTTCTGGATCTTGCCGGTGGCGGTGGTCGGCAGCGGGCCGAACACCACCTGGCGCGGCACCTTGTAGTGGGCCAGGTGGTCGCGGCACCACTGGATGATCTCGGCCTCGGTGGCCTGCATGTCGGGCTTGAGCTGCACGAAGGCGCAGGGCGTCTCGCCCCACTTCTCGTCCGGCTTGGCCACCACCGCCGCCAGTTGCGTGGCCGGGTGCCGGTAGAGCGCGATCTCCACCTCCACGCTCGAGATGTTTTCGCCGCCGGAGATGATGATGTCCTTCTTGCGGTCCTTGATCTCGATGTAGTGGTCGGCGTGCCAGACCGCGAGGTCGCCGGTGTGCATCCAGCCACCCTTGAAGGCCTCGGCGGTGGCGGCTTCGTCGTCGAGGTAGCCCAGCATCACCGTGTTGGAGCGGATCAGGATTTCTCCGATGGTCTCGCCGTCCTGCGGCATCGGCTCGCAGGTGTCGGGGTGGCCCACCCGCTGCTCTTCGACCACCGGGTAGCGCACCCCCTGGCGCGCCATGAAGTTGGCGCGCTCCTCCAGCGGCAGCCCGGCCCAGCCGGCCTGCACCGCCGCATAGGTGCTGGGGCCCTGCAGCTCGGTCATGCCGTAGATCTGCAGCACCTGGAAGCCGATCTCTTCCATGGCCTTGATCACCTTGGCCGGCGGCGGTGACCCCCCGGTCTGGATGTGCACCGTGTGCGAGTGGCTGCGGGTCTGCGCGGCCGGCGATGCAGTCAGCATGGACAGCACCGTGGGCGCACCGCACATGTGGGTCACGCCGTGTTCGCCGATGAGCCGGAAGATGAGGTCCGGGTCGACCGCGCGCAGGCAGACCTGCGTGCCGCCCATGGCCACCGTGCTCCAGGCGAAGCACCAGCCGTTGCAATGGAACAGCGGCAGGGTCCAGAGGTAGACCAGGTGCAGCGGCAGCGGCCAGGCCGAGATGTTGCCCATGGCCTCCAGGAAGGTGCCCCGGTGGTGGTAGACCACGCCCTTGGGCCGGCCGGTGGTGCCGGAGGTGTAGTTGAGCGCGATCGGCGCGTACTCGTCGGTCGGTGGCGTCCAGCGGAAGGCCGGGTCGCCCTCGGCCAGAAAGTCCTCGTAGCTGCAGCCGCCGATGCGTTCGCCGGGGCCGTCGTACAGCGGGTCGTCGTTGTCGATCACCAGCACCTCATGCCCGGTGCGCTGCAGCGCAGCCGCCACCACCGGCGCGAACTGCCGGTCCACCACCAGCACGCGGGCCTGCGAGTGGGTCAGGATGTAGGCCACGGTGTCGGCATCGAGCCGGGTGTTGATGGTGCACAGCACCGCGCCCGCCATCGGCACGCCGAAATGCGCGTCGATCATGGCCGGCACGTTGGGCAGCATGACGGCCACCACATCGCCGGGCTGAACGCCGCGCCGCTGCAGGGCCGAGGCCAGCCGGCAGGCGCGCTCGAACAGTTGGGCATACGGGATGCGCTGGCCGCCGTGCACCACGGCCAGCCGGTCCGGAAAGATCTCGGCCGAGCGCTGCAGGAAGCCCACCGGCGTCAGCGGCACCCGGTTGGCCGGGCCCGGCACCAGCCGGGTCCAGCGGTCCTGCGGGGACGGGGATGAAGGGGTGGTCGACGACAGGCCTGCGCTCATGCTTCCTCCGATGGTGCTGCGGTTGCGGGACGGTGCTTCTCACGGTAGAGGCGACGGCGCCTTTCGTCCAGCACCGCATTGAAGGTGACCGGGGCCAGCATGGTGGTCACCACCCCCATCAGCACCAGCACCGAGAACATCTCGCGGCCGATGAAGCCGCGCTCCAGCGCGATGCTGGCCACCACCAGCTCCATGGCCCCGCGCCCGTTCAGGATGAAGCCCAGCCCCAACGCTTCGCGGCCGGACATGCCGATCAACCGCCCGCCCCACCAGCCGGCCAGCACCTTGGAGGCAATGGCCGCCGCCAGCACCGCCGCCACGAAGCCGAGGTCGGTGAGCGCCTCGATGTGGAACTCCAGCCCCAGGTAGGCAAAGAACACCGGCGCCAGGAAGCCGCCGGTGATGGAGCCCAGCGTGCGCTTGAGGTCTTCGTAGCGGGCGGCCACGAAATGGCGCTGGTCCAGCAGCAGCGCTCCGAAGAAGGCACCGATCACGAAGTGGAAGCCCAGCCCCTCGCTGAGCGAACCGAAGGCCAGCACGAACACCACCACGATGCCGAACAGCGCTTCCGGCCCGAACAGCGCGGCCAGCTTTTCCGGCCCGGCCGACACATTGATGCCGCGCCGCTCCAGCCAGCCCAGCAGCAGGTTCAGCCCCACCACCGCCGACACCAGCACCAGCAGCTTGGCCATGACCACCGAACCGGTCGAGACCACCTGACTCCAGGTGGTCTGCTCCGGCAGCGCCAGCAGGATGCCCAGGATGAACAGGGCCAGCACGTCGTTGATGATGGCGGTGGAGATGGCGTGGTGCCCGATCGGCGTTTCCAGCATGCCCAGCTCTTCGAGCATCTTCACCGCGACCGGCAATGCGGTGATCGAGATGCACAGGCCCAGGAAGATGGTGCGCATCAGGTCCAGCTCGAAGGCCCAGGCCACCAGCACGCCCGAGCCGAAGGGCAGAGCGAACGCGGTCAGCGCCACCAGCAGGCCACGGCCCCGCATGGCGCGGGCGATCTCGTGAAAGCTCATCTCCAGGCCGGCGGCCAGGATGACCAGAAAGATGGCCAGGGACGCAATGCCGGAGAGCGCCGGGCTCGGCGCCACCAGACCCAGCACCGACGGCCCGAGCAGGATGCCGGCCAGCATCTCGCCCACGATGGCCGGCTGGCCCCAGCGCGCAAACAGGTGGCCCAGCACGCGGGCCAGGACGATCAGGACGAGTAGGCTGGTGAGGATCTGCATGGGCCGCTCAGTGTGCCTGAGCCGTGCCCTGCTGCAGCCATTCCATGAAGGCGGCCACTTCGGGCCGCAGGCGGTCGCGGGTGCGGCGGTGCAGGAAGTGCATTGGCCGCGCCAGGTGCTGGTGGCGCTTGCCGCCCCAGACCTTGAGTTCACCGTTGCGCAGTTCGCGCTCGGCCAGGCGGGCGCTCTCCAGCGCCATGCCCATGCCGTCCACCGCCGCCGAAATGGCCAGCGCCGCCCGGTCGAAGGACAGCTTGGCGGTCTGCGTGGGCGGCCAGCCGTTCAGGGTGAACCACTCGGTCCAGGTCACACTGCTGAGCTGCGACTCGATCAGGGTCAGCGAAGCCAGCTGGGGCGGCTTGCGTGCGTCGGGCATGAGGGCGGGCGAGATCAGCGGGACGATCAGCTCTTCGCCCAGGTCGGTCACCGCGATGCCGGGTGCCGGCCGCGCACGGCCGTAGGCGATCCACAGGTCGATCTCGCGCGCGGCGTCCAGGTCGATCGGGTCGGAGCCGGTGGTCAGGCGCAGGCTGATGTCGGGGTGCCGGCGCCGGAAGTCGGCCAGGCGCGGCCCGAGCCACTTGACCGCAAAACTCGGTGCGCAGTGCAGCGAGAGCACCTGCTCGCCATCGGGCAGGGCCACTTCGCGGCAGGCCATGTCGAGCGCGTCGAACAGGCGGCTGAGCTGCTCGTGAAGCCGCTGTCCGCTGGCGGTCGGTTCGATGCGTCGGTGGTGGCGCTCGAACAGCTCGCGGCCGAAGTGGGCCTCGAGGTGGCGGATCTGGTGGCTGACCGCCGACGGGGTGATGTTCAGCTCGTCGGCGGCGAGCCGGAAGCTGCGGTGTCGGGCCACGGCCTCGAAGGTCCGCAGCTGCATGAGGTGGGGCAAGCGGCGCATCGTGCGCGCAGTTTAGCGGCGTGCCGCTGCCCTCCGATGACCGCCTTCGGGCTCAGTCGAACATGTCGGGTTCGGTGCGCACCAGGTCGTTCCAGATGGTCTGGAAATGCAGCCAGCCGATGTATTCGCTGCCCACATGCTCGCGGCTGTAACGGGCCCGGTCGGCCGGCACCAGGCGCGGGGTGGCGCCGGTGGCCATCACGGCCAGCTGCTGCTGGCAGCAGCGCTCCAGCGCAATGAACCAGAAGGCCGCAGCCTCGATGCTGTGGCGGCTGGCGGTGAACAGGCCATGGTTCTGGTGGATGGCGGCTTTCACGCCCTTGAACCAGTCGGCCACCTTCAGGCCGGCCTTCACCTCCACCGCCACCTGGCCGGCTTCGTCGCCGATGACCACATGGTCTTCAAAGAAGGCGGCGGCATCCTGCGAGATCGGCTCCAGCGGCTTGCCCAGCGACGCAAACGCAGTGCCGTACACCGTGTGGGCATGGCACATGGCCAGGATGTCGGGATGCGCCTCGTGCACGGCGGCGTGCAGCACGAAGCCGGCGCGGTTGACCGCATGCTGCCCCTCCACCACCTGGCCCTGGTGGTCCACCAGGATCAGGTTGGACACCTTGACCTGGGCGAAATGCACCGCCATCGGGTTGGTCCAGTAGAGGTTGGGATGCTCCGGGTCGCGGATGGTCAGGTGGCCGGCAAAGCCGTAGTCGAAACCCTGACGGGCAAAGGCCCGGCAGGCCCCCACCAGCCGTTCCTTCAGGTACTGGCGGGTGCGGGCCACATCGTCGAACTCGGGGATCCCGGGGAAGATCAGGCCGGGCTGGTCCGGCTGGTAGATCGACACCTTGGGGTGCACCAGCGGGTCGTGGCGGTATTCCTTCTGGCCAAGGGCTTCGAGTTTTTCAAGCAGGGCGGACATGGTTTGTCTCCGTGGGGATGAGGGGAAGGTGGGCCGGATGATGGCCCTGCCCTCGCCTGCTGACAAACGATGGTTTTTCAGCTTGAGGTGATTTCAACTCATGCGAGCTGAAACCGCGCCACCACGCTGTTCAGGCGCTGCGCCTCGCTCTGCAGGCTCTCGGCCGCGGCTGCGCTTTCTTCCACCAGCGCGGCATTCTGCTGCGTCATCTGGTCGAGCTGAACCACCGCCGTGTTCACCTGGCCGATGCCGTCGCTCTGCTCGCC
>PNMF01000027.1 GCA_013823485.1 Comamonadaceae bacterium
CGCCCGCGCGATTGCCAAAAGCTTGAACACGAAGATTCCGAGCGAGGAGGAGGTGGTCGGTGACCTTGGTTCCGGCAAAGGGCAGTTGAAGTTTGTGACTGAGTACGTCTTTCAGAACGGCAAGGTCACCGACGCCGCCATGACCAATCTGGGGAATGTGAAAAAGGGGTGCCAGAAGAAGTTTGCGAATGCCGTGGTGGCCGTCATGAAGTCCGTGTTCTCCGACGACCTGTTCCACAGAATCGCAGAACTGAACGACATCGAGGACGTCGACGACATCAAAAGCGTCTACGAGATGCTGCTGTTCAAGCGGTACTTCACGCTGGACGACTTTCCGTATGTACCGTCCAGTGGCGAGTCGTCAATGGTGATGCTCCAGAAGGAGCTCGGGACGGACAAAGACATCTACATCCTCGACGAGCCGGAGAGAAGCCTGGGCAACGAGTACATCAACGATGTGATCGTTCCCCTTATCAAGGAGCGCGCGAGGTCAGGCCGCAGGATCTTTATCTCGACTCACGACGCGAACATCGCCGTGAGAACGCTTCCATATTGCTCGATCTATCGGAACCACGGGCAGGCGGGGTATGGCACCTTCGTCGGAAACCCCTTCTCGAACAACCTCGTGAATGTTTCGAACCCGAGCGACCTGCTTGACTGGAAGGTTGTAAGCATGCGCACGCTGGAAGGCGGCAAGGAAGCTTTTGGAGAGAGAGGGAAGATCTATGGTAACGCTTGATGCTACTGTCGACTGCGTCGAAGAGAAGTACTTCATCAAGATTAATGTCGAGGGTACGCCGGTAACCATCCCGCTGTCTGACGACAGCCCGAACGCGGTCAAGAGCGCGTTCAACAAGCTCATACAGCGGATCAGGCTCGGCGAGTTCACCATCAAGCTCGACAAGGTCGGTGAAGACCTATTCTCCATGGTCGCGAACGAGTACCTCACTCAGCTGAATCGTGAGATTCAAGAGGTGCGGAGCCAGATGAAGGAATACGGGCTTGTGAAAGAAGCTGAAGCAGAATAGTTCTGACACCCTCGGCGTGACCGCTTCGCCCGGTTGCCGTCCTTTGCAGTTGTCCAAGAGGGGGCTGAAGGACCGCGTTGAAGCCGAGACCTTGCACTTGGCGCTATCCGCCGACCGACCGCAACCGTCTAGGTTTGTTCGACACCTGCCCGAGTGCCGCACGCGCAACGTGATGCCCGCAAGGAAGGGCAGGTGTTGAACAAGCCTCGAGGGAGGAAACCGCGGCGAGAGCAGCGGTGACGGTTCGCGCTATGGCGATTGCGTGTGCGCGGTGGCGCGCTGGTGCTGCGTTCGAATGCGCTGCCGGCTCTCGCTGACCGGTCGATTGCGGGTCATTGCGGTCAAAGCCTCCTTCGCCAGGATCGCGCAGGAACAAGGGAGCGGCGTTGCCACGCGCCGAAGACGAGCCACCCTGGGCGACGCGTGAAGCGCCGTCGAACCAGAGGTGCGCAAATCTCTCAGAATATTCATGGCGTGGCCTGAAGGGGTGGCGCGCGAATGGTCTCGCCGCGCGCGAGGGTCAGCACGATCGTCATGGCGTGGCCGCATGAGGGCAGACGAAGATCGGTCGCTCTTCGCCCTGTACGTCCTCGCTGGGTGTTGAGTCCTGCAGATCTGGCACAGGCACGTGCAGCAACTGGCGGGCCAGTGCCAGGCATGCGGTCCGGTTGCCATTGGCCAACAGCCCGTAGTGGCGGATGCGGTGGAAGCCTGCGGGCAGCACGTGCAACAGAAAGCGCCGCATGAACTCGCCCGCAGCGAGCGTCATCGTCTTGTGGCGTGTGCGACCCTTGTCGCGATAGTCCTTCCAGCGGAAGGTCACGCCGCGCTCATCGAGCGCGATGAGGCGGCTGTTGGAGATGGCCACCCGGTGCGTGTAGCGAGAAAGGTAGGCCAGCACCGACTCGGGTCCGGCGAACGGACGCTTGGCATAGACCACCCACTCGCATTGGTGCAGCGGCGCGAGCCAGCGCGCGAATGCCGCGGCTTGGGCTAGGGGCGCGTGCTCACCGAAGAACTGCAGCCGGGCATCGCGATGCGCCTGCTGCAGCGCTTCCAGGAAACGCCGCCGGAACAACCGGGAGAGCACACGCACCGGCAGGAAGAACCTGTGACGGCAGGCGATCCAGTGCTCGCCGTCCCGCGCCACGCCACCACCAGGAACGATGCCGTGGACGTGTGGGTGATGTGTAAGTGCTGAGCCCCAGGTGTGCAGCACCAGCGTGACACCCAGGCGAGCACCCAGGTGCTTCGGATCGGCACCAATGGTCAGAAGGGTCTGTGCGGCGATATCGAACAGCAGGCCGTAGACCACCTCCTTGTTTAAGTACGCGATCTCGGCGATGGGCGCTGGCAGTGTGAAGACCACGTGGTAGTACTCCACTGGCAGCAGATCGACGGTGCGCGCCTGCAGCCAACGCCGCGCTGCGCTGGATTGGCACTTCGGGCAGTGGCGGTTGCGGCAGGAGTTGTAGGCGATCTGATCGGTGCCACACCCCTCGCAGCGCAAGACATGCCCTCCCAGTGCCGCGCTGCGGCACTGCTCAATGGCCGACATGGCCTTGAGTTGGGCGAGGCTCAGGTGGCCGCGCTGAGCCAGACGCCAGGCAGGTCCATGGAGGCGGAAGATGTCGGCGACTTCCAGGGCTTGCTGCCCCATGGCCGCAGGCCTAGGGCGAAGGCAGCATCTCCAGCGGGCTGATCACCGCGCGCAGCACTTCGGTGGCCACATGGGTGTACAGGGCGGTGGTCTCCAGCCGCTTGTGACCCAGCAGCACCTGGATCACCCGGATATCGACCTTCTGCTCCAGCAGGTGCGTGGCAAAGCTGTGACGCAGCGTGTGCATCGACACCCGCTTGTCGATGTGGGCGGCGTCCGCGGCCAGGTGGATCGCGCGGTTGAGTTGCCGCGTGGACAACGCGTCCATGGGATTGAGCCCGGGGAACAGCCAACCGCCGGGCAGCATATTGCCCTGCGCATGCCCAACCCGCCACCAGGCGCGCAGCCGCTCAAGCAGCACGGGCGAGAGCATGACGTAGCGGTCCTTGCGGCCCTTGCCTTGCTCCACGCGCAGCGTCATGCGCTCACTGTCGATATCGCTGACCCTGAGCGCGCACACTTCGCTGGCGCGCAGGCCCGCGCCATAGGCCACAGACAGCGCCGCTTGGTACTTGGCGTTCGGTGCGGCGGCGATCAGGCGGGCCACTTCGTCGCAGCTCAGCACCACGGGTATCGGACGTGGCTGGTGCACGGGTTGCACCTTGACCAGCAGCTCGGCGTGACCCAGGGTCACATCGAAGAAGAACTTCAGGCCGCTGAGCGTGGCGTTGATGGTCGGCGGGGCGGTGCCGGTCTCGACCATGTGCAGCTGGAAGGACCGAAGATCCTCGGCAGTGGCCGTGTCCGGCGATCGCTTGAGATAGGCAGCGAGCCTGCGCACGGCGCGGATGTAGTGGATCTGGGTCTTGCCGTTGAACTTGCGCATGCGCATGTCGTCGATCATGCGTTGGCGCAGCGGTGAGACGGAGGACGTCAGTGAGCTCATGGTTCAACTCCTGTCGAAGAGCGAGGCGGATTGCCTCGCCCATCAACATGGCAGAACCAGCGACGAAACGAATAGCCACGATGCTGACGGAGCGGCTACCGCGCGAGCGGTTTAGTCCAACGCTGCGTAGCCGTCCTCTACACCTTTGCGATGGTCTCGCAGACAACCGAACTGACGTGTAGGGGTCCCATCATGGGTCTCCTTCAGAGCCAACCAGACTCGGTATCCCGCTTGCTGCGGGCACGCCCGCCCTAGCGCCGCAGCCGCAGATGGTGGGCGTCTTCGCTCTTGCGCACTTCGACCACCGCCTCCAGGGCCTTGAGCATTTCGCCGAATCCGGCGTAGCCGAAGTCTTTAGGGTCGAAGGTGGGGTCCAGCCGCTTGATCAGTGGCAGCACGTTGGCTTTGTTCACCCAGGGCTCGCCCGTGGATTCGGACAGCAGGTGGAGGGCGCGGCGTAGCAGGTCGGCGGCGGGGTTGGCCGGAGGTGTGGTGGCCGCTTCAGGGGCATCGCCCTTCTTGCTGTCGCCCAGGGTCTCCGGCTCGATGAGGCTGTCGTAGAAGCGGAATTCGTGGCAGCTCTTGGCCCAGTGCTTGTTGGTGTTCTTGCGGTTGCCAATGCCGATCAGTGTGCGTCCAGCGGCCTTGATCTTCTGCGCAACGGGCATGTAGTCGCTGTCTCCGCCCACGACGATGACTGTCCTGATGTGAGCGAAACGGCTGAGATCCTCGGTGGCATCGAGGCAGAGCTTGATGTCGGCGCCATTTTTTGCGGAAGCCCCCGGCGGAAATAGCTGGATTAGCTCGACCGAGCCCTGAAGCAGGGCATCACGGTACCGACCGAAGTACTGCCAGTTGCCGTAAGCGCGATTGATGGCGACCGGCCCGAACGAGGCGCCGAGTTCAACCAGGGCCTGGACATCGATTAAAGGTTCTTGAACCTTGAAGCGATTGTCTTGCTTCGCATACGCACCTTCGCCGTATTTGGCCTCCATGAGGCCGGCGTGCAGATTCTCGAAGTCCCAGTACAGGGCGACAGATCCGCTTTCGCCGTTATCGTTCGTTCGCACAGTTTTCCCCCTCCCAGTCGTGATGCAGTCATCGTAATGCCCGTGGGTAGAGTTAATTGACTGGGGAGTGGGAATACCGCCGCGACGTCAGGATCCATGGCACCAGCACATCACAAGAAGGAATTCGTCGGGTCGGGATGTTCACGCTGCGGGACGCTCAAACAACCGCAACCGAGACGAAGTGGCATGCCAGCACGGAGGACGCGGTAGGTCCTGATTGCGGCCCGAGCATCGCGAGGATGGTCTTCGTCAAAACGGTGGTTCTCCCCGCCTGTACCGTTCTAAGGCGACCACCCGGGCCTGCCTCTCAGGCCAAAGAGCGATGGTCGTACCCGAGGCAAAACCACATCACGCGGATTCCGCTGGGCCAGCAGTGGGCCAGTTGCGGGCCACAGCACATCGCGAAGCAGCTCGAAGACCATCGCCTCAGTGCCCAAGCTGGCCCACTAACAGCGCGCTGCCGGGGAGGGGCAGCGCCTCAACTACATGTTCGCCCTACGCTTAGATGCGCGTAAGTCATTGATTTGGCGCGGCTGGCGGGGATCGAACCCACGACCCTCGGCTTCGGAGGCCGATACTCTATCCACTGAGCTACAGCCGCGTGCTGTACGGAGACCAGTCGTCATTTTGCAGCTTGGCACTCCGATGACGACAACCTTCGGAGGCCAATACTCTATCCACTGAGCTACAGCCGCGCGAGTTGCGGATTCTACCCGGTCGACCCGCCGGGTCCGGCGCCGTCCCGGTGGACCCGCACACCCCGCATCCAGGCCATCAGATCGATGTGGCTGGACGGCGCCGCCGAAACCTCGGAAGGCGGGGCAGAAGCTTTCTTCAACGTCGGCCGGTGGGTCGGCTGGTGCCGCTCCAGGGCCTGCTGGGACAAGGTGTCCAGAATTGCGCAATGCGGATCGTCGTCGCCATGGCAGGCCGCCACCAGCTCGCCCAGGCCGGCCATCATCTGCTCGATCTCGCGGCGCTTGTCCGCCAGGTCGGCCAGATGACGCTCGGCAACCGCCTTGACCTCGCGGCTGGAGCGGTGCGAATCGCTCCACAGCCCGATCAGCTCGCCGATCTGCGCCGTGGAAAAACCCAGATGCCGCGAGCGGGCAATGAAGCGCAGCACCGACACATCGCGCTCGGTGTAGAGGCGGTAGCCCGACGGGTTGCGCTGCGGCTCGGCCAGCAGGCCGATGGCCTCGTAGTGGCGGACCATCTTGGGCGACACACCGGCGGCAGCGGCCGCCTGGCCGATGTTCATCAGGGTCGACATGGCAGTTCTCCGGGGAAGGCGTTGGCCCGACCGGGTCATTGTCCGGCAGCAGCGGCCGGCGCCGGCGGATAACCGGCCCCTGCCAGCACCTCAGCCAGGGTCGCGCGGTCTTCGGTGCTGCGCACCCGCACCTCGCGCAGGGGCAACGCGACCTCCACCTCGCAGGCGGGGTCGGCGGTGCGCAGGGCGCGGCCGATGGTGGAGGCGCAATGGCCGCAGGTCATGCCGGGAACATGGAAGCTGTGCATGGAAGGACTCCTGAAACGGGTGGAAGAAACCGGTTGGATGAAGCCCCGAGCTTGTGGCCTGACACGGTGGCAAGGTCCAGCAGCGCGGGGCTTGCGCCTGCCCCCGTGGCAAGGCCGAGCATGCGGGAACCCCATTTCGGAGCACCTCCATGCCAACCCCTTCTCTTTCGTTTGAACTCTCGGTGCAGGGCATGACCTGCGCCTCCTGCGTCGGCCGGGTCGAAAAGGCCCTGCGCGCCGTGCCCGGCGTGACCGACGTGACGGTCAACCTGGCCACCGAACGGGCCACGGTGGACACCGATGCCGCCACCAGCGATGCGGCTTTGCAGGACGCCATCCGCCGGGCCGGTTACGAGGCCCGGGTCCTGGCCGGCGATGCGCCTGCCGAGCCCCTGTCGCGCTCCGGCGAACCGCTGTGGCCGGTGCTGCTGGCAGCGGCGCTCTCGCTGCCCCTGGTGCTGCCCATGCTGGGCATGCTGTTCGGCGCCGACTGGATGCTCGGCGGCGGGTGGCAGCTGGCCCTGGCCACGCCGGTGCAGTTCTGGCTCGGCGCCCGTTTTTACCGGGCCGGCTGGCGCGCGCTGCGGGCCGGCGCCGGGAACATGGACCTGCTCGTGGCCCTGGGCACCAGCGCCGGTTACGGCCTGAGCGTCTACCTGATGGTGCGACACGCCGATCACGGCGCGCCGCACCTGTACTTCGAGGCATCGGCCGTCATCGTCACGCTGGTCCTGCTGGGCAAATGGCTGGAAGCCCGGGCCAGGCGCCAGACCACCGCGGCCATCGCCGCGCTGCAGGCCCTCAAGCCCGAGGTGGCCCGGGTCCGCACCGGCAGCGGCGACGTCGAGCTGCCGCTCGCCCGGGTGAAGGTCGGCGATCTCGTGGTGATCCGCCCGGGTGAGCGGGTGCCGGTCGACGGCACCGTGATCGAAGGCGCCAGCCAGGTCGACGAGTCGCTCATCACCGGCGAGAGCCTGCCGGTGGCCCGGCACGAGGGCGATGCGGTCACCGGCGGGTCGGTCAATGCCGAGGGCCTGCTGGTGGTGCGGACCACCGCCGTGGGCGCCGAGAGCAAGCTGTCGCGCATCGTGCGGCTGGTCGAATCGGCCCAGGCGCGCAAGGCGCCGATCCAGCGGATCGTCGACCGGGTGAGCGCGGTGTTCGTGCCGGTGGTGCTGGTGCTGGCCGCAGCCACCCTGCTGGGCTGGGGTCTGGGCACCGGCGATTGGGAACAGGCCATCCTGAATGCGGTGGCAGTGCTGGTGATCGCCTGTCCTTGTGCGCTCGGTCTGGCCACGCCCACGGCCATCATGGCCGGCACCGGCCTGGCCGCGCGACACGGCATCCTGATCAAGGACGCTGAAGCGCTGGAGCTGGCCCACCGGATCGACACCGTGGCCTTCGACAAGACCGGCACCCTGACCCAGGGTCGGCCGGAGCTGGTGGCGGCGGTGGCCGCGCCCGGCCATGACGGCGACCTGCTGCCCTGGAGCGCCGCCATCCAGTCGGGCAGTGAGCACCCGCTGGCGCATGCCGTGCTGCAGGCGGCGACCGCGGCCGGGGTTGAACGGCTGTCGGCTTCGCGGGTGGCTGCGGTGGCCGGCCGGGGCATGTCGGCGCAGGTGCAGGAGCGGTCGCTGCGGCTGGGCAGTTCGCGCTACATGCAGGAGCTTGGCGTTTCCACCGAAGCCCTGCAGGCCCGGGCCGATGAGCTGCAGGCCGAAGGGCGCACGGTCTCCTGGCTGGCCGACGTGACCGATCGGCCCGCGCTGATCGGCCTGCTGGCTTTCGGCGACACCCCCAAGCCCGGCGCCGCAAACGCGGTGGCCCGGCTGCATGCGTTGCGCGTGCACACCGTCATGATCACCGGCGACAACCGGGGCAGCGCCATGGCGGTGGCCGCCCGGCTCGGACTCGACCATGTCGAAGCCGAGGTGTTGCCGGCCGACAAGGCGGCCATCGTCAACCGGCTCAAGGCTGGCGGCCACACTGTGGCCATGGTGGGCGACGGCATCAACGACGCGCCGGCCCTGGCTTCGGCCCATGTGGGCATCGCCATGTCCACCGGCACGGAGGTGGCCATGCAGGCCGCCGGCATCACGCTGATGCGGGGCGACCCGGACCTGGTGGCCGATGCGATCGATATCTCGCGGCGCACCTGGCGCAAGATCCGCCAGAACCTGTTCTGGGCCTTTGCCTACAACGTGATCGGCATCCCGCTGGCCGCCGCCGGCCTGCTGAACCCGGTGCTGGCCGGGGCCGCCATGGCACTGAGCAGCGTCAGCGTCGTCGGCAATGCCCTGCTGCTGCGGCGCTGGCAGCGCTGAAACCCCGTGGCGCGCTGTGGCGGACGGGTGGGGCCACACGGGCCGCTGGCTATAATCGAAGGCTGTCCGCCGGCCCTGGCCGGCCTCGTTCCGCCACCCCCTGAGGACACCATGAGCGACCACGCGCACGAATCCCATACCGGCCCCATCAAGACGCCCTCCCAGCTGATGTGGACGTCTTTCTTCGCCTTCGTGGTGCCCGTCTTCCTGATCATCGGCCTGGTGTACTTCGTGACCTCCGGCAACAAGCCGGCCGCCGGTGCGGTCGACATGGAGCAGGCCATCGCCAAGCGCATCCAGCCCATCGGCACGGTGGAGCTGCGCGACGCCAACCGCCCTCTGGTCGACGGCCTGACGGTCTACAAGGCCCAGTGCGCGGCCTGCCACGACGCTGGCCTGGCCGGCGCGCCCAAGTTCGGTGACGCCGGCGCCTGGTCGGCCCGCATCGCCACCGGTTACGAAGCCCTGCTGACCTCTGCCCTCAAAGGCAAGGGCGCCATGGGTGCCCAGGGCGGCGGTGCCTACACCGACGTGGAAATCGGCCGTGCCGTGGTGCACCTGGCCAACGGCGCCGGCGGCAAGTTCGAGGTGCCGAACCCGCCCGCAGCAGATGCTCCGGCCGCTGCACCGGCTGCCGCAGCGCCGGCTGCTGCTGCTGCACCGGCACCGGCCGTGGTGGTCGCGGCGGCTCCCGCCGCCGCCGCCGCTGCCCCCGCTCCCGCCGCCACCCCGGTGGCCGCCTCGGCCAACGGCGAAGCCCTGTACAAGCAGGCCTGCATGGCCTGCCACGCAGCCGGTGTGGCCGGCGCCCCCAAGCTGGGCGACAAGGCCGCCTGGTCCGGCCGCCTCGGTGCCGGTGTCGACGGCCTGACCGCCAGCGTCATCAAGGGCAAGGGCGCCATGCCGCCGAAGGGCGGTGCTGCCGCCGCCTCCGACGCCGACATCAAGGCCGCCGTGGCCTATATGGTCGACACGGTCAAGTAAGCACCACGACGCGCCAGCAAAAAGCCGGTCACTGACCGGCTTTTTTCATGGGCGTGACGCGTGCCGTTCTGCCGGGCTCTGCACGTACCCGAACAGCCCCGGCAGGTCTGGCGCACGCACCGGCTCCGGCTGCCACTCGCCCGACTCGATGCGGTCCGCCGCCGCCAGAATGTCGGTGCCATCGACCAGCCCCAGCCCCGCATCGGTCACCAGGTACAGGCGCCCCTCCTCGTCCTCCAGCACCCGCTGCACCGCCACCTCGACACCGGTATGCGCGCGGACCGTGCCATCGGGCATCAACCGCCACACCAGCGGCGTGACCTCCAGCTCCACATAAACCCGCTGTGGCCCGTTCTGGAAAAACCATTGCCCCTGTTCGTCGGACAGGTAGTTCCGCTCGATGAAGGCGACCAGCTTGTCGTGCGTCAGCAGGGAGCCCTTGCTGGCCGGAAACGGGCCGGCGGCCTGGGTCCGGTCGTCGCGCATGTACCAGCGGCCTCGCCGGTCCAGGCCTAGCCATCCGTAGCAGTGGGGAACGCCGGGCCACTTGGCCAGCGCCGCCTTGACGATGTCGTCCATCAACCGCCTCCTGTTCCGGTGTGGCGGAGCAGCCATGCGCCCACGGCCGCCGGCATCGACAGCACATGCCCCGGCAGACCCCAAGGCGACAACGCGCCCACAAAGCCGACATGTCCGCCGTGCCCGGGTTGCCACAGCTGCACCCACCGGCCGACCTGCCCCGGCTTCGGCAGCGAGGCCGCCGGTATGAACGGATCGTTCAGGGCGTTGAGCGCCAGCGCGGGAATGCGGATGTCGGGCAACAGCGGTTTGGCCGATGCCCGCATCCAGTAGTCGTCCGTGCCGGCAAAACCATGGAGCGGTCCGGTGAAGACATTGTCGAAAGCGTGCAGGTCGCGCGCCCTCAACAGGGCTTCGCGGTCGAACAGGCCCGGGTACTGGTCCAGCTTGGCCAGCGCCTTGGGCACCATGGTGGACAGGAAGACGCGGGTGTAGACCTGCCGGTTGAAGCCCCGCCCGATGGCGTGTCCGCTGGCGGCCAGGTCCAGGGGCGAGCACACCGAGGCCACAGCCGTGGCCCGGCGGCCCGCGGCGCTGCCGTGTTCGGCGGCCCAGCGCATCAGGGCGTTGCCGCCCAGCGATATGCCCACCGCGATCAGCGCTCGGCCCGGATGGCTGTCCTGCACCTTGGACAACATCCAGTCGATCTCTTCGTGGTCGCCCGAATGGTAGGCCCGTGGCGCCAGGTTCAGCTCGCCCGAACAGCCCCGGAAATGCGGCATCGCCATGGGCAGCCGCTGTTCCCGCGCCCATGAAGCAAACGCCCGCACATAGGCGCTGCTGGAAGAGCCCTCGAGGCCGTGGAACACCACCAGCACCGGCGCCCGGTCGTTCGTCGCGTGCTCGGCATGGTCGACATCGACGAAGTCGCCGTCGGGCGTGGTCCAGCGCTCCCGGCGAAACCGGGGCTCGTCACCGTTGTGGCTGCGCGCCACCAGTGCCGCCCACAGCGTCTGCAGATTGCCGCCCGGCAGCCACCAGGGGGCGCGGAATGTCCAGTCCATTGCCGTCAATGCAGGACCGGCCGGTGGGGCGCGTGGTCGGGCGGCTCGACGCGCGAGCCCGGGCTGGCATGGTGCGCGACCATGCGCCAGCCACGCGCGGTCTTGGCATACACATTGGTGGCCAGCACCCAGGCCACGCGCGGCCCGTCGTCGGTCAGCACCGACACGCGCTCGACCACGCTGTGCACGCTGCACGGACCGGCATCGACACGACGCACTTTTTCGGGCACCGCAGAGACGGCACCATTGACGAACATGGCTTCAAAGGCGGCCCGGATGGCTTCGTGGCCAATCAGGCGGGGCCCGCCCGGATGGACGCAGACGATCTCGTCTTCATCGGCCCAGCAGGCCATCAGCCGGTCAATGTCGGCATGCTGCAGGGCGTCGTAGAAGGCGGCCTCGGCGTCGTCCGGCGTGCCCGGGGGCAGTTTCGGTTTCGGCATGGCGGTATTGTGCAGCGGCCGGGGCGCGGCACCGGCACCCGGAGCCGGTCAGGACTGGCCGTTCTGGCGTTCGGCGCGCACGCGGTTGTTCATGACCACGTTGAGCTCCTGCTGCAGCACGCGGTTCATCTGGGCAAAGGTCCGCAGCTTGCGGGTGGTTTCACGCAGCCGATCGGCCATCCGCTTGGTGATGGCCAGCAGCAACCGGGCACCCACGGCCGGCTCGTCGCGCAGCAGGCGCATCAGCGCGGTGCGGGTGAGGATGCCCACGGTGATGTCGGTGTTGGCGGTGCAGGTGGCCGACCGGGGCGACCCGTCGATCACGCCCATCTCGCCCAGCAGGCTGCCCGGACCGATGATGCTCACCACCATGCTGTCCGTTGCACCCGGCAGCTCGTTCTCGACCGCGATGTCGCCCGAGAGCAGCAGCAGCATGTAGTCGTTGTACCGCGCCTCGCCTTCCTGGATCACGATGGTGCCGGCCTGGAAGCGCTTGGGCTTCATGTAGGCCACCACCCTCGCCGCGTCGGCCAGGCTCAGGTCCGCCAGCGCCGACGGCGTGACCAGCAGGTGCGCTGCCGCATCTTCGGCGGGCAGGTGGGAGACGTCGAATTCGGAGGTCATGCGCGGGCCATCTCGGTTAGCCCTGCATGGTATTCGGCTGACGGCAAGGCGGTGGTACCCACCATGAAAAAGACCGGCCTGGGCCGGTCTTTTTTCTCACCTGCGCGGAGCAGGTTTCACTTTTTCTGGCGGAACTTGCGCAGGGCAGCGATCTGGGCGGCCATGACGGCCAGCTCCGACGTGGCCTTGGCCAGGTCGATGTCGCTCTTGGCGTTCTTCAGCGCCTCCTCGGCCTGGGCGCGCGCCTCGTTGGCCTTGGCTTCGTCCAGGTCGTGACCGCGGATGGCGGTGTCCGACAGGACGGTGATGCAGTGCGGCTGCACTTCCAGAATGCCGCCGGCCACGAAGACGAACTCCTCGCCGCCATCGGCCTTCTCGATGCGCACGGCGCCGGGCTTGATGCGGGTGATCAGCGGAATGTGACCGGGCAGGATGCCCAGCTCTCCGGCTTCACCCGGCAGGGCCACGAACTTGGCTTCACCCGAGAAGATGGACTCTTCCGCGCTGACCACATCGACGTGGATGGTGCTCATAGGGACTCCTGTGAAAGATGGATGGGATCTCGGGATCGGACCCGCTCAGCGCGGGCCCGGCACCGGATCTCAGGCCATCTTCTTGGCCTTCTCGAAGGCCTCGTCGATGGTGCCGACCATGTAGAAGGCCTGCTCGGGCAGGTGATCGCACTCACCCGCGGTGATCATCTTGAAGCCACGGATGGTTTCCGACAGCGGCACGTACTTGCCGGGCGAACCGGTGAACACCTCGGCCACGTGGAACGGCTGCGACAGGAAACGCTGGATCTTCCGGGCGCGGGCCACGGCCAGCTTGTCCTCTGGCGCCAGTTCGTCCATGCCCAGGATGGCGATGATGTCGCGCAGTTCCTTGTAGCGCTGCAGGGTGCCCTGCACCGAACGGGCCACTTCGTAGTGCTCCTGACCCACCACCAGCGGGTCCAGCTGGCGGCTGGTGGAATCCAGGGGATCCACGGCGGGGTAGATGCCCAGAGCAGCGATGTCACGCGACAGCACCACGGTGGAGTCCAGGTGGGCGAAGGTGGTGGCCGGCGACGGGTCGGTCAGGTCGTCCGCCGGCACGTACACGGCCTGGATCGAGGTGATCGAGCCCACCTTGGTGGAGGTGATGCGCTCCTGCAGACGGCCCATTTCTTCGGCCAGCGTCGGCTGGTAGCCCACGGCGGAAGGCATGCGGCCCAGCAGGGCGGACACTTCGGTACCGGCCAGGGTGTAGCGGTAGATGTTGTCCACGAAGAACAGCACGTCACGGCCTTCGTCGCGGAACGACTCGGCGATGGTCAGGCCGGTCAGGGCCACGCGCAGACGGTTGCCCGGGGGCTCGTTCATCTGGCCGTAGACCATGGCCACTTTCGACTCGGGCAGGTTCTCCAGGTTCACGACGCCGGAGTCGGCCATCTCGTGATAGAAGTCGTTGCCCTCACGGGTACGCTCGCCCACACCGGCGAACACCGACAGACCCGAGTGGGCCTTGGCGATGTTGTTGATGAGCTCCATCATGTTCACGGTCTTGCCCACGCCGGCACCACCGAACAGACCCACCTTGCCGCCCTTGGCGAACGGGCAGACCAGGTCGATCACCTTGATGCCGGTCTCCAGCAGTTCCTGCGACGGGCTCAGCTCGTCATAGGCCGGGGCCTTGCGGTGGATGGAAGCGGTCAGCTCCTGGCTCACCGGACCACGCTCGTCGATGGGCGCGCCCAGCACGTCCATGATGCGGCCCAGGGTGGCCTTGCCGACCGGCACGGTGATGGGGGCGTGGGTGTTGGAGACGACCATGCCGCGGCGCAGGCCGTCGGAGGAGCCCAGGGCGATGGTACGCACCACGCCGTCACCGAGCTGCTGCTGGACTTCCAGCGTCAGGGCAGAGCCCTCCATTTTCAGGGCGTCATAGACGCGCGGCATCTGGTCGCGGGGGAATTCCACGTCCACGACGGCGCCGATGCACTGGACGATCTTGCCTTGTACTTGAGACATGATGGGTACCTTCTGTTTTCTCTGGATTCGGTAGGACGTCGGCGGTATCAGACAGCGGCTGCGCCGGCGACGATTTCCGACAGCTCTTTGGTGATGCCGGCCTGGCGGGTCTTGTTGTAGACCAGCTTGAGTTCGCTGATGACGTTGCCGGCGTTGTCGGTGGCGGCCTTCATGGCCACCATCCGCGCCGACTGCTCGGACGCCATGTTCTCGGCCACGGCCTGATAGACCTGGGCTTCCACGTAGCGCAGCAGCAGGTCGTCGATGACGGCCTGGGCGTCCGGCTCATAGACGTAGTCCCAGTCGCGGCCGGTATTGCCTTCCTGCAGGTCGCTGGCGTTCAGGGGCAGCAGCTGCTCGATCACGGCCTCCTGCTTCATCGTGTTGATGAAACGGGTGTAGCAGACGTGAACCGAGTTGATGCGCCCTTCGGTGTAAGCGTCGAGCAGCACCTTGACGGGGCCGATCAGCTTGTCGAGGTGCGGGGTATCGCCCAGCGCAGTGACGCTGGACACCACCTTGGCACCGACCCGGTTCATGAAGCCCAGACCCTTGTTGCCGATGGCCACCACCTGGGCGTCCTGGCCTTTGGCCTGGAGCGCCTTGAGCTCGCTGGTCACGGCGCGCAGCACGTTGGTGTTGAGGCCGCCGCACAGACCTTTGTCGGTCGTCACGACGACAAAACCGGCGGTCTTGGCGTCGTTGGGCTGCATGAATGGATGGATGTACTCCGGGTTCGCCTTGCTCAGGTTGCCGGCGATCTGACGCACCTTTTCGGCGTAAGGCCGGGCCGCACGCATGCGTTCCTGGGCCTTGCGCATCTTGGAAGCGGCGACCATTTCCATGGCTTTGGTGATCTTCTTGGTGTTCTCCACCGATTTGATCTTGCCGCGGATTTCCTTGCCTGCTGCCATTGCTGCTCCTTTATCGGGTCAATGGACGGCTCAGTAAGTGCCGGTCTTCTTGAAGTCGGCGATGGCGGCGGACAGCTGGGCTTCGGCTTCCTTGTCCTTGTCCAGTGCCTTGCCGGCTTCCATCTTCTGCAGCAGGGCGGCGTGCTTGTCCTTCAGGAAAGCATGCAGGCCGGCTTCGAAAGACAGCACCTTCTTGACTTCGACGTCGTCCAGGTAGCCCTTGTTCACGGCGAACAGGGTGGCGGCCATCAGCGAGATGGGCAGCGGGCTGTACTGGGCCTGCTTGAGCAGTTCGGTCACGCGGGCACCGCGGTCCAGCTGCTTGCGGGTGGCTTCGTCCAGATCCGAGGCGAACTGCGCAAAGGCAGCCAGTTCGCGGTACTGGGCCAGGTCGGTACGGATGCCGCCGGACTGCTTCTTGATCAGGTCGGTCTGTGCAGCACCACCCACGCGCGACACCGAGATACCGGCGTTGATGGCGGGACGGATGCCGGCGTTGAACAGGCTGGTTTCCAGGAAGATCTGGCCGTCGGTGATCGAGATCACGTTGGTCGGCACGAAGGCGGACACGTCGCCGGCCTGGGTTTCGATGATCGGCAGTGCGGTCAGCGAACCGGTCTTGCCCTTGACTTCACCCTTGGTGAAGGCTTCGACGTAGTCGGCGTTCACGCGGGCTGCACGCTCCAGCAGACGGCTGTGCAGGTAGAACACGTCGCCCGGGTAGGCTTCGCGACCCGGCGGGCGGCGCAGCAGCAGCGAGACCTGACGGTAGGCCACAGCCTGCTTGGACAGGTCGTCATAGACGATCAGGGCATCCTGGCCGCGGTCGCGGAAGTATTCGCCCATGGTGCAGCCGGCGTAGGCCGACAGGTACTGCATGGCGGCCGATTCCGAGGCCGAGGCAGCCACCACAATGGTGTATTCCATGGCGCCGGCCTGCTCCAGGGCGCGCACCACGTTCTTGATCGACGACGCCTTCTGGCCGATGGCGACGTAGACGCAGGTCATGTTCTGACCCTTCTGGTTGATGATCGCGTCGATCGCCACGGCGGTCTTGCCGGTCTGGCGGTCGCCGATGATCAGCTCGCGCTGGCCACGGCCGACGGGCACCATCGAGTCGATCGACTTCAGGCCGGTCTGCACCGGCTGGTCCACCGATTTACGGGCGATCACGCCCGGAGCCACCTTCTCGATCACGTCGGTCAGCTTGGCGTTGATCGGGCCTTTGCCATCGATGGGCTGGCCCAGGGCGTTCACCACGCGGCCGATCAGCTCGGGGCCGACCGGCACTTCCAGAATGCGACCGGTGCACTTGACCGTGTCGCCTTCGGAGATGTGCTCGTACTCACCCAGGATCACGGCGCCGACAGAGTCGCGCTCGAGGTTCAGGGCCAGGCCAAAGGACGGCACGCCTTCCTTGTTGGCGGGGAATTCCAGCATCTCGCCCTGCATCACGTCGGACAGGCCGTGAACGCGCACGATGCCGTCGGTCACGGACACCACGGTGCCCTGGTTGCGCACGTCGGCAGAAGCGGCCAGACCCTCGATGCGGGACTTGATCAGTTCGGAGATTTCGGCGGGATTGAGTTGCATGACTCTTTCCTTCTTTCGTTAGGGGTTTGCGCGCCTGAGATCGGCCTCAGGCCGTCAGGGCAACTTTCATCTGTTCCAGGCGGGCTTTGACGGAGGTGTCGAGCACCTCGTCACCCACCACGACGCGAATGCCGCCGATGAGCTCGGGCTGCAATTCGACCTGGAGGTTGAGTTTGCGGCCGAAGCGCTTCTCCAGCACACCGGACAGGTCCGCCAGGGCGGACGCGTCCAGCGGGAAGGCACTGTGAACCACGGCATCGAAGGCACCCTGCTGGGCGTTCTTCAGTGCACGGAACTGAGCAGCGATTTCGGGCAGCACGGCCAGACGGCCGTTCTCGATGACGGTGCGCAGAAAGTTCTGTCCGCTGGCATCGAGCGCCGACTTCATCACGCCGGTCACCAGACCATACACCTGGTCGGCGGTCGACTTGGGGTTGTCGGCAAACTGGCGCAGCTGCTCGTTGGCAGCCACGGCAGCCAGCTCGTCCAGCCAGGCGACGGCGCCGGCCGCACCGTTGCCGGTGGCCTTGAACAGCGCTTCCGCGTAGGGGCGGGCAATGGTGGCGATTTCAGCCATGGTTGTCCTTTGGTTGCCGTGGGGCAGTGGATCAGAGTTCGGTCTTCAGGCGGTTCAGGAGGTCGGCATGCACGCCGGCATTGACTTCCTTGCGCAGGATCTGTTCCGCACCCTTGACGGCCAGTGCAGCCACCTGCTCGCGCAGCTGCTCGCGGGCCTTGACGACCTGAGCTTCGGCTTCCTGGCGGGCTGCGGCCACGATCTTGGCGGCCTCGTCGGTGGCGCGGGCCTTGGCTTCCTCGATGAGGGCCTGGGCACGGCGCTCGGCGTCGGCCAGACGGGTGGCGGACTCGTTGCGCGATTTGCTCAACTCCTCTTCAACCCGCTTGTTGGCCACGGCCAGCTCGGACTTGGCCTTCTCGGAGGCAGCAAGACCTTCGGAAATCTTCGCCGCACGCTCATCCAGGGCCTTGGCGATCGGGGGCCACACGAATTTCATCGTGAACCACACCAGGATCGCAAAGACGATGGCCTGCGCAAAGAGGGTTGCATTGATATTCATCGCAACGCCTTTCTGTGTGTTGACAAGAGTGATGACGCACCGGCTGCCCGCGGGCCGGAGGTTGGCGGCTTGCGGCTTGCGCCGTCAGGCCGCCAGGCCCGCTCGGGCAGCCAACCCGATTACAGGGTGAACGGGTTGGCGAAGGCGAACAGCAGGGCGATGGCCACGCCGATCAGGAAGGCGGCGTCGATCAGACCGGCCAGAATGAACATCTTGGTCTGCAGGTCGTTCATCAGCTCGGGCTGACGGGCCGACGATTCGAGGAATTTGCCGCCCATCAGTGCAATACCGATGGAGGCGCCGATGGCGCCCAGACCGACGATGAGACCGCAAGCCAGTGCGACAAGACCCAGAACGTTTTCCATGATGACTCCTAGTTGATGGAAGTGAGTTGAGAAAGAAAAGAAACGAGAGATACCCCAGCGCGTCCGAGAACGGTCGCGTCAGTGAGCGTCATGCGCTTGACCCAGATAGATCAGGGCCAGCATCATGAAGATGAACGCCTGCAGGACGATGACCAGGATGTGGAACAGCGTCCAGATCGTGCCGGCGATCAGGTGTCCGACGAAGAAGAGTCCACCGCCGAGCGAGAGGGTGGCGTAAGCACCCAGCAGCGCGATCAGCATGAACACCAGCTCACCCGCGAACATGTTGCCAAACAACCGCATGCCGTGGGACACCGTCTTCGCCACGAATTCGATCATCTGCATCAGGAAGTTCACCACGCCCAGCAGAACCGCCCAGACCGGGTTCTTGCTGGTGCCGAACGGGGCGCACACGAGCTCGTGCGTCCAGCCGCCCAGGCCCTTGATCTTGATGTTGTAGAACAGGCAGAGCAGCAGCACCGAAACCGACAGACCCAGGGTGGTCGAGAGGTCGGCGGTGGGCACCACGCGCAGGTAGTCGGGGTAGCCCATGGCCGGGCCGGCGGTGTGCCAGATCTGGGGCAGCAGGTCGACCGGCAGCATGTCCATGAAGTTCATCATGAAGATCCAGACGAACACGGTCAGCGCCATCGGGGCGACCAGCTTGCGGCTCTGGGCGTTGTGGATGACCGACTTCGCCTGCTGGTCGACCATTTCCACCAGCATCTCGACCGCAGCCTGGAAGCGACCCGGCACGCCGGCGGTGGCCTTGCGGGCAGCCAGCCAGAGCACGAAGACGGTGAACAGGCCCAGCACGCTGCTGACCACCACCGAGTCGATGTTGATCACGGAGAAATCGACGATGGATTTCTGCTTGACGTTGGTCAGGTGGACCAGGTGGTGGCGAATGTATTCGCCCGGGGTCAAAGTACCTTCAGCAGCCATGTTCGTTTTACCGATGGTCAGAGGGAGCCGGTTGCCCGAACGCCCTCAACAGTTAGCACGCGGCCCACGCGACTGGATCCAGAAACCCAGCCAGTAGACCTTGAGAACCAGCACCAGCCCGATCAGCAGACCGGGCCAGCTGAGGTCGGGCACCACCCATCTCGCCGCCACCAGCATGGCCATGGCGAGAAGGATCTTGACGCCTTCCCAGAAGAAGAAACCTGCCAGGGCCGCCTGGGCCACACCCGACAGGGCTCGGGCCAGAGCGCTGGACGTCAGACCCCACGCCATCAAGGCCGAGGGCAGCGCCACCGCACAAGCACCGTACAAAACCGAAACCGACACGGAAACCGATCGGGTGATCAGCGCCGCCACGACCGTCAGACCCAGCGCCATGAGGCACTGGACCGCCACCAGCCGCCAGGGCGATAGCACTGGCTGGGTGGATCGCCACTGCTGCGCCTGTTCACGCGTCAGCGGCTTGAATTCGGGTTCCTGCTCCCCATCTTCTTCAGCGGTCGAAGCCGGCGGGTACGACGTGCGGTCCTGCATGTTCGTGCCCACAAGTTACAGACGGGTTACGAAGGTGTCCGGGTTGCAAAGCCGCTGATTATACGTAGAAACCCGATGGGTCCGTCAAGGCTCACCGACAGGGCCGGACCGATAATCCGCACGACTCCAGCGCGCCGACATGAACATTCCTCCCGAACAGTCCCTCATCGAGTACCCGTGCCACTTCCCCATCAAGGTGATGGGCGCCAACGTGGACGGCTTCCTCTCGGCGATGGTGCATGTGGCCACGGCTTTCGACCCCGGTTTCGATGCATCCACCGTCGAGCAGCGGCCCAGCAAGGCCGGCAACTACATGGGCCTGACGCTGTCGGTGCGCGTGACCAGTCGCGAGCAGCTGGACGAGCTCTACCGGACCCTGACCAGCCACCCCATGGTCAAGGTGGTGCTCTGAGCGGGCGTGCGATGGAGGTACGTCACCTCGGACGGGTCGACCATGTGCCCACCTATGAGGCCATGCAGTCGTTCACGGCCGGACGCACCGCCGACACACCGGACGAGCTGTGGGTGTGCGAACACCCGCCCGTGTTCACGCAAGGGCTGGCCGGACAGGCCGATCATCTGCTGGCGCCCGGAGACATTCCGGTGGTGCCCACCAACCGGGGCGGGCAGGTCACCTTCCATGGCCCGGGCCAGGTGGTGGCCTATCCCCTCATCGACCTTCAGCGGGCCGGGTACTTCGTCAAGGAATATGTGTACCGGGTGGAGGAAGCCGTCATCCGCACGCTGGGCCACTTCGGGGTGACCGGCCACCGGGTGGCGGGCGCACCGGGCATCTATGTGCGGCTGGACGATCCGTTCGGCCACGCACGCCTGCCCCAGGCGCCCGGTCGCCGCGAACCGGGCAGCCCCCCGCCCGAGCCGGACTTCACCGGTGTCGGCAAGATCGCGGCCCTGGGCATCAAGGTCAGCCGGCACTGTACCTACCACGGGGTGGCCCTGAATGTGGCCATGGACCTGGAGCCCTTTCTGCGCATCAACCCTTGCGGTCATGCGGGTCTGCCGACGGTGGACCTTTCTACAATCGGCGTTTCCGTTTCCTGGGACGACGCCGCCCACGTGCTGAGCCAGAAGCTCATGGCCACGCTGGGCACCTGACGTTCCGCAACCTTGCGGTCACGAGCCGCCGTCTGGCCATGAGCAGCCCCTCCCAACCGTCTGCGCCGACCGTCCGCGAAGCCGCACCGGCCGCCACCTACGACCCCACCGCCAAGCAGAAGAGCCAGGCCAAGACGGCGCGCATCCCGATCAAGATCGCACCGGCCGAGGTCCTGAAGAAGCCGGAATGGATCCGGGTGAAGGCGGGCAGCCCCACCACCCGCTTCTACGAGATCAAGGACATCCTGCGCACCAACAAGCTGGTGACGGTGTGCGAGGAAGCCAGCTGCCCCAACATCGGTGAATGCTTCGGCAAGGGCACGGCGACCTTCATGATCATGGGCGACAAGTGCACCCGCCGATGCCCGTTCTGCGACGTGGGCCACGGCCGCCCCGACCCGCTGGATGCCGACGAGCCGCTGAACCTGGCCCGGACCATCGCGCAGCTCAAGCTGAAATACGTGGTGATCACCAGCGTGGACCGCGACGACCTGCGCGACGGCGGCGCCGGCCACTTCGTGGAGTGCATCCGCAAGACCCGAGAGCTCTCGCCCGAGACCACCATCGAGGTGCTGGTGCCCGACTTCCGCGGCCGCGACGACCGCGCGCTGGACATCCTCAAGGCCGCCCCGCCGGACGTGATGAACCACAACCTGGAGACCGTGCCGCGCCTGTACAAGGAAGCCCGCCCCGGCTCCGACTACGCCTTCAGCCTGAACCTGCTCAAGAAGTTCAAGGCCCTGTTCCCCCATGTGCCGACCAAGAGCGGCCTGATGGTGGGCCTGGGCGAGACCGACGAGGAAATCCTGCAGACCATGCAGGACATGCGCGACCACCAGATCGACATGCTCACCATCGGCCAGTACCTGGCCCCCAGCGGCCACCACCTGCCGGTGCGCCGCTACGTGCACCCGGACACCTTCAAGATGTTCGAGGCCAAGGCCTACGAGATGGGGTTCACCCACGCCGCCGTGGGTGCCATGGTGCGCAGCAGCTACCACGCCGACCAGCAGGCCCACGGGGTGCTGGAGTCGCTGGCCCGCTGACACGGGGGCGGCGCTTGAACCTGGCCAACCTTCTTGCCCTGGGGGCCATCGCGCTCTGGGCATCGCTGGCCGCCCTCGGGGTGGCGCTCTCGCATGTGCCGCCTTTCCTGCTGACCGGCCTGTCCCTGCTGGTCGGCAGCCTGATCGCACTGCCCCTGTCGCGATTCGACCTGCGCCAATGGCGTGTGCCGCCGGCCACGCTGGCCCTGGGTGTGTATGGGCTGTTCGGCTTCCATTTCCTGCTGTTCATCGCGCTGCGCCACGCGCCGCCGGTGCAGGCCAACCTGGTGAATTACCTGTGGCCGCTGGGCATCGTGGTGATGGCGCCGCTGTTCCTGCCCGGCATCACGCTGGCGACGCGCCATGTGGTGGCCGCCCTGGTGGGCTTTGCCGGCGCGGCACTGGCCATCCTGGGGGGCAGCGACGCCGAGGCCACCTGGGCCTGGGGGTATCTGCCGGCGCTGGCATCGGCCTTCATCTGGGCCAGTTATTCGCTGCTGACCCGCCGGGTGCAGGCCTTCCCCACCGCGGCCATCGGCAGTTTCGCGGTGGTGTCGGGCCTGCTGTCGCTGCTGTGCCATGCGTGGCTGGAGCCGGCCACGTCGCTGAGCACGCAGGACCTCCTGCTGATTGCCCTGCTCGGGCTGGGTCCGCTGGGGGGCGCGTTCTTTCTGTGGGATGCGGCCCTCAAACGCGGCGACCCGCGCCAGATCGGCGTGCTCAGCTTCCTCACACCACTGCTGTCCACCCTGGTGCTGCTGGCGGTGCGCGGTGAACGCCCGAGCCTGAGCGTGGCCGCGGCGGCGCTGATGATCATCGGCGCGGCCATCGTCGCCACGCGGCAGCCCGCCGCGCCTGCGCAGGCCGTTTAGTCGCGCAGCAGGCTGGCCGGGTCTTCGGCCGCCAGCACCCGCTGCGCCCAGGTTTCGAGCTTGGCGGTGTCGCTGCGCAGGATCTGCTGCTTGACCTGCAGGATCTGCGACGGGTGCATCGAGAAGCTGCGCAGCCCCATGCCCAGCAGCAGGCGGGTCATGGCCACATCGCCGGCCATCTCGCCGCACACACTGACGCTCTTGCCCTGCGCACGGCCCTGGGCAATGGTGGCGGCCACCAGCTGCAGCACCGCCGGGTGCACCGGGTCGTAGAGATGGGAGACCGCCTCGTCGGCTCGGTCGATGGCCAGCGTGTACTGGATCAGGTCGTTGGTGCCGATCGACAGGAAATCGAAATGCCGCAGGAACATGGGCACGGTCAGGGCGGCGGCCGGGATCTCGATCATGGCGCCGACCTTCACCGCGCCGTGGGGCTGGCAGGCCGCATCGAGCTGATCGCGGGCCTTCTGCACGAGTGCCAGGGTCTGGCGGATCTCGGTGGCGTGCGCCAGCATCGGAATGAGCAGGTTGACCGGGCCATGGGCCGAAGCCCGCAGGATGGCGCGCAACTGTTCCAGGAACATCGCCGGATCGGCCAGGCTCCAGCGGATGGCGCGCAGCCCCAGCGCGGGGTTGAGGTGGTCTTCGCTGCGGGCCGTGTTGCGGTCCAGCGGCTTGTCGGCGCCCACGTCGACCGTGCGGATGGTCACCGGCAGGCCCTGCATGCCTTCGACGGCTGCGCGGTACGCCAGGTACTGCTCCTGCTCGTCGGGCAGCCGACCATTGCGGCCCATGAACAGGAATTCGCTGCGGAACAGGCCCACACCGACCGCACCGGCCTTGAGCGCGGCCACCGCATCGGAGGGTTGTTCGATGTTGGCCAGCAGCTCGATGGTCTGGCCGTCCAGCGTGACCGCCGGCGTGTTCTTCAGCCGCGAGAGCCGCTCGCGCTCGATCTCGCCCTGGCGCTGCTTGAAACCGTATTCGGCCAGCACGATGGGCGACGGGTCGACCACCACCACGCCGGCGTCACCGTCGATGACGACCCAGTCGTCCTGGTTGATCAGGTGGCTGGCCGACCGTGCGCCCACCACCGCCGGAATGTCCATGCTGCGGGCCACGATGGCGGTGTGGCTGGTCTTGCCGCCGACATCGGTCACGAAGCCGGCGAACACGCTCTGCTTGAACTGCAGCATGTCGGCCGGGGACAGGTCGTGGGCGATCAGCACCAGCGGTTCGTCGGCGCCGCCCTGCCGCGAGGCGTCCGCCTGACCGGGCAGCCCGACCGGGGTGTCGCCGCCGCGCATGACCCGCAGCATGCGCTCGACCACCTGCTCCAGGTCGGCCTTGCGTTCGCGCAGGTAGGGGTCTTCCATCTCGTCGAACTGGCGCGCGATCACCTCGAGCTGGGTGGTCAGCGCCCATTCGGCGTTGTAGCGGCGCTCGGTGATCCAGTGCTTGACGCCGTTGGTGAGCTGTTCGTCCTGCAGCAGCATCAGGTGCACGTCGAGCAGCGCGGTGAGCTCGGGGTGGGCGTCGGCCGGGCCGAGGTCGTGCAACCCCTGCTGGACCCGGGCGATGTCCTCGGACACCAGGTCGCGGGCCCGGCGCAGGCGCTGGATTTCAGCGTCGATCTGGTCGGGCTGGACGAAGTAGTGGGCGACATCGACCCGGCTGGAGGCGACGATGACCGCCCGCCCGATGGCCACGCCCCGGGACACCGCCAGGCCGTGCACGCTGAAGGTCATTCGCCCTCGCCGAACTTGTCGTTGATGAGCGCCAGGATGGCGTCCATGGCGGCCTGCTCGTCGGACCCGCTGGTCTCGATGTCGACCGTGCTCCCGATGCCGGCGGCCAGCATCATGACGCCCATGATGCTCTTGGCGTTGACGCGCCGGTCGCCGCGCGCCATGAACACGTCGCAGGCAAAGCTGCCTGCCAGCTTGGTGAGCTTGGCCGAGGCCCGGGCGTGCAGGCCGAGCTTATTGCTGATGGTCGCGGTGGTCTTGATCATGGGTGGATCGGCGGGCCTGGTTCTGGGGAGCGGTCACGGCGACCTGGATGACGCCCTGGGTGGCGCCCACCAGGGCACGCGTGACCAGCGCGTCGAGCGACTCGTGGCGGTACGACACGGTGCGCAGCAGCATCGGCAGGTTCACGCCGGTGATGAGCTTGGTGCTCACGCCGTCGACCAGCTTCTGCGCCACGTTGCAAGGGGTGGCGCCGAACACGTCGGTCAGCACCAGGGTCTGTTTCAGACCCGACTGGCGGATCAGCATGCGGGCCT
The DNA here is from genome assembly GCA_013823485.1 of Comamonadaceae bacterium. Taxonomy (GTDB): domain Bacteria; phylum Pseudomonadota; class Gammaproteobacteria; order Burkholderiales; family Burkholderiaceae_C; genus Hydrogenophaga. The sequence continues at coordinate 24,905 of PNMF01000027.1, forward strand.
GGGCCAGCGACTCTTCGGGCGGCACGTTGGGCTGCACATCGAGTGCGACCACCGCCTCCGACGCATCCGGAAACACGTGCAGCACGCACTGCCGCAAGGCCGATGCGAGCGGCGCGTGGGCCACGATGAGGATGCCGTTCATGTCGCGCAGTTTAGCGGCCCTGCCGGCGCCAGGCCCGCCAGAAGCGGCCATAGGCCAGCAGGCTGGCCAGGGCAAACACCAGCAGCGCCGCGCGGAACCGCTCGGGCTCGGCCCAGCCGGTGACGCTGAAGGCATCGATCAGCAACCCGATGGCCCACTGCACCAGAAACACCCCCAGGAAGATGGCCAGGTTGAACGCCGACAGGCCGCGCCCGGCCGCCTGCGGCGGCAACGCCATGCCGATCGCCGGCTGCGACAGCGTGACCACGGTGCAGCTGGTGCAGTACAGCGCCCACATCACCCAGCCGGCCTGCCCGCCCATGAGCACGATGACCAGCAGCAGCAACATGCTCAGCGGCAGACCCCGCGCGATCAGGTCCTCCGAGCGGATCTGCCGGCGCGCCAGGTGCGGTGTCACCAGACCCCAGAGCCAGAAGGCGGTCAGCATGCACAGGTTGATGCCGAACAGACCGGCCGCCGCCTCGGCCGGGGTGCTGCCACCCACCTTCACCATCCAGGGTCCGGCCCAGAGCGTCTGGATGGCGATCATGCCGCCGTAGTTCACCAGCCCCAGCGGCAGGAGCTGCTGGAAATAGGGGTGCCGCCAGACGATGCCGTAGCCCGGGGCCACAGCGTCGGTCGCACCGGCGCCGCGCGACGGCTCGGCCGGGACGCGCCACCCCGGCGTGGTCAGGGCCAGCACCGCCATGCACAGGAGCGTGGCCGCCGCGAGTGCCCAGAACATGCCGCGCCAGCCGGTCAGGGGCAACAGCCACTGCACCGGCAAGGTGGAGGCCACCATGCCGAGCGAGCCGGTCATGAGCATCCACGAGTTGGCCCGCATCTGGGTGGCCGGGTCCAGCCATCGCCGGAACCCGGTCAACGGCCCCATGAGGCAAGCGCTGACGCCCATGCCCACCAGCACCCGGGCCGCCAGCAGACCGGCGAAGGTGTCGGCCAGCGCGAAGGCGGCGCAGCCCAGCACCGCCATGGTCAGGAAGCCGAGCACCACCCGGCGCGGCCCATGCCGGTCCAGCCAGGCACCCATGGGCAGCTGGGTCAGGGCAAAGCCGAAAAAATACCCGCCGGCCAGCAGCCCGAGATCGCTGGCAGTGAGGTCGAACTCGGCGCTCAGCGCGGGCGACAGCGTGGCGGTGATGGCCCGCATCAGGGCCGAAAAGAAATAGGCCAGCGCGAAGGCCAGAAACACCAGCACGGCCATGCGTGCCGGCAAGCGGTCATCGTCGGCAGCCGGCAGCGACTGGCCAGCCGGAACGGTCAGGCTCATGGCAGCTGCAGGCCTTCAAAGAAGGTGCTGATTTCCTCGGGGGCTGTGCCGCTGCCGTAGATGGCGGCCTGGTAGACCCGGGTGCCGCGCGCGAAGTACAGCACCTGCGCCCGCGTGGCCGTGCCGTCGTGGCGCACCCCTTGCACATCGAGTCCGTCGACGCGTTCTGCGCCGGGCACGGCCTGGGTCCAGCTGCGGGCAGCCTCCGGCGCCGCCTTCAGGCTGAGCAGCGAGGCGGCGCGCCATTGCACCAGCGCAGCGGGCACCCGCTCGGCCTGGCCCAGATCGGCCCAGGCCAGTGCGAAGGTGGCGCCACCGGCCTCGCAGCTCAGCATGTTCAGCGGCGTCAATGCTCCGCCCAGGGGCGTGTCGCGGCGGGCTTCGTCGGGTTTGCAGGGCATGAGCGCCTGCAGGGCTGACGCCTCGGGGCGCACGGTGCGCCAGTTGAAGGCCGGGCTGCAGGCGGACAGCGCGAGGGCCAGGCCGGCAATGGCCAGCACGGTCGAGGGCAGCGTCGCCGGCGCGACGCTGAGGGTGCGGATGGGCATGGGGAAGGGCATTCGGGGGGAGCGGACGGCCCGGCACTCGCGCACAATCGGCCGCATGAATGCTCTGGATGGTATCCGCATACTCGACTGCTCCCGCGTGCTGGCGGGCCCCTGGTGCACCCAGACCCTGGCCGATCTCGGGGCCGACGTCATCAAGGTCGAGCGCCCGCCGGGCGACCGGCATCCGGGCGGCGACGACACCCGCGGCTGGGGGCCTCCCTTCCTGCGCGGCACCGACGGCCAGGACACCGCCGAGGCGGCCTACTACCTGGGCGCGAACCGCAACAAGCGGTCCATCACCTGCGATCTGTCCATCGCGGCGGGGCAGTCGCTCATCCGCGAACTGGCCCGGCACGCCGATGTCTTCGTGGAGAACTACAAGGTGGGCGACATGGCCCGCTACGGTCTGGACTTCGAGAGCCTGCGCGCCATCAACCCGAAGCTGGTGTATTGCTCCATCACCGGCTTCGGTCAGACCGGCCCTTATGCCGAGCGCGCCGGCTACGACTACGCAGTGCAGGGCATGGGCGGGCTCATGAGCGTCACCGGTGAACGCGACGACCTGCC
>PNMF01000028.1 GCA_013823485.1 Comamonadaceae bacterium
GCGAAGCCGATGCCGTCGCCCGGATTTTTGGTGAGGTTGGGCAGGTCCTGCAGGCGGATGCGTTTGTCGTCCGCGCCGTGGCACGAAGCACACGAAAAGTCGTGGGTGCCGCCGCGGGTGAAGAACAGGCGCTTACCGGTCTCGTACATCAGCTTTTCCTGCGCATGGCTTTGCGGCAGGTTGAACTTCATGCCGCGCGAGGCGGTGGCCACATAGGTGGCCAGTGCGGTCACGTTGGCCATCTCGCCGCGACCGAACGGGGTGCGCATGATCTCGTCGGCCTTGAAGCCCTGCAGGGTTTCCATGCAGGTGATCAGGCGGGTCTCCAGGTCCTGCACGCGGCCGGTGTCCTTGAAGAAGCGGGGCAGCTCCACGAAGACGCCGGCGATCACGCCCGGGCCCTTGCCCAGATCGCACTGCTCCAGCGACGCGTTCTTCGGCCCGCGCTTCTGCTTCCAGAGCTCTTCGCCCTTCATCTCGAACAGCTCGGCCGGATTGCCGTCCTGCAGCATCTCGCGGTATTTGGCGATGCCTTCGGCTGCAGACGACTGTGCGTGCGCGGCGGCCGCAGCGAGCAAAGCAGCCAGCGCCAGAGCGGCGCGTGGGATGTGATGTGTCATGAAATGTCTCCTCCTATGTCTTCGACCGCAGGCTTCGTCGAGCTGCGTGCCTTCATCCAGAGTCACCGTGGATCTGGCTCCGCCAGTCCACCGGTGACGCCCCCCTGGGGGGGTCGCGCGCAGCGCGGCGGGGGGGTTACGCGATGACGGCTTCGTCGGTGCGGTTGTCGCCCTTGTTGTCGGTCCACTTCACGACGACCTTGTCGCCCTTGGCGCCGCCCTTGAACTTGAAGGACAGGAAAGGGTTCTGGGCCACGGCGCCGCTGAACTGGGCCTGCAGCACCACCTTGCCGTTGTGGGTGGCCTGCACGTCCTTGATGTGGTGGGCCGGAATGGTCGCGCCAGACGCGTCCTTGCGGGTGCCGGTCTCCATGATGTGGGACATGAGCACGCGGACAGTGGTTTCGTCGCCGGCGACTGCGGCACGGATGCGCATCGGATCTGCCATGGGAATCTCCTGGGTTTGTTCGGTGGGGGAAGGTCGTTCGGGGGGTGGCGATCAGCCGCCGCAACCGCCGAGGGTGACCTTGGTTTCCTTGGTGGCCGAGTAGAGCTTGCCGTCGGCCTTGACGACCGCGATCACGTTCGAGCTCTGGCCCATCTTGATGCGGGTCTGCACATCGGCCGTGGTGCCGGCCGGGATGGTGAAGGCCGCTGCCAGGGGCGACGGATTCTTCTCCACGATGATCATGATGTCGGTGGTGTTGGGCAGCTTGCTGACCGCACCCACCGGCACCACGGCGCCGTTCTCGGCGATGTCCGGGGCCACCACGGTGACCTGGTCGCTGGTGGCGGGCGTGCCGCCGACGGCCTTGAGTGCATCGGCCAGGGTCTTGGCCTCGAAACCGGCGGCACTGACAGCCGCCTGTGCCTGGCCCTGGGTGATCAGACCGAGGGACACCAGGGTGGCAAATGCGCCGGTGGACTGGATGGCGGCGCGACGTGAGCGGTTCATGGGAGGCTCCTGTGAAAAAAGCGATGGGCGAGTTTACTGGCGGGGTGGTTCACCGGGCCAGTGTGGGAAATACGGGGCACCAGCAAGCACTCACTTGGCGCCCGCTGCAATCCAGCGGGCCATGGCCTGCGCGTCGGACTCGGAGAGCTGGGGCTGTGGCGGCATCGGCACCGAGCCGAAGACACCGGAGCCGCCGCTGCGGATCTTGCCGGTCAGGTAGGCCTCGGCGTCGGCCCGGCCTTTGTACTTGGCAGCGATCTCGTTGAAGCCGGGACCGACGATTTTGTTGGTCATGCCGTGGCAGGCGGTGCAGGAGTTCTTCGACAGCAGCCCTTTCACGTCAGGGCCGGTGGCAGCAGCAGCGGCCACCACCACGGGTGCAGCCGCGGCACCCTTGGGCAGGCTGGCCGGCGGCGGGCGGGTGGTGTCGGCCCCCCGCACCGGACCGATGCCGCGGTTCTGCTCCAGGATGTTGCCGTGGGCGTCGCGTGCAAAGTCGGGCAGCGACGATCGCACCGTGGCTTCGGTCGGGCAGTCCTTCATGCAGGCCACGTTCTTCACGTCGCCATTGCCGTCGGCCTTCCAGAGCGGCTCGTAAAACACCATGCCGTTGCGGTTGGGCATGCGCTGCTGCACCTCGGCGATGTTCCTGTCGCTCAGCGTGAAGTCGGCCGGCACCACCTCGGCCAGGTTCAGGATGTAGGCCACCACGCCATAGACCTCGTCGGTCTTCAACGACTTCGGCGCGTTCCAGGGCATGGCCCGGTTGATGTAGTCCCACAAGGTGGACACGGTGGCCACCTTCATCATGGTGGTCTTCTGGGGGAAGGTGCTGCCCTGCTCCAGGTTCTTCACCCGGCCCCGGGCGATGTCGGCTTTGGTGGTGCCACCCACGATCGGGGTGAACACCTCGTTCGATTCACCGAACACGCCGTGGCAGGAGGCGCACTTGCTCTCCCACACCTGTTCGCCCAGCGAGACGCTGCCGGCGCCGGCGGGCAGACCTTTGAAGTCCGGACGGACATCGATGTCCCAGGCCTTGATTTCGGCCTGCGTGGCCGGGCGACCCAGTTCGTTCCAGGGCTGCGCTTGCGCGAAGGCCGGGATCGAGACGGACGATGCAACGAGTGCGAGGGCGGCAAGGACGGGGCGCATCATCAGAACACCTGCACGTTGGAGACTTCGCCGTTCTCGGCCACCCGCCACGACTGGATCGCGTTCTGGTGGTAGACCGAGCGGGTGCCGCGCACCGCACGAAGCTGGTTGATCTTGGGTTGCACATAGCCGGTGCTGTCGATGGCACGGCTCTGGAGAATGGCGGGCTTGCCGTCCCAGACCCAGTCGATGTTGAAACGGGTCAGCGCCTTCGGCAGCACCGGGCCTTCGAGCCGCGCGGTGCGCCAGTTGCGGCCGCCGTCCACGCTGACGTCGACCCGTTTGATGGCACCCCGGCCCGACCAGGCCAGACCGGTCACGTTGTAGTAGCCCTTGTCCAGCAGCGTCTGGCTGCCCGAGGGCGTGGTGATCACGCTCTTGCACTCCTGAATGCCGGTGTACTGGCGGTGGGTGCCGTCGGGCATGTGGTCGATGTAGTGGATGGCCTCGTCCTTGGTGGCCCACTTCTGGTCACCCACTTCCAGGCGTCGCAGGTACTTGACCCAGCTCACACCCTGGATGCCCGGCACCACCAGGCGCAGCGGGTAACCGTTTTCGGGGCGCAGCATCTCGCCGTTCATGGCCCAGGCGACGATGCAGTCGTCCATGGCGCGTTCGATGTCGATGGTGCGGGTCATGGAGGAACCGTCGGCACCCTCGGCCAGCACATAGCGCCCCAGCTTCTTGTCGTAGCCGCACATCTCCAGCAGCGTGGACAGGCGCACCCCGGTGAACTCCGAGCAGCTGATCATGCCGTGCGTGTACTGCACCGACGGCAGCGCCACGTTGCCCCACTCGGGCGCCGAGTTGGCGCCGCATTCGATGAAGTGGATGCGCGAGACACTGGGCAGGCGCATCAGGTCGTCCATGGTGAAGACGCGTTCACGCTTCACCAGACCGTGCACCATCAGGCGGTGTTTTGAAGGGTCGATGTCCCACCAGCCCTGGTGGTGACGCTCGAAATGCAGCCCGTTGGGCGTGATGATGCCGAACAGGCCCTGCAACGGCGTGAAGCTCACCGAGGCCTGGTTCACACGGGTGAGGCCCGGGCTCTGGCGGCGCTGCAGGTTGCCTTCCCACTTGCTCGGCTTGCCGTAACCGTCGGTGGCCACGCCCTGCCCCAGGCCGGTGGTGTGCTCCGGCATCTTGAGGATGGCGTCTTCCCCTTCGGCCCGGGCCGGCCGGGCGGCACCGGCCGCTGCCACGGCGCCGGCACCCATGGCCAGCGCCTTGCCCATGAAGGACCGGCGGGCCTTGCGCGCCTCTTCCATGCGCGCAGCGTCCAGGTGGTTTTCCGGAGCCGGCAGGATGCGGCCGATCACATCGCGAAGGTCGTCAGACACGGGGCTTTCCTTCAGGTCGGGACGTTGAAAAGACTGGGTATCGACTATATGAGTGCTTGCTAATATTTGAATGGGTGTAAACCCTGATATCGAATACCCAAGCGTGCCGCCCGGCCTGTAAACACCTCTGCTACATTTTTCGGCGGAACTTTCCCAACGAGACGCTGGAGACCACGATGCACATCACGGTGAAATGGCTGGCCGCAGGTACCCTGCTGGCCGCCGCGCTGGGCGCCCATGCCCAAGTCAATCAAGTCAAGGTATGGGCTGCAGCCTGCGCCAACTGCCACGGCACCGATGGCCGCGCGCAGGAGGGCGGCTTCAATCTGGCCGGCCAGAACAAGGACGACATGCTGAAAAAGCTGCTCGCCTACAAGAACGGTCAGCGGCCCGCGACCATCATGCACCAGCTGGCCAAGGGCTATACCGACGAGCAGCTGGCCCAGATCTCGGCTTATTTCGCCGCACAGAAACCCTGAGGAGCGCCACCATGAAACGCCGTCAATTTGTACAGACGCTGGGCGCTGGCTCGGCCGTGGCCGGCCTGGGTCTGCTCGGGGGTTGCGCCAGCACCGGTGGCAACAGCGCCAAGGTGGTGGTGATCGGCGGCGGCTATGCCGGCGCCACCGCCGCCAAATATGTGCGCATGTTCTCCGACTACCAGATCGACGTGACGCTGATCGAGCCGAACGCGATGTTCGTGTCCTGCCCCATCTCCAACCTGGTGGTGGGCGGGCACAAGACCATGGCCGACATCACCACCCCCTACGACAACCTGAGCAAGCGCCACGGCGTGCGGCTGGTGCGTGACCGGGTGGACAGCATCGATGCGACCAAGCGCACCGTCAAGCTGGCCGGCGGCGCCGAGCTGCCCTACGACCGCCTGATCGTCTCGCCCGGCATCGACTTCCTGAACGACATCCCGGGCCTGAACAAACCGGGCGCCCAGGACAAGGTGCTGCACGCCTGGAAGGCCGGCCCGCAGACCGCGGCCCTGCGCGCCCAGCTCGAAGCCATGCCGGACGGCGGCGTGTACGCCATGTCGATCCCGATGGCACCGTACCGCTGCCCGCCCGGCCCGTACGAGCGGGCCTGCATGGTGGCCAGCTACTTCAAGAAGGCCAAGCCGCGCAGCAAGGTGGTGGTGTTCGATGCCAACGACGACATCACCTCCAAGAAGGGCCTGTTCATGAAGGCCTGGGACGAGCACTACAAGGGCATGATCGACTACCGCCCCAAGCACAAGGTGGTGGATGTGGACGTGGCCACCAACACCCTGAAGTTCGAGTTCAACGACGACTTCAAGGCCGCGGTGCTGAACGTCATTCCCAACCAGAGCGCCGGCAGCATTGCGGTCAAGACCGGACTGGCCACCGCCAACAACCGCTGGTGCGAGGTGGACTTCCTGACCTTCGAGTCGAAGGCGCAGAAAAACATCCACGTGCTGGGCGATGCCATCCAGATCGCGCCGCTCATGCCGAAGTCGGGCCACATGGCGAACCAGCACGGCAAGACCTGTGCCGCCGCCGTGGTGTCGCTGCTGCAGGGCAAGGAGCCGCCGGCACTGCCGATCTATGCCAACACCTGCTACAGCTTCGTCACCGCCACCGACGTGGTGCACGTGGCCAGCGTCCACCGCTACGACGCCGAGAAGAAGACCATGCTGACCGTTCCGGGTTCGGGCGGTCTGTCGGCGCAGGCCAATGCCCTGGAAGGCCAGTACGCCATGGCCTGGGCCCGCAACATCTGGGCCGACACGCTGGCCTGATTCAGGCCGTCAGCGCCGACACATCGGCAATCACCCGGTCCGGGCCGCAGGCCTCGATCGGGCTGCCCATGTTGTACCCATAGGGCAGCGCCCACACCGCAATGCCGCCGTTGCGGGCGGTGGCCACGTCGATGGACGAATCGCCCACGAACAGCGCCCGTGCCGCCGGCACGCCGTAGTCCTTCAGGCAGGCATGGATCGCGGCCGGGTCCGGCTTCTTCACCGGCAGGGTGTCGCCGCTGACCACGCGGTCGAACAGCGGCGTGAGCCGGTGGGCATCGAGCACGGTGCGGGTGTAACGGCCCTCCTTGTTGGTCACCACCACCAGCTTGACGCCTTGCGAACGCAAGGCGGTCAGGGTCTCGCGCACCTGCGGATACAGGTGGCTGCGGGTGCCGCAGCGGGCCAGGTAGTGCACACCGAAGGCCGCCTCGATGCGCGGGAACGCCGCGCTGTGCCGCACCGCATCGGAGGTGGTGCCGTCGCACCAGGCCAGGGCCTGGATGAGCAGTTCGCGCGTGCCGTGGCCGATCCAGTCGTCCACCTGCTGCTGGCTGACCCGGGGCCGGTCGAACGCGACCAGGGTGTCGTTGACCGCATCGGCGATCTCCGGCGCGGTCTCGATGAGGGTGCCATCCAGATCGAACAGCACCAGGTCGAAGCGCGGCGTCATGCGAAGCCCAGCGCGCGCTGGCGCCGCTCCATCATCCGCCAGATGAAGGGCGTGAAGATCAGCTGCATGGCCAGCTCCATCTTGCCGCCCGGCACCACGATGGTGTTGGCGCGGCTCATCCAGGAGCCGTTGATCATGTTGAGCAGGTACTGGAAGTCGATGCCCTTGGGCTTGGCAAAACGGATCACCACCATGCTCTCGTCGGCGGTGGGCACGTCGCGCGAGACGAAGGGGTTGGAGGTGTCCACCACCGGCACGCGCTGGAAGTTCACATGCGTGTGCTGGAACTGCGGACAGATGTAGTTCACGTAGTCGGGCATGCGGCGCAGGATGGTGTCGGTGACCGCCTCGGCGCTGTAGCCGCGCATGTGCTTGTCGCGCCAGAGCTTCTGGATCCACTCCAGGTTGATCACCGGCACCACGCCCACCAGCAGGTCGGGGTAGCGGGCCACATTCACCTCGGGCGTGACCACCGCGCCGTGCAGGCCTTCGTAGAACAGCATGGCGGTGTCGTCGGGCAAGGGCTCCCAGTCGGTGAAGGTGCCGGGTTCCTGGGCATAGGGCGCGGCTTCCTCGGCGTTGTGCAGGTACTTGCGGCTGCGGCCCCGGCCGGTGGCCGCGTACTCGCGGAACAGCGACTCGATTTCCTCGAACAGGTTGGCCTCGGCACCGAAGTGGCTGAAGTTCATGTTGCCCGCCGCCTCGGCCTCGGCCATGCGCTGCTTCATGGTCTTGCGGTCGAAGCGGTGGTAGCTGTCGCCTTCGACGATGGCCGCGCTCACCCCCTCGCGCCGGAAGATGTTCTGGAAGGTGCGGGTGACGGTGGAGGTACCGGCTCCGCTGGAGCCGGTGATGGCAATGATGGGATGGCGTTCGGACATGGGTGGCTCGGGTCGGGGTCTCAGGCGGCGTCGCGGAACAGGCTGCGTTCGGCAAACAGCGGGTTGTTGTCTTTCCAGGAAAGCGGCTCGGCGTGGTAGCGCTCGATGCGCTCGACCTCGTTGCGCGATCCGAACACCAGGCCGATGCGCTGGTGCAGCTCGGTCGGCTGCACCGTCAGCATGGGCTCGCGACCGGTGCTGGCGCGGCCACCGGCCTGCTCCATCAGCATGGCGATCGGGTTGGCCTCGTACAGCAGCCGCAGCCGGCCTGCCCTGGCAGCGTCCTTGGTGTCGCGCGGGTACAGGAACACGCCGCCCCGCATCAGGATGCGGTGCGCCTCGGCCACCATGCTGGCGATCCAGCGCATGTTGAAGTCCTTGCCGCGCACGCCGGTGCGCCCGGCCATGCACTCGTCCACATAGCGCTTGACCGGCGCCTCCCAGAAGCGGCTGTTGGAGGCATTGATGGCGAACTCGTGCGTGTCTTCGGGAATGCGGATGCGCGGGTGGGTGAGCTTGAACTCGCCGAGGTTCGGGTCCAGCGTGAAGCCGTACACACCGCTGCCCACGGTGAGCATCAGCATGGTGGTGGGCCCGTACAGCGCATAGCCGGCAGCCACCTGCTGCGCGCCGGGCTGCAGGAAATCATCGACCGTCACATCACGGCCGGAGGCCAGCACGTCGGCCGGGGCGCGCAGCACGCTGAAGATGCTGCCGACCGACACATTCACGTCGATGTTGCTGGAGCCATCCAGAGGGTCGAACACCAGCAGGTACTTGCCGCGCGGGAACTCGCGCGGGATCGGATAGGGCTGCTCCATTTCCTCCGACGCCATGCCGGCCAGGTGCCCGCCCCACTCGTTGGCCCGCATGAACATCTCGTTGCTGATGACGTCGAGCTTCTGCTGCGCCTCGCCCTGCACATTGGTGCTGCCCTGCGCGCCCAGCACATCGCCGAGCGCGCCGAACGACACGCTGCGGGCGATGGCCTTGCAGGCCAGCGCAACATCGAGGATGAGGGCATTGAAATCGCCGCTGGCCTCCGGAAAACGGCGACGTTCCTCGATGAGGAACTGGGTGAGTGTGGAGCGGCGTGACAACGGCATGGTGGGCTCGGTTCAGGAAGATCAATCAGGTCGGAGGGGCTGTGCCGAACACCCGGCTGGCCCGGATGTCTTCGGCGGTCAGGGTGGTGAGGTCGGTCACGTCGAGCGGGCGGTCGCGGTCGGCAAACAAGCGGCTGGCCTGGCGCAGGCGGATGCGGTCGAGTGCGTTGCGCACGCTGCGTGCGTTGGCAAAGTGCGGCTGCTGCAGACGCCGGTCGAGGTAGTCGCCGAAGACCTCGCGGGCACCGGGTGCGAAGCGGTAGTTCATGCCGCCCAGCATGCGGTCGCCGATGGCCAGCAGCTCGCCGTGCGCGTAGTCGGGGAAGTCGATGTGGTGGGCGACCCGGCTGCTCAGCCCCGGGTTGCTCTGGAAGAAGGTGTCCATGCGGTCCTTGTAGCCGGCCAGGATGACCACCAGGTCGTCCCGCTGGTTTTCCATGACCTGCAGCAGGATCTCGATCGCCTCGCCGCCGTAGTCGCGCTCGTTCTCGGGCTTGTAGAGGTAGTAGGCCTCGTCGATGAACAGCACGCCGCCCATGGCCTTCTTCAGCACCTCGCGGGTCTTGGGTGCGGTGTGGCCGATGTACTGCCCCACCAGATCGTCGCGCGTGACCGCCACCAGGTGGCCTTTGCGCACATACCCCAGCCGGTGCAGGATGGTGGCCATGCGCAGGGCCACCGTGGTCTTGCCGGTGCCGGGGTTGCCGGTGAAGCTCATGTGCAGCGAGGGCGTCTGGGCCTGCAGGCCGTGACCCATGCGCAGCCAGTCGATCACCAGCAGCGCGGCGATGTCACGGATGCGCTGCTTCACCGGCTGCAGCCCGACCAGGTCGGCATCGAGTTCGGCCAGCACCGGCTCGACCTGGCTGTGGGCCAGCACCTCGCCGACGGTGCGCGGCGCCGCCCGCGCAGCCTGGGCCGGCTCGGGTGCGGCCGGAGCCTCGGCGCCGGGAATGGCATAGAGCATGTTCATGGCGGCCTCAGTAGCGCTGGGCTTCCGGCTTGTCGGTGGCGTAGCTGTGGATGGTGTAGCGCATCTGGCGGCCATCGGCCTCCTGCCGCACCAGACCGAAGCCGGGTTCGGTGGTCGGGCGGTTCACCATGAAGCTCATGGCGATGCTCTCCACGCCCCGGGTGCTGTCGAAGGCCATGAGGCGGATGTAGTGTTGCGGAAAGGTCTTGCGGCAGTTGGCCAGCTCCAGCATCACGCCGGCGGCGTCCTCCAGGTCGAACATGGGCATGCCGAACATTTCCCAGTAGGTGTTGCGCGGGTGCGGGTCGTCGGTGTACTCGACGCTCCAGGCGTAGTTGCGGGCCAGGCCGTAGTCGATCTGGGCGCGGATCTCGTCGTCGGTGAGGTCGGGCAGGAAGCTGAACTGGCCCTGGGTCACGCGGCCGGTGGGGTTGGTCATCATGGCGGTATCTCCGGTGAAGGTGTCCGGTCAGGGGGTTCAGGCCACGGCGGGCGTGACGGCGTAGTCCGAGGTGTCGGTGGGCGTGTAGTTGAAGCTGATGTCGCCCCAGGTGTCGAGCGCCTGCTTCAGCGGGGTGCAGAACCGGGCGGCGGCCTTCAGGATCTCCGGCCCCTCGTTGATGATGTCCTTGCCCTCGTTGCGGGCCTTGACCATGCACTCCAGCGCCACCCGGTTGGCCACACCGCCCGCCTGGATGCCGGCCGGGTGGCCGATGGTGCCGCCGCCGAACTGCAGCACCACGTCGTCGCCGAACAGGTGCAGCAGCTGGTGCATCTGGCCGGCATGGATGCCGCCGCTGGCCACCGGCATGACCTTCTTCAGATCGCACCAGTCCTGGTCGAAGTGCAGGCCGCGCTGCAGGTTGACCTTGTTGTAGGACTCGCGGCAGACGTCGTAGTAGCCCTGCACCGTGGGCGGATCGCCTTCGAGCTTGCCCACCGCCGTGCCGGTGTGCATGTGGTCCACGCCGGCCAGGCGCAGCCACTTGGCAATGACGCGGAAGCTCACACCGTGGTTCTTCTGCCGGGTGTAGGTGCCGTGGCCCGCGCGGTGCAGGTGCAGGATCATGTCGTTGCGGCGGCACCATTCGCCCAGCGACTGGATGCAGGGCCAGCCCACGATCAGGTCGATCATGATGATCACGCTGCCCAGGCTCTTGGCGAACTCGGCGCGCTCGTAGATGGCCTCCATGGTGCCGGCGGTCACGTTCAGGTAGCTGCCCTTGACCTCGCCTGTGGCAGCACTCGCCTTGTTCACGCCGTCCATCACGTACAGGAAGCGGTCGCGCCAGTGCATGAACGGCTGGGAGTTGATGTTCTCGTCGTCCTTCATGAAGTCCAGGCCGCCCTTGAGGCCCTCGTAGATCACGCGGCCGTAGTTGCGGGCCGACAGGCCCAGCTTGGGCTTGGTGGTGGCGCCCAGCAGGGGGCGACCGAACTTGTCCAGCCGCTCGCGCTCGACGATCAGGCCGGTGGGTGGACCCTTGAAGGTTTTCACATAGGCCACCGGAATGCGGATGTCCTCCAGCCGTGCGGCCTTGAGCGGCTTGAAGCTGAACACGTTGCCGATCAGGCTGGCCGTCATGTTGGCGATCGAACCTTCCTCGAACAGGATGATGTCGTAGGCCACCCAGGCAAAGTACTCGCCCGGCCGCCCCGGCACCGGCTCCACCTTGAAGCACTTGGCGCGGTAGTTCTCGCAGGCGGTCAGGCGGTCGGTCCAGACCACGGTCCAGGTGGCGGTGCTGCTCTCGCCGGCCACCGCAGCGCCGGCCTCCACCGGGTCCACCCCTTCCTGCGGCGTGATGCGGAACAGGCACACCGTGTCGGTGGCGCTGGGTTCGTAGTCCGGCACCCAGTAACCCATCTGGCGGTACTTGAGCACGCCGGCGCTGTAGCGCTTCTTGCTGTCGGTGATCTGGGTGGCGTCGGCTTTCAGGCCGGCCTCGACGGGTGCGTTCATGTTGTCTCCTGGTGGGCGCCTTCGCCGGGATCGGGTCAGCACGGGTGCCATGTTGGAGTGGCCCTGCTATAAAGGCCAGTCAATCTTTTTTGACTTTCGATTCAGGAAAGGCTGAAGCATGAATCTGAGCTTCCGGCAACTGCGGGTCTTCCTGGAGGTGGCCCAGCGCGGCGGCATCACCGCCGCGGCCAATGCACTGCACCTGACGCCGCCAGCGGTGTCGATGCAGATCAAGGAACTCGAAAACCAGGTCGGGCTGCAGCTGTTCGACCGGCATGGCCGCACGCTCGGCCTGTCCACCGCAGGCGAGTACTTCGTGGTCCATGCCAAGCGCATGCTGGGCGCCCTGCGCGATGCCGAGAACGCCATGGCCCGCTTCAAGAAGCTGGAACACGGGCTGCTGACCGTGGGCATGGTCAGCACCGCCAAGTACTTCGTGCCGCGCCTGCTGGCACTCTTCCGGCAGGAGCACCCGGGCATCGAGGTGCGGCTGACCGTGGCCAACAACCGCGAGGCCCTGATGGCGCAGATGGAGGCCGGCGAGGTCGACCTCTCCATCATGGGCCGTCCACCGCCCGAACTCTCCACCCGCAGCGAGGCGTTTGCCGCGCACCCGCTGGTGTTCGTGGCGCCACCGGGCCACCCGCTGATGCGCATCGGGCACCCGCCGCTCAAAGCCCTGAGCGGCTACCCCTTCATCGTGCGCGAACAGGGCTCGGGCACCCGCAGCGCGATGGAAAGCTTCTTCGCCGAACAGCGCTTCGAGCCGCAGATCACCATGGAGATGAGCAGCAACGAGGCCATCAAGCAGGCGGTCATGGCCGACATGGGCATCAGCTTCCTGTCGCTGCACACGCTGGGCCTGGAGCTGCGCCTGGGCCTGCTGCAGCGCATCGACGTGGAGGGCACCCCGGTCATGCGCACCTGGCATGTGGTGCACCTGCAGAGCAAGGTGCTGTCACCGGCGGCCGAGGCGTTCCGCTACTTCGTCATCGAACGCGGCGAGGGGCTGCTGGTCGAGCACGACACCCCGCTGCTGGCCCCCTGATCAGGCCGGCACCGCCAGGCCGGCGTGCCAGGCGCGCAGGTCGGCCACGGTGGTGCCCTCCAGGTCGGGCAGCACGCGCAGCGCACCGTCGAACACATGGTGGGCGCTGAAGGAAGTGGGGGTGATGATGGTCTTGAGCCCGGCCGCGCGGGCCGCCACCAGCCCGTTGCGCGAATCCTCGAAGGCCAGGCAGCGGGTGGCCGGCATCTCCAGCTCGCGCAGCACCTGCTGGTACACCTGCGGATGCGGCTTCTTCACCGGGGCGGACGATGCGTCGCCGACCGCGGCAAAGTGGGTGCGCCAGTCCGGCCCCATGGCGGCACGCAGCAGCGCTGCAATGTTCACCGGCGAGGTGGTGGTGGCAATGGCCAGCTGCAGGCCGGCCTGCAGCGCTTCCTCGATCAAGGCCAGCACACCCGGCCGCAGGCTCACCCGGCCCTCGTTGACGGCGCTTTCGTAATACGCGGTCTTGATCTCGTGCAGCCGGTCGATGCGCGCGCGCACCGCCCCATGGTCCAGCTCCCGCAGATCCGGGTAGCGCTCGTTCCAGAAATGCTGCATGCGCTCCTTGCCGCCGGAAATCTCCAGCAGCTGGCGGTACCGGGCTTCGTCCCAATGCCAGTCCAGCCCTTCCTCGGTGAAGGCGTGGTTGAACGCCTCCAGGTGCACGCGCTCGGTGTCGGCCAGGGTGCCGTCGACGTCGAAGATCAGGGCTTGGAGCATGGCGATGCCTTTCGGTGGCCGGTGGGCCGGCAGGAGGGGCGCGGGATGGCGCCGATCACTGTAGGGCGTTGGAGCGGTCAGGGATATTCAGGAAAACTTCAGACCCGGTTCAGCCATGGCTGAACATGCCCCGGCGGGTGTCCAATACGGGGCATGACCACCCCCGACCCCCTCGAGCAGCGCATCACCGAGCTGGAAATCAAGTTCAGCTACGCCGACGACCTGCTGGAAACCCTGAACACCCAGATCGCCCGCCAGCAGGACCTCATCGACCGCCTGCTGGCCGAAGTGGCCGAGCTGCGCCGCCGGCGCGACGACGCCGCCGGCCCGGGCTTCCGCAGCCTGCGCGACGAGCTGCCGCCGCATTACTGAGTACTGAGGCGGTCGTCGCGGCACGGCGACTTCACTTGCCGCCGCGGCCTCGTCCCTTGCCGCCCCCCGAAGAGCCTGAAGACCCCGACGAACCGGAGCTGCCGCTGTCGCCGCCCGAGCTGCCGCCGTCATCACCGCCTCCATCGCTGCCGCGGCCGCGCCGGCCACCGCCGTCATCGCCTCCCCGCTCGCCGCTGCTGCGTGCCCCACGGCCTCCTTCGCGGCCCACGAACAGCTCATCGACCAGCCAGCGGCCATCGGCCGTCCGCTGCGCCTTGACCTGGATCGGCCGCCCGACCTGCACGTTTGCCAGCGTGCCGCCGAAGATCCGTGTCGTGGGCTGCAGCTCGACCGAGTCGTAACCCAGGCGCAGCGTGCTGCCCTGCAAAGCCTGGACATAGCCCTGCAACACCGCCACGGTGGACGCTTCGCCCAGGGCGCGGCGAATCGGTTGCAGCTCCAGACGGCTGGCCTGCAACAGCCCGGCCTCCCAGCGACCGGCCACCAGCACCTCGTCTCCCGGCTGCACGGCCGGCAGACCGGCCCCCAGACGGACCGACGTCCCGGCCACCCGCCACTGCCCTTGCGCATCGCGGGACAACCGACCGAGTACCTGGGCCCGAGGCTCGCCGCCGACCCAACGGCTGACCGAAGAAGCCCGCACCTCTTCGCCAGCGCCACGGTGGCCGCTGATGCGGACCCAATCCCCGACCCGCAGCCCGGTCGCGTCGACCGCCGCCAGCAGCACCACCCGCTGCCCCAGTGCCTGGAGTTCGCGGCGCGCGGGATCGATGCTGTCGATCGGTGCAATCAGCGTGTCCAGCACCTCGATGCGGCGGGCCATCAGCTCTGAACCCTGGCCGGTGGCGGCAATGGCCACCAGCTGGCCGACAGCGAGTTCCTGTGCACCGACGTCGGCGCCGTCACGGCGGATCCGGGTGTCCGGCTGGAATTCCACCTCCACACCGTTGACGCAGACGCTGGCGAATCCGGTCACCACACCGACGATGCCGGTGCCGCCGAGCCCGGGCGGCCCGCCGAGCGCCGTGGTGCCGGTGCCTCCCATGCCACCCGGCGCCGCTCCCGCCACAGCACCGGTGCCCCCCATGCCGCCCGGCGCTGCCAGCGCCGGGTTGGTCTGCGCTGGCGCCACGCAGGCGGGTGCCGCACGCGGCACCTCAGCCCCCGCCCCAAGGTGGGGCCACGACGGGCCAAACGATGTACAGCCTGTCAGCAGGCTAGCGCCCAGCAGCAGGGCAATGCGGTGACCCATCATCGATCGGCTCCATCGGTCTCGGGTTTGACCGCTTCACTGTAGAAATAGACGCCCAGGGTGAAACGCTCATCCGCCGGAGGGCTGTCCGCTCCGTGCGCAGCCTGCAGCCGCTGGACTTCGTCGTTCAGGACCAGCAACGCCTGCATGCCCTGTGCCTGCGCCAGCTGGCGAAGCACCTCCACGTCGGCGGCAGTGAGCCCGTCGGCATGGACGCAGCGGTCAAAATGCGGCGCGCCACCCAACAGGTTGTGGGTGGCTGCTGCAGCGTGGTCGTGCATCTGGTGCACGAAGTAGTGCAGCTTCTCGTCGTCGGCTGCCGAGGGCACCAGCGCCTGGGTCTGCAGGCACACGCGGTCCTGCTCGTCCAGCACCACCAGCCCCCGGTCCAGCCATTCGTCCAGCAGCACCCGGGGCCGTATGTCGGTGCTGATGCCGGACACCAGCGCCTCGAACGAACGGTCGCCGCCCCCGCTGGCCAGCCGGGGCAGCGGCAAAGGCTGGCCACGCCGGTTGCGCCAGGCCGGGTCACCGACCCAGCGGGCGTAAACCTGTGCGGTCAGCGGGACCGGGGCCGGCACCGCCGCTGCGGGGTCGAGTCCGCGCAGGCGGCTCACATCCTTGCGGTGCACGCCACTGAGCAGCGAAACACGGCTGTCGGTGGGTGCCTGGCCATCGATGCGGAAGTCGGCATCGGCCACCTCCACGAACAAGCCCTTCAGGAGATCGGCCAGATACGGGTAGGTGATGCCGCGCGCCACCATGAGCCGCACCAGAGGGCGGAGCATGCGCCGCAGCCCGGTCGCGAGCGCGGCCGGAGGCTGGGGCGTGTGGGTGGGAGGACGCTGGCTGGTTGACATCTGGACACGATGGTAACTCGACCCGTGGGAAAAAAACCCACAAAAACATTGACGTGGGAAATTTTCCCGCAGATACTGAATTTGTGGGAAATATTCCCACATATCAACACAAGGAGCTTCCCATGAAAACGTCGCGTCGCCCGCTGCTGGCATCCCTTCTCACTGTCCTGGTCCTGTCCCTCGGATCGGGCGTTGCCATCGCCAAGAACGGAGGCTCTGGTGGTGGTTCCGGTGGTGGTTCCGGAGGAGGCTCCGGTGGTGGCTCCAGCGGTGGTTCCGGCAGCAGTTCGGGCGGTGGAAAAGGCGGCAGCGCTTCTTCGTCGTCGTCTTCATCCGGCGGCCATGGTCATGGGCAAGGCCGGGGTCGCGGCGGCGATGGTGCGGGTGACGGCGGTGGCGAAGGTGGCCAAGGTCAGGGCCGCGGCAGGGGCCGGGGCGGTGACGACGGCGGCAGTGCCGGTGACGGCGGTCGTAACCGGGGCGCGGATGACGGCTCGGGCGCGTCCCGCCGCAATCGCGGCGCCGACGACGGCCCGAACCACCGCTGAAGACAGCCGCTCAGCCGTCGCCGTCGCGGTCGTTGTCGGCCTCGGTGGCCGGCAGCGGCGTGATCAGCACGCGCTCGATCCGGCGGCCCACCAGCTCGGTCACGGTGAACCGCCAGCCCGCGCAGTCCACCGACTCATCCTGCACCAGCAGCGCACCGGCCACGGTCTGCATCAGGCCGGCGACGGTGTTATAGCGGCCACGGTCTTCATCGGGCAGGTCGTCGATGTCCAGCCGGGCCTTGAGTTCGGCCACCGGCATCGCGCCGTCGAGCTGCCAGGCGCCGTCGTCCAGACGGGTGGCCCAGGCATCCACCAGGGTCTCCGGCTTGAGTTCGCCGGTGATGGCCTCCAGCATGTCCAGCGGCGTGAGCAGCCCCTGCACCACGCCGTACTCGTCCACCACGAACACCATGCGGGTGGCGCGCGACCGGAACTGCTCCAGCAGCTCCATGCCGCTGAGCGTTTCGGGCACGAACACCGCCGGCTGCAGGTGCCCGGCAATCGCGTCGGTCACACCCTCGGCCTGCAGCGCCAGCAGGCGCGGCAGGTGGACCACACCCACCACATCCTCCAGGCCGCCGCGGCAGACCGGGTACCAGGAGTGCCCGGTGGCCCAGGCCTTCTGCACCGCTTCATCGATGGTGTCCTGCGCGTCCAGCCATTCGATGTCGGAGGCCGGGATCATGATGGAGGTGAGCTGACGGTCGTCGAGCTGGAACACGTTGCGCACCATCTGGTGTTCGTGCTCCTCGATGATGCCGGCGTCCACGCCCTCCTCCAGGCTGGCATTGATCTCTTCTTCGGTCACGTGCTGCACCGCGTTGGTGTCGATGCGCAGCAGCTTGAGCGTCCATTGCGTGGTGTGGGTGAGCAGCCACACGAAGGGCTTGGCGCCTGTGGCCACCCAGGCCATGGGACGCGAGACAAAACGCGACACCGCCTCCGGGTACAGCTGGCCGATGCGCTTGGGCACCAGTTCGCCGAAGACGATGGTGATGAAGGTGATGGCCACCACCACCACGGCCGTGGCGACGATGGAAGCGGTGCCCTCGGTCATGCCCATGCCCTGCAGCCAGAGACCGAGGTCGTCGCTGAACGCCGCTTCGCCCACGATGCCGTTGAGCATGCCGATGGAGGTGATGCCCACCTGCACCGAGGACAGGAACTGGGTCGGGTTGTCCAGCAGGTCCAGGGCCGTCCGGGCACCCTTGTCGCCCGCCTCGGCCATGGCCGCCAGCCGCGCCTTGCGGCTGGACGCCAGCGCCAGCTCCGACATGGCGAATGCGCCATTGAGCACGGTCAGAAAGGCAATGAGCAGGAAATCCATAATCGGGCGATGGCTGTTTACTTGATCGGTGATGTGCAGGGATGCGATGGCGCGCTGGGCCGCCTGCTGGATGAAACCGGGTTTTCCGCAAGCCGCGACACCGCGTACGTGCTGGGCGACCTGGTCAACCGCGGGCCGCAGTCGCTGGCCACGGTCCGACGCCTGATGGCCCTGGGCAGTTCCGCCCACTGCCTGCTCGGCAACCACGACCTGCACCTGCTGGCGGTGTCGCAGGGCATCCGCCCGCCGCACCGCAGCGACACGCTGGACGACATCCTGCAGGCACCCGACCGCCCGGCCCTGCTCGACTGGTTGCGGCACCGGCCGCTGGCCCTGCGCGAACAGGGCTGGCTCATGGTGCACGCCGGCGTGCTGCCGCAGTGGGATGCGGCACAGACGCTGGCGTTGGCGGCCGAGGTGGAGGCTGCGCTTCGCGGCCCCGACTGGGCCGGCTTTCTGCGGGGCATGTACGGCAACACCCCGGACCACTGGGGTGAGCAACTGGAAGGCACCGACCGGCTGCGGGTGATCGTCAACGCGCTCACCCGGCTGCGCTTCTGCACGCCCGACGGCGTGATGGAATTCAAGACCAAGGACAGCGCCGGCGCCGCGCCCGAAGGCTTCATGCCCTGGTTCGATGTGCCGGGGCGCCGCCATGCGGCCGAGCGCATTGCGTTCGGGCATTGGTCCACGCTGGGTGCGGTGGACCGGCCGGGCCTGCTGGCACTGGACACCGGCTGTGTCTGGGGGGGATGTCTGACGGCGGCCCGCCTGGGCGACGGGGGCTCTTCGGTGGAACTCATCTCGGTGCGCTGCGAACAGGCGGCCAGGCCCGGCAAGGGCTGAAGATCAACCGGTCTGGCCGTCCGGGCCGGACACCTCGGCCACCGGCGCAGCAGCTTCCTCATGACCGTCCGCCATGGGCGGCGGGCTGCGGAACAGCGCCGGCACCTTGCGCCGCGTCTTGATGTTGGGGGACAGGCGGGCGGGCTGCTTCTGGGCAGCTTCCCAGGGTGCGGGTGCGTCGGCCGGACCGGCCGCTTCATACGGCTTCTCGAACAGCGGATCGGCGGGGGGACGCGGTGCACGGACCGGCCGGGGGGCAACGGCCCGGGGTTCGCGAGGCTCACGCGACTCGCGGGGCTCGCGCGCTGCGCGGTCGTCCCGTTCGTTGTGTTCGCCGTCACGCTGCCAGGCCCGCTGGCCGTCATTGAAGCGTCCGGCCGGACGGCGATCGGCCTCCAGCTCCAGCGCCTCGATGTCGAGCTTGCGGCCCAGCAGCTTCTCGATGTCGGTCACCAGCCGGGCGTCGCGCCCGCCCACGAACGACACCGCCAGACCCGACGCCCCGGCGCGGCCGGTGCGGCCGATGCGGTGCACATAGTCCTCGGCATTGAACGGCACGTCGAAATTGAACACCGCCGGCACGTCCTTGATGTCCAGGCCGCGTGCGGCCACGTCGGTGCAGACCAGCAGGTCGACCGTCCCGGACTTGAAGGCCTCCAGGGCCTTCAGGCGCTCGTCCTGGCTCTTGTCGCCGTGCAGCGCAGTGGTGTTGAGGCCGTCGCGCTCCAGCGAACGGGCCAGGCGGGCGCAGCCCAGCTTGCTGTTGACGAACACGAAGGCCTGCTTGATGCCGCGCTCGCGCAGGATCTGTCGCAGCACACCACGCTTGTCGTCGTCCTCGACGCGGTAAAAATGCTGTTCCACCGTGGACGCGGTGGCGTTGGAGCGGGCCACCTCGACCGTGATCGGGTCCTGGAGGTAGCTGTTCGCCAGGCGCTTGATCTCGGGCGAAAACGTGGCCGAGAACAGGAGTGTGGTGCGCTGCTTGGGCAGGTAGCTGAGGATGCGCTGCAGGTCGGGCAGGAAGCCGATGTCGAGCATGCGGTCCGCCTCGTCGAGCACCACGTACTCGACCTGGTTCAGCACCGCGTTCTTGGCCTCGATGTGGTCCAGCAGACGACCCGGGGTCGCCACCAGCACTTCCACACCCTTCTTCAGCTCCGCCGTCTGCGGCTTCATGTCCATGCCGCCGAACACGACCGTGCTGCGCAGCTGGGTGTACTTGGCATACAGCTTGATCTGTTCGGCCACCTGATCGGCCAGTTCCCGCGTGGGCAGCAGCACCAGGGCCCGCACCGGGTGCCGGGCCGGCGAGGTGGAGGCGTTTTCATGCTTGAGCAGGCGCTGCAGCAGCGGCAGCGAGAACGCGGCCGTCTTGCCGGTGCCGGTCTGGGCAGCGCCCATCACGTCGCGGCCGGTCAGCACATGCGGAATGGCCTGCGCCTGGATCGGCGTCATGCTCTCGTAGCCCATTTCGGCCACGGCGCGCGCCAGGGTGGGCGCCAGGTTCAGTTCGGAGAAGGATTGGGTCATTGCGGTCGAAGTTAGCGCCGTATTGTCGCACCGCAGGGTTTTCAGGCCTTGGGCAGCGTCACGCCGACCTGACCCTGGTACTTGCCGCCCCGGTCCTTGTAGGACACGTCGCAGACCTCGTCGCTCTCGAAAAACAGCACCTGCGCGCAGCCTTCGCCAGCGTAGATCTTGGCCGGCAGCGGGGTGGTGTTGGAGAACTCCAGCGTCACATACCCTTCCCATTCGGGCTCGAACGGAGTGACGTTGACGATGATCCCGCAGCGCGCGTAGGTGCTCTTGCCCAGGCAGATGGTCAGCACGTTGCGCGGGATGCGGAAGTACTCGACCGTGCGGGCCAGCGCGAAGCTGTTGGGCGGGATGATGCAGACGTCGCTGTGGATGTCCACGAAGCTCTTCTCGTCGAAGTTCTTCGGGTCCACCACCGTGCTGTGGATGTTGGTGAACACCTTGAATTCGGGCGCGCACCGGATGTCGTAGCCGTAGCTGCTGGTGCCGTAGCTGATGACCTTGCGACCATCCACCTGCCGCACCTGGTTGGGCTCGAAGGGCTCGATCAGGCCATGTTGCTCGGCCATGCGGCGGATCCAGTGGTCGCTTTTGATGCTCATGGGCGGCGATTGTAGGGGGGTGCCTGAGCACCCAAAACCTTCTGAATTTTCAGTTTTTCCTGAAAATTCAGCCATGGCCGGTATCATGCTGGCCATGCCGTTACAAGACCAGCTACCGCCCCTGAACCGCGAGTTCGTGGCCCATTTCGGCGAGATGGGCAGCAAATGGGGCATCAACCGCACGGTGGGGCAGATCTATGCCCTGCTCTACATCTCGCCCCAGGCCCTGTGCGCCGACGAGATCGCCGAGACCCTGGGGTTCTCGCGATCCAACGTCAGCATGGGCCTGAAGGAGCTGCAGGCCTGGCGCCTGGTGCGCCTGCGCCACCAGCCGGGCGATCGGCGTGAATTTTTCGAAGCGCCGGCCGATGTATGGGAAATCTTCCGGGTGCTGGCCGAAGAACGCCGCCGGCGCGAGATCGAGCCCACCCTTTCCATGTTGCGCACCGCTTTGCTGGAAACCCCCAAGACCGAGGCCGAACAGCACGCGCAGAACCGCATGCGCGAAATGCACGACCTGATCGACCGCCTCATGACCTGGTTCGACGATGTGCAGAAGCTCGCCCCCGAGACCGCCATGCAGCTCATGGGCATGGGCGCGACCGTGACCCGAGTGCTCGAACTGAAGGACCGATTGACCGGCCGATCGTCCCGCCAGAACCCGCCCGCCGCCGCCTGAAGATTTCACCGACCCCCGGAGCCCCGCCATGGACGCCCTCATCCTGTCGCGCATGCAGTTCGCGGCCAACATCAGCTTCCACATCCTGTTCCCGACCATCACCATCGCGCTGTGCTGGTTCCTGCTGTTCTTCCGGCTGCGCTTCGTGCAGACCCGAGATCCGGCCTGGGAAGAGGCCTATTACTTCTGGACCAAGGTGTTCGCCCTGACCTTCGCCCTGGGCGTGGTCTCCGGCATCGTCATGAGCTTCCAGTTCGGCACCAACTGGCCCGGCTTCATGGAGAAGACCGGCAACATTTCCGGGCCGCTGCTGGGTTACGAGGTGCTGACCGCGTTCTTCCTGGAGGCCAGCTTCCTGGGCATCATGCTGTTCGGCCGTGGCCGGGTGAGCGAGCGGGTGCACCTGATCGCCACCTTCCTGGTGGCTTTCGGCACCACCATGTCGGCGTTCTGGATCCTGAGCCTCAATTCGTGGATGCAGACGCCCGCCGGCTACGAGATCGTCAACGGTCAGTTCATGCCGACCGACTGGCTGGCCGTCATCTTCAACCCGTCGTTCCCGTACCGGTTCACGCACAAGCTGCTGGCCTCCACGCTGACCGCATCGTTCCTGATTGCCGGCCTGTGCGCCTGGCAGCTGCTCAAGGGCAGCGCCACCCGCGGCACCCACAAGGCCATGCGGTCGGCGGTGGCGGTGGCGGTGATCGCCATGCCGCTGCAGTTCCTGGCCGGTGACATGCACGGTCTGAACACGCTGGAGCACCAGCCGGCCAAGGTGGCCGCCATGGAAGGCATCTGGGAAACCGAGCGCGGCGCACCGCTGACCCTGTTCGGCATCCCCGACAGCGAGGAAGGTACCACCCACTACGCCATCAAGATCCCCAAGCTGGCCAGCCTGATCCTGACCCACGACCTGGACGGCGAGATCAAGGGCATCAAGGAGTTCGGCGATTCCGCTCCGCCGGTGGGCCCGGTGTTCTGGGGCTTCCGCGTGATGGTCGGCGTGGGCACGCTGATGATGCTGGTGGCCGCCGTGGCTGGCTGGCAACTGTGGAAGAACCGGCGTGAAACCCAGGTGCGCCTGCCGCGCCCGGTGCTGTGGAGCCTGGCCGGCATGACCTTCTCCGGCTGGGTGGCCACGCTGGCCGGCTGGTATGTAACCGAGATCGGCCGCCAGCCCTACATCGTCTATGGCGCCCTGCGCACCAGCGAGGTGGCCACCAGCGTGCCGCCGCCCATGATCGCGCTCACCCTGACCGCGTACATCGTGGTCTACGGCCTGCTGCTGGTGACCTACATCGGTGTGCTCAAGTACATGGCCGAGAACCCGGTCAAACACGCACCGGTGCCGGTGACCGGAGCCGATCTCGGCAAGGCGGGGGTATGACCATGACCTGGGCCGAACTGCTTCCGCTGATCTTCCTGGCCGTGATGGGGCTGGCACTGCTGGCCTATGTGGTGCTGGATGGGTACGACCTGGGTGTGGGCCTGCTGCTGCCCCTGGCCGACGACACCCAGAAGGACACCATGATCGCCAGCATCGGCCCCTTCTGGGATGCCAACGAGACCTGGCTGGTGCTGGGTGTGGGCGTGCTGCTGGTGGCCTTCCCGCATGCGCACGGGCTGGTGCTGCAGGCGCTGTACCTGCCGGTGGCCATCATGCTGATCGGCCTGATCCTGCGCGGCGTGGCCTTCGACTTCCGGGTCAAGGCGCCGCTTCAGTACAAGGCTTTCTGGAACAAGGCCTTCTTCGGCGGCTCGTTGCTGGCCAGCACCTCGCAGGGCTGGATGCTGGGCAGCTACATCACCGGCTTTGACCCCGGCCCGCTGGGCCTGGCCTTCAGCCTGGGCATTGCCATCACCCTGCCGGCGGCCTACACCCTGCTGGGTGCCGGCTGGCTGATCATGAAGACCGAGGGCGAGCTGCAGGAGCGGTCGGTGTTCTGGGCGCGTCGCGTGCTGTGGCCCATGGGCGCAGCGCTGGTGGGCATTTCGGCGGCCACACCGCTGGTGAACCCGGCGGTGGTCGAGAAGTGGTTCAGCTTCCCCATGGTGTTCGCCCTGCTGCCGGTGCCGCTGATGTGCGCGGTGGCCTTCTTCGCGGTGCGCTGGGTGGTGACCCGCCCGGCCGTGGTGAAGGCCGGTTACGGCTGGGTGGTGTTTGCCGCCACCGTGCTGATCTTCGTGCTGGCCTTCTTCGGCCTGTCGTACAGCATCTACCCGGACATCGTCATCGGTCGTATGACGGTGTGGGAGGCGGCCATCGGCACCGCGTCGCTCAATGTGATCTTCGTGGGGGTGGCCATCACCCTGCCGGTGATCATTCTGTACACCGCCTTCATGTACAAGGTGTTCTGGGGCAAGGCCAAGGCGCTGAGTTACCAGTGACCGCGCGGCCCGCGCGGGCGGGTCAGACGCGTTCGAGCCACCGATCGGCCATGCCCTCTTCGGCAGCTGCATCGTGTGTCTGCAGGAAATACCGCCAGGCATGGGCGATGCCCTGTATGTCGAGCACCGCCTGGCGCAATACTTTCATATCCAGCCCATCCAGAAGAAGCTGACCCGACATCACCACGTGTTGGCCGGCCAGTGCGAGCCCACCCACCACATCGTCCTGCATGGCCAGCCACGCATTGACCCGGGACACGGTTTCGCAGGTTTCCTGCTGCAATGCCGGCTGCACCTCGCCCAGGGTCAGGCTGAAGACCAGTCGGTCGGGATCGCTTTGCCCTTCGACTTGCAGGAAGGTGGCACCCTCGAAGGCGATGCCCCAGGCCGGCGGCAACTCGGCCGTGGCTTCGTGAAAGGTCACGGCCTCGATCGTCGGCATGGCTTCACTGAGGGCCCACCAGAGGGCATCGGTTCGCTGAATGGTGTGGGGTGACAAGGGCGGCTCCAGAAGGGTTGGAGCTGTGTGGCCACCCGGCCGACAGGGGTTCCTGTGCAGGCACCAGGCGGCGCGCAGGCATCAGGGATCCGTCAGTGTTTCGATAACTTCAACAGGCCGGAGCAGCCGTCACCACCCGCTCCACCAGCCGCTCATCCCCGAGCACGATCAACGCGAACAGCAGTTCTTCGAGGCTGTCCGCCTGCGCGGTGCGCCGGGCCAGCAAGGGTGTGGCCTGGGGGTCGAGCACCACAAAATCGGCCTCCTGCCCCGGCATGAGCTGGCCCACGGTGTCCTGCAGACCCAGTGCCCGGGCTGCACCCGCCGTGTGCAGCCACCACAGGTGCGATGGCAGCAGGCTTTCGCCCGGCTTGGTGTGGCCTTCGCGGGCCACGTTGTAGGCCGCCAGCATGGTGTGGAACGGCGAGAAGCTGGTGCCGCCGCCCACGTCGCTGGCCAGGCCGTGCCGCACGCCGGCCGCACGCGCCGCTGCAAAGTCGAAGAAGCCGCTGCCCAGGAACAGGTTGCTGGTGGGGCTGGCGGCGGCGGCGGTGCCGGTGGAGGCCATCAGCGCGCGGTCGGTGGCATCCAGGTGGATGCAGTGCGCATACACCGCCCGCTCGCGCAGCAGCCCGAAGTGGCCGTACACCTCCAGATAGCTGCGCGACTGCGGGTACAGCTCGGCCACCCAGCGCACCTCGTCGCGGTTCTCGGCCACGTGCGACTGCACCCACACATCCGGGTGGCGGGCGGCCAGTTCTCCGGCGCCACGCAGCTGGGCATCGGTGCTGGTGGGCGCAAAACGCGGGGTGATGGCGTAACCCAGCCGGTCCACGCCGTGCCAGCGGCGGATCAGGCGCTCGGTGTCGATCAGGCTCTGTTCGGTGTGGTCGCGCACGCCGTCGGGGCTGTGGCGGTCCTGCAGCACCTTGCCGGTGATGAAGCGCAGGCCGCGCCGCTGCGCCTCGGCCAACGCGGCATCGACTGAGGCCACGTGCGAGGTGGCAAAGCTCAGCGCGGTGGTCACGCCATGGCGCTGCAGTTCGTCAAAGAAGAAGGCGGCCACCTCGGCCGCATGGGCGGGGTCGGCAAAGCGGGCTTCCTGCGGGAAGGTGTAGCGCTCCAGCCAGGGCAGCAGCCCGTCGGCGGGCGAGCCGATGATGTCGGTCTGCGGGTAGTGCAGGTGCAGATCGATGAAGCCCGGCGCGATCAGGCGGCCGGGCCAGTGCGTGGTGGGCACGCCGGGGTGGCGCCGGGACACCTCGGCGTGGCTGCCGGCGTCCAGCACCTGGTTCCAGCCTTGCGGGCCGGGGCCGACCACCAGCAGGCCGTCGGCATCAAAAAGGGCACGGGCATCCGCGTCGAAGCTAAGCAGCCCGGCCCGGTACGCCTTCATGCTCAGTTCGGGACCTTGCCCTCGACGCCCTTCACATAGAACTTCACGCCGCCGAGGAAGGCGTCGTCGGCCTTGGCGTCCTTGGCCAGCACTTCCTTGCCGTCCTGGCCGACGATCGGGCCGGTCCAGGGGTGGAAGCTGCCGTCCTTCAGGCCGGCCTTGATGGTGTCGACCTTGGCCTTGATCTCGGCCGGCACGTCGTCGGCGACCGACACCATGTCGATCGCGCCTTCCTTGTGGCCCCACCAGACGCCACCGGTGCTCCATGTGCCTTCCAGCGCGTCCTTGACCGCCTTGACGTAGTACGGGCCCCAGTTGATCACGGCCGAGCCCAGGTGGGCCTTGGGGCCGTAGGCGGTCATGTCGGAATCCCAGCCGAAGGCGCGCTTGCCCATCTTCTCGGCGGTCTGCAGAACGGCCGAGGAGTCGGTGTTCTGGAACAGCACGTCGGCGCCGCCGTTGATCAGCGAGGTGGCGGCTTCGGTTTCCTTCGGCGGGTCGAACCAGCCGTTGACCCAGACCACCTTGGTCTTGATGTTCGGGTTCACGCTCTGGGCACCCAGGGTGAAGCTGTTGATGTTGCGGATGACCTCGGGGATCGGGATCGAGGCCACCACACCCAGGGTGTTGGTCTTGGTCATGGCACCGGCGATCACGCCGGCCATGTAGGCGCCTTCGTAGGTGCGACTGTCGTAGGTGCGCAGGTTCTCGGCGGTCTTGTAGCCGGTGGCATGCTCGAACTTCACGTCCTTGAAGTCGGCGGCGACCTTGAGCATCGGCTCCATGTAGCCGAAGGTGGTGCCGAAGATCAGCTTGTTGCCCTGGGCAGCCATGTCACGGATGACGCGCTCCGCGTCGGCGCTCTCGGGCACGCTCTCGACGAAGCTGGTGACCACCTTGTTGCCGAACTCGGCCTCGATGGCCTTGCGGCCGTTGTCGTGGGCAAAGGTCCAGCCACCGTCTCCCACCGGGCCGACGTAGGCAAAGGCAATCTTCAGCGGCTCGGGCTGGGCCGGTGCCGGGGCGGCGGCCGGTGCCGGGGCGGGCGCGGCGGCTTCCTCTTTCTTGCCGCAGCCGATCAGGGCTGCGCTGGCCAGCGCGGTCAGCGCGGCGGCTTTCATCAGGGATCGTTTGCTCAGGTCGGTCATGGAGGGGCCTTGAGGATGTGTCTGTGGATACCGGACGGGGTGGGAAAACCCGGAATTATGTCCCGGGGTGGAACGGCTTTCCGAGCGAGCCGGGCATGTTCACCCGGATCCAGGTCGGATTGCGGGAGATCAGCACCAGCACCACGATGGTGGCCAGGTAGGGCAGCATGGTCAGGAACTGGCTCGGCAGCTGCACGCCCATGCCCTGCAGGTGGAACTGCAGCATGGTCACGCCGCCGAACAGGTAGGCGCCCAGCAAGACGCGTGCCGGACGCCAGGTGGCGAAGGTGGTCAGGGCCAGGGCGATCCAGCCCTTGCCGGCGATCATCCCCTCCACCCAGAGCGGGGTGTAGACGGTCGACACATAGGCACCAGCCGCCCCGCACAGCGCGCCGCCGGCCACCACCGCCAGCAGGCGGATGCGGCGCACCGGGTAGCCCAGGGCATGCGCCGATTCGGGGCTTTCGCCCACGCTGCGCAGCACCAGTCCGGCGCGCGAGCGGTACAGGAACCAGACCAGGCCCAGCGCCAGGGCCACGCAGGCGTACACCGTGGGGTGGTGGCGGAACAGCGCCGCGCCCAGGAACGGGATGTCGGACAGCACCGGAATGGCGAACACCACCTGTTCGGGCAGTTTGTGCTGCACATAGCCGG
>PNMF01000029.1 GCA_013823485.1 Comamonadaceae bacterium
GTGCCCACCACGGTCATGGTCCGCACCCGGGGCACGATGCCGGCCGGCGTGACCTGACCGCTGGGCGAGATGAGCGTGACCGGGTAGCCCTGCATCACGCCCAGGCTGCGGGCCAGTTCGCCCCCCAGCACGATGCCGAATTCGCTCGGCACCAGCCGGGGCAGCACGGTGGCGGACAGATCGGCCGCCAGATCGGTGACCGAAGGCTCCAGTGCCGGGTCGATGCCGCGCACCAGCACACCCTTCATGTCTTCACCGCGCGCCACCAGCGCCTGCGCGCCCACGAAAGGCGCAGCACCCAGCACGGCCGGATGGCGGCCGATCGCGTCCAGCACGGCCGGCAGGTCGGGAATGGCCTGACCGTCGGCCTCCAGCACCTCGATGTGGGAGAGCACGCCCAGCATGCGGTCCCGCACCTCCTTCTGGAAGCCGTTCATGACCGACAGGACGATGATCAGCGCCGCCACACCGAGCGCGATGCCCAGCATGGAAACGCCGGAGATGAAGGAAATGAATCCGTTGCGCCGGGTGGCGCGGCCGGCGCGGGTGTAGCGCCAGCCGAGGATGAGTTCGTAGGGGATCTGCATAGGCTTGGGCGGGCATTGTGGCATCCCCGACAATCGCGACATGCCCGACCCGTTCCTGGCCCCTGATCCGGCCCATTGCCTGCTGGTTCCCTTTGCCGGCGCGCTCGACCCGGCCGCCCGTGCGGTGTTCGCCAGCCTGTCACTGCCCCGCCTGACCGAACTGCTGACCCTGCTGCAACCGGCACCCGCGGCCGACGGTTCCGAGTGGAGTTTCACACCGCCGCACGAGCGCGCGCTGGCGCAGGCCATGGGCCTGACCGGTGACGATGGGGCCCTGCCCTGGGCGGCCCTGGACAGCACGCACCCCACCGAACCCCAGGCCTGGTTCCACCCGGTGCACTTTCAGGTGGGCATGGACCAGGTGAGCCTGACGCCGGCCCACGAACTCGATGCGGCTGTCTCGCAGCAGCTGTTCGACGCGCTGGCACCCCTGTGCCAGGAAGACGGCGTGGCATTGAGCTTCGTGTCGGCGAACCGTTGGCGTGCCCGTGGAGAACGGCTGCGCGGCCTGTCCTGCGCCAGCCTGGACCGTGTTGCGGGCCGTTCGGTGGCGGCTTGGCAGCCGCGCGGACCACAGGCACCGTGGCTGCGCCGGCTGCAGTCCGAGGCGCAGATGCTGTTCTACACACACCCCGCCAACGATGCGCTGGAGTCGGCCGGCCGTGCGCCGGTCAATGGCTTCTGGGCCGACGGCGTCGGCGCCCTGGCATCGACCACGGCGCTGAACCCGCCACCCCGCACCGACGAGCGCCTGAAAGCGCCTGCGCTGGCGGGCGACTGGGCCAGCTGGGCCCGGGCCTGGGAAGCGCTGGACGCCACCGCTATCGCCGACCTGCTGGCCTGCTTGCAGCGGGGTGAACCGGCCGGCCTGATCCTGTGCGGCGAACGCCGTGCCGTCCACCTCGCACCGAAACCCCGCTCCTGGCTGACCGACTGGACCCGACGCCTGCGCCGGCCCGCCCACCCCGCATCCCTGCTCGAGACCCTATGAAGATCATCACCCGAGATGTGCCGCCCCGGGCCGCCTGGACCCTGGAACAAAGCGGCGTTCACCCGCTGCTGGCGCGGCTGTTTGCGGCGCGCGGCATCGCCAGCCCCGACGAACTCGACGATGCGCTGGGCCGGTTGCTGCCCCCGGAGTCGCTCAAGGGTGCCCGCGAGGCCGCCGTTGCCCTGGCCGACGCCGTGTCGGCCAACCAGCGACTGTGCATCGTGGCCGACTATGACTGCGACGGTGCCACCGCGTGCGCCACCGCGCTGCGGGGCCTGCGGTTGCTGGGCGCGACCCAGGTCGACCATGTCGTTCCTGACCGGGTGGTCGACGGTTACGGACTGACCGCCAGCATTGCGCGCCGGGTGAAGGAGCGCGGGGCCGATGTGCTCATCACCGTGGACAACGGCATTGCCAGCGTCGACGGCGTGCGGGCTGCACGGTCGCTGGGCATGTCGGTGATCGTGACCGACCACCACCTGCCTGCCCAGCAGGACGGGCAGACCGTGCTCCCGCAGGACTGCATCATCGTCAACCCCAACCAGCCCGGCTGTGACTTCGAGAGCAAGAGCATGGCGGGTGTCGGGGTCATGTTCTATGTGCTGCTGGCGCTGCGGGCCGAACTGCGGCGGCGGGGTGTGTTCGACGCCGCCAGCCAGCCCCGCATCGACAGCCTGCTGCCGCTGGTGGCACTGGGCACCGTGGCCGATGTGGTGAAGCTCGATGCCAACAACCGCCGTCTGGTGTCACAGGGCCTGCGGCGGGTCCGGGCGGGTGCAATGCCGGCCGGCATGGCCGCCCTGTTCACGGTTGCGGCCCGGCAACCGGCGACCGCCACCAGCTTCGATTTCGGTTTTGCGCTCGGGCCACGCCTGAATGCTGCAGGCCGGCTGGCCGACATGACGCTGGGCATCGAGTGCCTCTGCACCGACGATGCCGGGCGCGCCGACGAGCTCGCCCGCATGCTCGACGGCATCAACCGCGAGCGCAAGGTGATCGAGGGCGACATGCGCGAGATGGCCATGGAGATCGCCGAATCGATGTTCGACGAATCCGACACGCCTCCACCGGCGGTGGTGGTGTTCGATCCCGACTTCCACGAGGGCGTGGTGGGCATCGTGGCTTCGCGCCTGAAGGACCGGCTGCACCGGCCGGCCTTCGTGTTCGCGGTGAGTTCGGCCGACGGCAAGGAGCATGAACTCAAAGGATCGGGGCGATCGATCCCCGGGTTCCATCTGCGCGATGCGCTGGACCTGGTGGCCAAGCGGCACCCCGGCGTGCTGCTGCGTTTCGGTGGTCACGCCATGGCTGCGGGCTGCACCGTGGATGCGGACCAGATCGACATCTTCGAGGCGGCGCTGCAGCAAGTGGCCCACGAATGGCTGGATGCCGCCACGTTGCAACGCCGTCTGGAGTCCGACGGCAGCCTGGACCCGGCCTGGCGCCGGCCGGAAACCGTCGACACCCTGCACGCGGTGGTCTGGGGGCAGGGCTTTGCCCCGCCGGTGTTCTGCGAGGAAGTCCAGGTGCTGAGCCAGCGGCTGGTGGGCGAAAAGCACCTGGCGCTGAAACTTCGGCACCAGGGCGAGCCGGTTGACGGCATCTGGTTCGGCCACACGGAGCCGCTGCCGGAGCGGGTCCGGATCGCCTTCCGGCTCGATGCGGACGAATGGCAAGGACAGCGGCGGGTCCGGTTCCTGGTGGAGGCGGCCGAACTCTGAACCGGTCCGCTGCCCGGCCGCTCAGCCCATCAGGGATTCGCGCACCGCAGCGAGCTGCCGCCTGGACACGGCCAGGCGCTCCTCCACACCGTCAAGCCGGACCATCCAGCCCTCGCCATCGGTGGGGTCGTTGTGTTTCTCGACCGCACGCACCGCCCTGCGCGAGACCAGGGCGTTGCGGTGGATGCGCACGAACATGTGGGCATAACGGGACTCGAGGTCGCTGAGGGCGCCGTCGTAGATGTGCTCCTTCTCGCGGGTCCGCACCGTGATGTACTTCAGCTCGGCCTTGAGATAGACCACATCCTGCAGGGCCACGCGTTCACTGCGACCGCGCTCCTGGATGATCAGGCACTCCGGCATGGCGGTGTCGACGCCTTCCTTGGGTGCCCGCAGTTTCTCGACCTTCTGCAAGGCCTGCTGCAGCCGCTCGCGGCGCACCGGCTTGGTGAGGTAGTCGGCGGCTTCAAGTTCGAACGCCTGCACCGCATGCTCGGCGTATGCAGTCACGAAAACGACCGTGGGCGGGGCCGTCATCTGGCGCAGCGTGGCCGCCAGCGCCATGCCGTCGACCCCGGGCATGTGGATGTCCAGCAGCACAAGGTCGATGTTGCCGCGCTGGATCTGCTCCATGGCCTGAACCGCATTGCCGGCTTCGCCCACCACATCGACGCGGGGGTCGGTGCATTCCCCGAGCAAGGTCCGCAGACGGGACCGGGCCAGAGTTTCGTCGTCAACGATCAATACCTTGAGTGTCATTCTCTGCTCCGTGATTCGACCCGCGGGGGCCGCTTAAACCGGGATCTCCAGGCGGACCTGGAACACACCGTCGACCAGCGCGCTCTGGAACCGTCCCTGGACATCGTGAAGGAGCGCCAGTCGCTGGCGAACATTGTCCAGAGCCAGCCCGTTGCCGCGCCTGCCCGTTCCACCGGGCACCGTATTGGTAACCTTGATCACCACAATGCTCCCTCGGCGATGGGTGCTGATGCGGACCGTCGCGCCGGTGGCGCTGGGCTCCACCCCGTGCTTGACCGCGTTTTCCACCAGCGGCTGAAGGATGAGCGGTGGCAGGCGGGCGCCGAGCGAGGCATCGTCGACGCTCCACTCCACCCTCAGCCGGTCACCGAACCGCACCTGCTCGATGGCCAGATAGTGTTCGGCCAGCGACAGCTCCTGGCGCAGGGTGACGGCTTCCTTGGTGTCGGCCAGGGCGTGGCGGAACAGCTCGCTCAGGTTTTCCAGCAGGTCTTCGGCCAGTGCCGGTTCTTCCCGGACCAGGGCGATGGCGCTGTTGAGCGTGTTGAACAGGAAATGCGGCCGGATGCGGGCCTGCAGTTCGGCCAGCTGGGCCTTGGTACCGGCGGGCATGCGGGCCCGGGCGCGCCAGATGAGTCCGGCCATGAGCACCATGGAGATCAGCAGGCCGGCCGAGGCGCTGGCCAGCCAGGGCCGGTGCTGTGCAAAGCCCAGCCACACCAGCAAGCCACAGCCATAGAGACCGGCGAGCACACCGAGCGTGCCGCCGGCCAGCCACTGCTGCCACTCCTCCAGGCGGGCCAGGTACCGCCGCAGGGCAAACACCGACAGCAGCCAGACCAGCAAGGCCGGCAGGGCGGCACTGGTCATGATGGCCGCCTGGTAGACCCAGGCGGTGAAGCTGGGCGCCTGGAACATGGCCGCCACTCCCACCACGGCCTGGACGAAGCAGACGGCGCGCAGCACCACCCCGACCTGAACCGCATCGAACACCTCGACGCGGGCCCTCAGGTGCTCCGGCATGCTGGCCAGCGGGCGCGCACCACCCCCGGCGGGAAGCTCCTGGAAGGTCGATAAAATTCGCGAATCTTTCACGGGTACGGTTCCTTATGGAATGCGCGGGCCACCGATCCGCCCGACTCGCCTGCCCGACAGGCCCAACCCCACGGGCGCCATGGCAGCCCGGACACCCCACCTCAGCCGCCGGCACCTTATGTCCACCAACCAACTCGACAAGAAATCCGAAGCCTGGTCAGCCCTGTTCTCGGAACCGATGAGCGACCTCGTCAAACGATACACCGCCAGCGTGTTCTTCGACAAACGCCTCTGGGAGGCGGACATGGCGGGGAGTCTGGCACATGCGGAAATGCTGGGGGGAGAGGGTATCTTGTCGGCGCAGGACGTGCGTGACATCCAGCAAGGCATGGCCCGCATCCGCCAGGAAATCGAATCGGGCGAATTCGAGTGGAAGCTCGACCTGGAAGACGTGCACCTCAACATCGAGGCTCGCCTGACCCAGCTGGTGGGCGATGCCGGCAAGCGCCTGCACACCGGACGCAGCCGCAACGACCAGGTGGCCACCGACGTGCGCCTGTGGCTGCGGGGCGAGATCGATCTCATCACCGAGCTGCTCAAGGCCCTGCAGCTGGCGCTGGTGGAGGTGGCGGAACGCCATGTGGACGTCATCCTGCCCGGCTTCACCCACCTGCAGGTGGCCCAGCCGGTGAGCTTTGCGCACCACCTGCTGGCCTATGTGGAAATGTTCGCACGCGACGCCGAGCGCATGGCCGACGTGCGCCGCCGCACCAACCGGCTGCCCCTGGGCAGCGCGGCGCTGGCCGGCACCACCTACCCGCTGGACCGCGAGCGCGTGGCCCGCACACTGGGCATGGTCGACGAGCATGGGGTGGCCCAGGTCTGCCAGAACAGCCTGGACGGTGTGAGCGACCGCGACTTCGCGATCGAATTCACCGCCGCTGCGTCGCTGTGCATGGTGCACATCAGCCGCCTGAGCGAAGAGCTGATCCTGTGGATGAGCCAGAACTTCGGCTTTGTGAAGATCGCTGACCGCTTCACCACCGGCTCGTCGATCATGCCGCAGAAGAAAAACCCGGATGTGCCCGAACTCGCCCGCGGCAAGACCGGCCGGGTGGTGGGCCACCTGATGGGCCTGATCACCCTCATGAAGGGCCAGCCCCTGGCCTACAACAAGGACAACCAGGAAGACAAAGAGCCGCTGTTCGACACGGTGGACACCCTGAAGGACACGCTGCGCATCTTTGCCGACATGGTGGGCGGCCAGCTCAACCCGGCCACCGGCCTGAAGGAAGGCGGCATCACGGTCGATGCGCAGGCCATGGAGGCCGCTGCACGCAAGGGCTACGCGACCGCGACCGATCTGGCCGACTACCTGGTCAAGAAGGGCCTGCCCTTCCGCGACGCCCACGAGACCGTGGCCCATGCGGTGAAGGCCGCCACCGCCGCCGGCTGCGACCTCTCGGAACTGCCGCTGGCCGAACTGCAGCGCTTCCATCCGGCGATCGAGAACGATGTGTACGGCTGCCTGAGCCTGCGCGGCTCGCTGGACGCCCGCAACACGCTGGGCGGCACCGCACCGACCCAGGTGCGCCGCCAGCTCGAACGGCACCGCCAGCGGTTGGCCTGATCGCCGCCCCCGCCCCCCGCGAAGGGGCGGCCCGGCCTGTCACATCGGACCCAGGAAGCTGGCGATGCTGTCGTTCAGGCGATTGGCCACGTCGGGGCGGGTCTGCAGCCACGGCATGACCTGGCCGGTGCAACCGGTGATCGTGATCCGCGAGACCCGGCGGGGCAATACGGCACGGGCAATGGCGTCGGCCGGCGTGAAGGTGGCCCCGCCTTCCAGCGGCGCAGGGCGCCGGTGGGGCAGGCTCAGGGGCAGGGCCTCGCCGGTGATCACCATCACCTGGCCCATGTACTGTTGCAGGACCTCCAGCAATCGGGACTGCTCCCAGCGCAGCGAGGGACAGTTCAGCACCTGCGAGAGCGGGCGGTTGAACGCCGTGTCGGGGTAGAAAAACGGGTCGATCAGCACCAGGCGGTGCAGCGACAGGGCATGCACCTGCGCCGCCCGCAGGGCCACCATGGCCCCCATGTCGACCGCCAGCAAGGCCAGCAGCCCCGGCTTGAGCCGCTCACCGAAGCGCAGCGCCTCCTTGACGTTGAAGTCCACGCTTACCATGGCGGGCGCACCGCCGCCGGCATCGCTGTGGCCGGACAGGTTCATGGCCAGGCTGCCCACCCCGCGCTGCTGCAGGCCATACAGAAGCGGATTGAGCTGGGTGTAGTCGGCCCCGGCGCCGTGGATGGCCATCAGGCGGGGGCGCCCCATGCTCCGGGCGGGTGGACCCAGCACCCGGGCCTCCTGCCGACGGAAGCCCAGGTGCTCGAGGACATAACGGGCGGGTCCTGGCGGGTCTTCCGGATGCTGCCAGCGCGGGCGCGACGGTGATTGGGTCGAAATCTTCATGGGCAACGAGTCTAGGCAGCAGCCGATCGTGCGACTTTGATGAACGCACAACGATTTCGTGATGAACAACGTCAGTTATCACCATCCCCTCTCACGTGATGATGATCTGCCTGTGTTTTGAGCATCACGCACAAAATTTCAATCGCTGTCGAGCCGGTTTCACAAGCCGGCATCCGACCGCCTGACTACCATCCGCCCACCCGGACGACGATCCGGACCCATCCGACCCCCCTGCCCCTGGAGACAACATGACCGTGATCACCACCGTGGAAGACCTGCGCGTGCTGGCGCAAAAGCGCGTGCCCCGCATGTTCTACGACTACGCCGATTCCGGCTCCTGGACCGAAGGCACCTACCGGGCCAACACCGACGACTTCCAGAAGATCAAGCTGCGCCAGCGGGTGGCGGTGAACATGGAGAACCGCAGCACCCGCACCACCATGGTGGGTGTGGACACCGCCATGCCGGTGGCGATTGCCCCGACCGGCCTGACCGGCATGCAGCACGCCGACGGCGAGATCCTGGCGGCCCGGGCGGCCCGGAAGTTCGGCATTCCGTTCACCCTGTCCACCATGAGCATCTGCTCCATCGAGGACGTGGCCGAACACGCCGGGCGCGGCTTCTGGTTCCAGCTGTACGTCATGAAGGACCGCGCCTTCATCGAGCGCCTGATCGACCGCGCCAAGGCCGCCGGCTGCGGCGCCCTGGTGCTCACGCTGGACCTGCAGATCCTGGGCCAGCGCCACAAGGACCTGAAGAACGGTCTGTCGGCACCGCCCAAGCTGACGGTGAAGAACATGATCAACATCGCCAGCAAGCCACGCTGGGCGCTGGGCATGCTGGGCACCAAGCGCCGGCAGTTCGGCAACATCGTCGGCCATGTGAGCGGCGTGGGCGACATGGGCAGCCTGAGCGAATGGACGGCCAAGCAATTCGACCCGGCGCTGAACTGGGGCGATGTGGAATGGATCAAGCAGCGCTGGGGCGGCAAGCTGATCCTCAAGGGCATCCAGGACGTGGAAGACGCCAAACTCGCCGCCGATTCCGGTGCCGACGCGCTGATCGTCAGCAACCACGGCGGCCGCCAGCTCGACGGCGCCCAGAGCAGCATCGAGGCCCTGCCCAGCATCGTGGATGCCGTGGGCAGCCGGATCGAGATCCACATGGACGGCGGCATCCGCAGCGGCCAGGACGTGCTCAAGGCCCGCGCCCTGGGCGCCCGTGGCGTCTACATCGGCCGCCCCATGCTCTACGGCCTGGGTGCGATGGGCGAGGAAGGCGTGAGCAAGTGCCTGCAGATCCTGCACAAGGAGCTGGACATCACCATGGCGTTCTGCGGCCACACCAACATCGAGACCGTGGACAAGTCGATCCTGCTGCCCGGTACTTACCCAACGGCATGAAGTCTTGACGAAAGGCTGACTGATTCATGATGTAAGTGCCACCAAAGGGGGTCATCAACTCCCACAGTGGTACTCACATGAGCAAATTTTCGTCCATCAAGCACGCCATCCAGCGTGTCCCGGCCAACATCGCCGACGCCGGCCGCAGCATCGGCCGCAGTGCCAGCCACAAGGCCAGTGCGCTGATCGCTGAAGCGCGCAGCTCGCTGGGCCAGCGTGATCCTTCTGCACCGGCCAGGAACCCGCGGGCGGTGCGTTTCGCCGAGCGCAACGACGTGCGCACGATCGCAGCACGTCCGAAGTTCGTGGCTTCCAGCAAACCCGTCGTCGACCGTCCACGCGACGCCATGCCGGGCATTTCGGCCCACCGTGCCCCGGTAGCCGGTCGCAATCGGACACCCGAACAGATCGAGACCGACAAGCTCATCGACGCGCTGGAGATCCAGCTGGAGATCGCAGAGCTGGACGATGCAATCGACCTGTCAAGGCAGGCCATGGCGGCGAAGCCCAGCAACCCGGAGGAGGTCAACCGGGCATTCGAGGACATGCTGAAACAACTGGACAGCGAGGATCTCGACCCAGTGCGGCAGCACGAGATCGACGAGGTGAAGAGTCTTCTGGACCAGCTGGATCAGGAGATTGCCCTCAAAGATCCGCGGCCGGCTGCTGCACAGAGCAGCGGGGCTGCCAAAGCCGCTGCGGCTGATGCAGCCCAGGCACAGCTCGACGACTCGACGGCCGAGCTGACCGCCCTGCTGGATGGACTGAAGCAAGACGTGGTTCAACGCCGTACCGCGCACATTGCACAGGAAAGCGAAATGCGGTCCGCCAGCAAAGCGTCCGTGCCTGCCCCGACCACGACGACCGGTGCCCAGGCTGTCGTGGAAAGCCTCGATGCCCAACGGCAGATCAAGCTGCCCGTCTTCCGCCGCCCCCAGCAGCCGCTCATGGCCGAGGCGGCGACGCTGGCCACAGAGCCGGTGGTCGAGTCCACCCGCTGACGCGACCGGTAACGGGTTCGCCCGTTCGCCGAGCGCCGTGAACGTCGGCCCACCCCGCTATCCTCGCGGGGTGATCCCCGATACCCCCCGTCGCATTGCGCACCTCGACATGGACGCGTTCTACGCGTCGGTCGAGCTGCTTCGGTACCCGCAGCTGCGCGGGCTGCCGGTGGTGATCGGGGGCGGGCGGCGCCGGCTGGACGATCTGCTGGCGCGGCTGCGCCAGACCTACCCCGACCGGGAATGGGGTCCGCACACGCTGGACCGCATCCCGGTCGATTTTTTTCCGCGCCTGCAGGACTACGCCGGCCGCGGCGTGGCCACCACCGCCACCTACGAGGCCCGGCAGTCGGGCGTGGGTTCGGCCATGGGGCTGATGAAGGCGGCGGCGCTGTGCCCGCAGGCCATCCTGCTGCCGGTGGACTTCGAGGAGGTGCGCCGCATCTCGCGGCTGTTCAAGGCCACCATCACCGAGATCGCACCGGTCATGGAGGACCGGGGGGTGGACGAGGTCTACATCGACTTCACCCAGGTGCCGGGCGGCCAGCGCGAAGGCGGGCGGGTGCTGGCCCGGCTGATCCAGAAAAGCATCCACCAGGCCACCGGCCTGACCTGCTCGATCGGCGTGGCGCCCAACAAGCTGATCGCCAAGATGGCGAGCGAATTCAACAAGCCGGCGGGCATCAGCATCGTGATGCCGGACGACCTGGAGCGGCTGATCTGGCCCCTGCCCTGCCGCAAGATCAACGGGGTCGGCCCCAAGGCCGACGAGAAGCTCAAGGCCCAGGGCATCCACACCATCGGCGAACTGGCCGCACGCGAGCGCGACTGGCTGGTGGCCCACTTCGGCCGCAGCTACGGCGCCTGGCTGCACGACGCCGCCTGGGGCCGGGACGACCGCCCGGTGGTGACCGAGAGCGAGCCGGTGAGCATGAGTCGGGAGACCACCTTCGAGCGCGACCTGCACCCGGCCCGGGACAGGGCCGAACTGGGCGCCATCTTCACCCGGCTGTGCGAGCAGGTGGCGGCCGACCTGCAGCGCAAGGGCTATGCGGGCCGCACCATCGGCATCAAGCTCACCTACACCGACTTCAGCAAGGTGACGCGCGACCTCACCATCGACCTGGCCACGGCCGACGCCGCCACCATCCGCCGGGCCGCCGGCCAATGCCTCAAGCGGGTGGATCTGGGCCGGCGCATCCGGCTGCTGGGGGTGCGGGTGGGCAAACTGTCGCGGCCCGGCGAGACAGCGGCCACCGCGGTGGCCGAACCCGAGACCGGCTGGCTGTTCTGACCCCGTTGACGGTTCCTGACTCGATTCTTACAGTCGGCAGGACATTCCAACCCGGGAGCCCGCCATGCCGAACCGCATCACCCTGGCCGAACTGCAGCGCATCCGCCAGTGGCATCTGGCGCACCACCGGGAGCAGCCGCTGGAGGCCCAGCTCTGGGACGGGGTGCTCACGCTCTGGCTGATGGGCTGGATGGGCTGGGTCCCCGCGCTGATGCTGGAGGCGATCTGGGCCATGCCGCTGTGCCTGCTGGCCATGTCGCTGCCCGGGTTCTATGTGAGGTGGCGGCGCCAGGCCCATGTGCGGCAACGTCTCAGGTGCGACTGGCTGCCCCCGGGCGCCTGAGCAGAATGGCCCGCATGACCACCCTCACCTGCTTCCACCTCGATCTCGGCCCGGACCATGTCGCGCACCTGGTGCTCGACCGGCCCGAGGCCATGAACACCATGAACCCGACCTTCTGGCGCGAGCTGGACCAGGTGCTGGCCGAGCTGCACCGGGAAGGCCGTGCCCGGGCGCTGGTCATCAGCAGCACCGGCAAGCATTTCAGCGCCGGCATGTCGCTGGAGACGTTTGCCGGCGCCATCCAGATGGACGACCAGAGCCCCGAGGGCCGGGCCGCCATCTTCGACCTGCTGACCGAGATGCAGGCCACCTTCACCCGGCTGGAGAACCTGCGCTGCCCGGTCATCTTTGCGATCCAGGGCGGCTGCATCGGCGGGGCGGTGGACATGGTCACGGCCGGCTGCATCCGTTATGCCAGCGCCGACGCCTTCTTCTGCATCCAGGAAATCAACATCGGCATGGTGGCCGACGTGGGCACCCTGCAGCGCCTGCCCAAGCTGGTGCCGCTGGCGGTGGTGAAGGAGCTGGCCTACACCGGCCGCCGCCTGGGTGCGGCACGGGCGCAGGCCCTGGGTCTGGTCAACGAGGTGTTCGACAGCCACCAGGCCACGGTGGACGCCGCCCTGCAGTGCGCCCGCGAGATCGCCGCCAAGCCCCCGGTGGCCATCTGGGGCACCAAGCAGGCGGTGAACTACGCCCGGGACCACAGCGTGGAAGACAGCCTGCGCCAGATGGGCTGGCTGCAGGGCGCCATCTGGAGCAATGCCCATGTGCGCGAGGCGATTGCGGCCATGAAGGAGAAGCGGCCCGGCCAGTTCACGGCGCTCTCGCACCTGAAGGGCTTCAGCGAACAAGGCTGAGTCCGCCGACCGGTCTTTGAATCCGGTCGCACCTTGGTCTGCGTAAGGCAGGTACCGGGCCAGCGGGGCCTGGTGCCGGCGGGGGCTATCCCGTCCTGCCTTGCGGAGACAACATGCCGATCGCCCCACCCTTTTTCCGATCCACGGCCTGCCGGGCCGTGGCCCTGGCCTTTTCTGCCGCCTTGATGTCCGGTGCCGCCCTGGCCGACACCGGGAAACTGGTGCTCACCGGTGGCGTGAGCACGGTCGAAGGCCCTGCCGGCGGCGGCCTGACCCCCTGGGCCGTCATCGGCACCCAGGCCACCGGGGGCGAAAAAGGCGTGTCGATCCATGCCAGCCGCGCCGTGACCGACGACTACGCCCTCAATGCCTACGGCGTCACCGTGGCCATCGACGAGCGCTACGAGCTCTCGCTGGCCCGCCAGGACTTCCGCACCGGCATCACCGGCACGGGCCTGAACCTGCCCGGCCTGCACCTGAAGCAGGACATCCTGGGCGCCAAGGTCCGGGTGGCCGGCGATGCCGTGCTCGACAGCGACAGCCTGATGCCGCAGATTGCCGTGGGCGTGCAGTTCAAGCAGCTGGGCTCGACCGGGCTGGACAACACGCTGCGGGCCCTGGGTGCCAAGCGCAGCGGCACCGACCTGTATGTGAGCGCCACCAAACTGTTCCTGGCCCAAGGCATCCTGGTCAACGGCACGCTGCGGGCCACCCAGGCCAACCAGGGCGGTCTGCTGGGCTTCGGGGCCACGCTGGGCGGCGCCGACAACGGCTACGAGCTGCACCCCGAGATCTCGGTGGCCTACCTGCTGCGCCGCAACCTGGCGGTCGGGGTGGAGTACCGCAGCATGCCCAACAAGCTGCAGACCGCCGGCCGCGCGGCCGGTCTGGGCGAGGGCCTGCGGGCCGGCGACTGGAAGGACATCTTCATCGCCTGGGCGCCCAGCAAGAACGTGTCGCTGACCGCCGCCTATGTCGACCTCGGGACCATCGTTCCGGCCACCACCGCCCAGCGCAAGCAGCGCGGCGTGTACCTCTCGGCCCAGGTCGCCTTCTGAAACCCATCCACAGGACACCCCCCATGAAAACCTTGATGGCATCGTTTGCCCTGACCCTCTCTGCCCTGGCCGCCGGCGCCTGCCTGGCCCAGACCGCATCCGCCCGGCCCGCCCCCTCGGACGCCAGCGCCTACCCGGTGGCACCGGCGCCCGGCCTGTACCAGGCCTTCGGCGAGCAGCAGGGCCTGCGCACGCTGATGGACGACTTCGTGAAACGGCTCAAGGCCGATGCCCGCATCGGCGACCAGTTCCGCGACACCAATGCCGACGCACTCGCCCAGTCGCTCACCCTGCAGCTGTGCCAGCTCTCCGGCGGCCCCTGCACCTACAAGGGCGCGGACATGAAGACCGCGCACCGCAACATGGACATCACCAAGGCCCACTTCAATGCGCTGGTGGAAGTGCTGCAGGACAGCATGAACGCGCGCGGCATTCCGTTCACGCGCCAGAACCAGATGCTGGCGCTGCTGGCCCCGATGTACCGCGACGTCATCACCCAGCCATGAGGACCGCTGCACGCCTCGGGTGGCTGGCGCTCTGGCTGCCGGCCACGGTCTGGGCCGGCACGGTGCAGGTCACGGTGCTGGCCCGGGACGGTCAGCCGCTGCCGGACGCGGTGGTCACGCTGGAGCCGGCCGGCCCCCGCGCCGCCGCGCCGGCACCGGCACCGGTGACCATCCGCCAGGAAGGCCTGGCGTTCGTGCCGGCCCTCACCGTGGTGCCGGTCGGCTCCCGGGTCACGTTCACCAACCAGGACCGCTTCGAGCACCATGTGCGCGGCACCACCGGCAGCCCGCTGCAGGCTGCCGGCCGCGAGGAAGGCTTCGAGCTGCGCATGGGTGGCCGGGTCGAAGGCCAGCCAGCGCCGTCGGCCTCGGTGGTGCTGAACGAAGCCGGGCCGGTGCGGCTGGGCTGCCATCTGCACGGCTCGATGCGCGGCGCCATCTACGTGACCGATTCGCCCTGGGTCATGCGCACCGATGCCCAGGGCCGCATCACGCTGAACGATGTGCCGGACGGCCCCGCCACGGTGCGGGTCTGGCACGCCGACCAGCTGCTGGACAGCCCGCCCCGCAGCCTCAATGTGGTCAGCGTGACGCCGATGCAGTTCGAGACCCCGATCCAGCCACGGCGCAGGCGGTGAAAGGCCCCATCGGCGGCCTTCATGCCCCGGGCACCGAGAATCAGGGCATGAACGCCGACCCCGACCTGCACCTGCTCTCGCTGCTCGACCGTGTCGCCGCGCGGGACGAAGCGGCCCTGCGCCAGCTCTACGACGCCACGGCCGCCAAGCTCTATGGGCTTGCGCTGCGGGTGGTGGGCAAGCCCGAAT
The DNA here is from genome assembly GCA_013823485.1 of Comamonadaceae bacterium. Taxonomy (GTDB): domain Bacteria; phylum Pseudomonadota; class Gammaproteobacteria; order Burkholderiales; family Burkholderiaceae_C; genus Hydrogenophaga. Next base: position 14,859 of record PNMF01000029.1, read on the forward strand.
GGGCGGAGGACTGCCTGCAGGAGACCTTTCTCCAGGTGTGGCGCTCGGCGGCCGACTACCGGGCCAGCCTGAGCCCGCCGATGGCCTGGCTGGGCATGCTGGTGCGCAGCCGCTCGCTCGATCTGCTGCGCCGCAGACAGGCCCAGCGCCAGGCACAGACCGACGACCTCGACGACCACCTGGCCGACACGCTGGCCGGTGACGCACCCGACCCGGTCGACACCACGCTGGCCAGCCAGCAGGCCTGGGCACTGCACCAGTGCCTGGGCCGCCTGGACCACCGCCAACGCGAGGTCATCAGCCTGGCTTACCTGCGCGACCTGAGCCACACCGAGCTCGCCACCCGGCTCAGCCTGCCGCTGGGCACCGTGAAAACCTGGATACGCCGGGGTCTGGACCAGTTGCGCCAGTGCATGGCGAACTGGCATTGAGGAGAAGCCCATGAACATCGCACGCCATCCCGAGTTGCTGGACCGCCTGGCCGCCGCCTGGGCTGTGGGCACCCTGCACGGCGGAGCCCGCCGCCGCTTCGAGCAGCAGGCCCGGGAGCACGCCACCGTGCGCACCGCTGCCCTGCTCTGGCAGGAACGCATGAGCAGCCTGACCGAGCTGCAGCCCGGTGTGCAGCCGCCGCCCCGGGTGTGGACCCGCATCCACCAGCAGGTGCAGGCCGAACGGGCCCTGGTGCAGGGCCGCGCCCCGGTGCCGCGCGAGGCTGCCGCGCCCTGGTGGCAACGCCTCGGGCTGTGGCAGGGCATGGGGCTGACCGGTGCGTTCGCCACCGCGGCTGCGCTCGGGGTGGCCTTGAACCTGAACAGCCAGCTGGGCCAGACGCGCACCGAACTGACGGCACAGCTCCAGGGCCTGCAGGCCGAACCGGCCGCCATGCCCCGTGCCGACTATGTGGCCGTGCTCAACGACAACCAGGCCAGCGCGGCGGTGCTGGTCACTTTCGATCCGGTGCGGCGCCAGCTCCACTTGCAGCGCGTGGGCAGCTTCCAGGAGGCCGAAGACCGCTCGCTGCAGCTCTGGGCATTGCCACCGGGGTCCGGGCCCAGATCGCTGGGCGTGCTGACCCGTGAACGGCTGCTGCAGCTGGCCACCGACCCGGCGGTGGTGAACGGCGTGCCCACGCTGGCCATCAGCCTGGAGCCGCGCGGTGGCGTGCCGGAGGCCGGTGGCCCCACCGGGCCGGTGCTGTTCAAGGGGGCGCTGATCCAGCGCCAGATCTGAGGGCTCAGGCCGGCGCGGGCACGGGCTCGGAAGCCAGGGCCTGCGCGGCCTGGTGGTGGGTGAGGAAGACCCGGCCGCTCAGGTGCTGCAGGAAATCGGTGCGCTGCAGCCGGTCCATCACTGGTCCCTTCACCTCCGACAAATGCAGCGCGATGCCGGCCTGCTGCAGGCGCCGGTCGATCGCCTCCAGACTCTCCAGCGCGCTGGCGTCGATGTGGTTGATGGCCGAGCACTGGATCACCACATGGCGCAGCCCGGGGTGCGAAGCCACGGCGTCGTTGATGCGGTCTTCCAGCGCGCGGGCATTGGCAAAGAACAGGCTTTCGTCCACCCGCAGGCCCAGCACCGTGTCGTCCACCTCCACCGCATGCCGCTGCACATTGCGGTAGTGCTCGGTGCCGGGCACCCGGCCCACTTCGGCCATGTGCGGGCGGCTGCTGCGGTGCAGGTACAGCCCCAGCGACACCGCCACGCCGGTGACCAGCCCGGCCTCCACACCGGCCCCCAGCGTGACCAGCAAGGTGCTGAGCACGGCGGCGAAGTCCGAGCGGGAATAGGCCCAGGTGCGGCGCAGCACCGACAGGTCGACCAGCGACAGCACCGCCACCACGATGGTCGCTGCCAGCGTGGCCTGCGGCAGGTGGAACAGCGCCGGCGTGAGGAACAGCGACACCAGCAGGATGCCGCCGGCCGTCAACACGCCCGCCGCCGGGGTCTGCGCACCGGCGTCGGCATTCACCACCGAGCGCGCAAACCCGCCGGTGACCGGCAGCCCGCCCGAGAAGGCGGCAGCCAGGTTGCTGCCACCCAGCGCGATCAGCTCCTGATCGGGTTCGATGCGCTCGCGCCGCCGCGCCGCCAGCGTCTGCCCGACCGACACCGACTCCACAAAACCCACCACGCTGATCAACAGGGCCGGCACCAGCAACGACTGCCAGAGCGACAGGTCCCAGAGCGGGGCGGTCAGCGGGGGCAGCCCCTGCGGCACGCTGCCGACCACGCGCACCCCCTGGCCCTGCCAGCCAAAGGCCCAGGACAGGCCGGTGGTCACGGCAATGGCGGCGGCCGGTCCGGCCTTGGCCAGGCCGTCGGCCCAGCGCGGCGACAGGCCCAGCCGCAGCAGCGCCGGCTTCAGGCGCTGGCGCGACCACACCAGAAACCCCAGCGTGGCCAGACCCACCAGCAACGTGAGGCCGTGCACCTGCCCCAGCTGCGAGACCAGTGCCGGCAGCAGCTCGGGCAGCGTCTGGCCGGTGGCCTGCACGCCCAGCAGCGTCTTGAGCTGGCTGGCCGCGATCAGCAGGCCCGACGCCGCAATGAAGCCCGCAATGACCGGGTGGCTCAGAAACCGGGCCAGGAAGCCCAGCCGCAACAGGCCCATGAGCAGCAGGATCAGCCCCGACAGGAAAGCCAGCGTGATGGCCACCGCCCACCACGCATGGGTGCCGGCCTGCGCATGGGGCGCGATGGCCGCTGCCGTCATGAGCGAGACCACCGCCACCGGCCCCACCGCCAGCACCCGGCTGGAGCCGAACACCGCGTACACCAGCAAGGGCGCCACGCTGGCATACAGGCCGGCCTCGGGCGGCAGCCCGGCCAGCAGCGCATAGGCCAGGCTCTGCGGGATGAGCATGACGGTGACGATGAGCGCCGCCAGTGCGTCGCCGCCGAACGCCACGCGGTCGTAGCGGTTGCCCCATTGCAGGATGGGCAGCGAGGGCCAGGCGTTCATGGCAACCGGTGGGTGTCGGTTCAGCGGGCCGGCGATGCCGCCGGGCGACCGCGCCGCTCGGCCAGCTCGAACACCGCCATGCCGGCCAGCATGGCCAGCACGAAGACCAGCGCTTTCGGTTCACCACCGGCCATGGACACCACACCCGGGCCCGGGCAGAAACCGGCCAGGCCCCAGCCGGCGCCGAAGGTGAGGCTGCCCAGCACCAGGCGGCGGTCGATGTGGGTGGCCTTGGGCAGGTGCATGGCGCCGCCCAGCACGGCGGTGGTGCGGCGGCGCGCCAGCGCATAGGCAAAGAAGCCCACCGCGATGGCACCGCCCATGACGAAGGCCAGCGACGGGTCCCAGGCGCCGGCCAGGTCGAGGAAGCCCTGCACCTTGGCGGGGTCGGTCATGCCGGAGAGGATCAGACCGAGGCCGAACAGCAGGCCCACCAGAAATTCGGAAATGCGGCTCATGGCAAGTCCCTTCAGAACACGTGACGGAGCAGGAAGACCACCAGGAAGCCGGCGGCCATGAAGGCCAGCGTGGCCACCAGCGAACGCGGCGACAGGCGCGAGAGCCCGCACACGCCGTGGCCGCTGGTGCAGCCCGAGCCGTAGCGCGTGCCCACGCCGACCAGCAGGCCGGCCAGCACCACCAGGCCGTAGCCGGCGTCGATGCGCGGAGCCTTCAGGAAACCCTCGGGCGCCAGCAGGCCGGCCACCAGCGGGGCGGCCAGCATGCCCAGCAGAAAACTCAGGCGCCAGCCGGTGTCGCCCTGCTTCGGTGTAAGCAGGCCACCCAGAATCCCGCTGATGCCGAGCACCCGGCCGTTGAGCAGGATGAACAGGGCGGCCGACACGCCGAGCAGCACGCCCCCGGCCAGCGAGGTCCAGGGGGTGAAAGAGGTCCAGTCGATGGTCATGGGTCAGCCCTCCTGCCGACAGAATTGTTGATGGAGCACCTGCATGACGGCCAGCGCCTGCGGGCTGTCGATGCGGTAGTGGATGTGTTTGCCTTCGCGGCGCGTGGCCACCAGGGCCTCTTCGCGCAGCACGGTGAGCTGCTGCGAGAGCGTGGGCTGGCGGATGCCCAGGCTTTCTTCCAGCTGGCCCACGGTGGTTTCGCCTTCGGCCAGGCGGCACAGGATGAGCAGGCGGTCCGGGTTGGACAGCACCTTGAGCAGACGGCAGGCCTGGCTGGCGCCCGCCTGCATCTCTTCAATCGGAACCGATACGGAATTCATGCCGGAGTGAGGTCAGGACCGCACGGGATGTGCGGAATGGCGTCACTCTATCGGCAAACAAAATATAAGTCAATATATTGTTTTCGACTTATATGATCCGCCGGCTCACTGCCGCGCGGTGCGCACATTGGCCGGCGGCTGCTGCGGATGGCTGCTGCGCCAGGGGTTGATGTCCAGCCCGCCCCGGCGGGTGTAGCGGGCATAGACGGTCAGGCGCGCCGGCTTGCAGCGCTGCATCACGTCCATGTAGATGCGCTCCACGCACTGCTCGTGGAATTCGTTGTGGTTGCGAAAGCTCACCAGGTAGCTCAGCAGGCCCTCCTGGTCGATCTGCGGGCCGCTGTAGCGGATCTGCACGCTGGCCCAGTCGGGCTGGCCAGTCACCAGACAGTTGCTCTTGAGCAGGTGGCTGACCAGCGTCTCTTCCACCGGCTTTTCGTCCAGCGCCGCCTTCAGCAGCTCGGGCGCGGGCTGGCCGTGGGTGCACTCCACATCCAGCCGGTCCAGGTTGACGCCGTCAAGCTCCTGCATCGGCTCGCGGCCGAACTGCTCCGGCAGCACCAGCCGCACCCCGGCCGACGCCTGCACCGCCCCGCCCTGCCACAAGGCGGCGCTGATGTCACGGCGGATGACATCGCGCACCTCGTCGACCGACGCAAAGGCGGTGTTGTTGAAGCTGTTGAGGTAGAGCTTGAACGACTTGCTCTCGACGATGTGGGTGCTCTCGCACGGCACCGTGATGTGGGCAATCGCCACCTGCGGCTTGCCGCGCGGGTTGAGCCAGCTCAGCTCGAAGGCGGTCCAGAGGTCGCAGCCCATGAACGGGATGACGCCGGTGATGCCGATCTCGTGCCGCTTGGGCGCGCGCGGCAGCGGGAACAGCAGCGTGGGGTCGTAGCGGTCGGCGTAGGCGCTGGCCTTGCCCAGCTGGGACTGTTCGGGGGTGGCTTGGGAGGGGTCGTTGTTCATGTGAATTCGCGTTCGCGCAGCCACTTGGTGGCCACCCATTTTTCGCCCTCGATCACCGGGGCACCGCCGTGCAGCGTGCGGGTGGAGGGGTGCGGCCGGTCGTAGCTGAAGAACACGGCGTTGCCGCGCACCGGTGCCACCTGCAAGCCCACATCGGGGAAGGTGGTGGCGCCGCCGCGCGCCGGCTCGTTCAGGTACATGACCAGCGTGGCCAGGCGCTGGCCACCCCGGCGCAGGATGGTCGGGGTGCCGGGCTCTTCGGGGTCGAAATAGTCGTAGTGCGGCTTGTACTCGGCGCCGGGGCGGTAGTGCAGCACCTGGATGCCCTCGCCGTGCGACACCGGCCACTGGCAGAGGCGGGCAATGCGCTCTTCCAGCGCCGTCACCTCGGGCGTCTGGCCGCGCTGGAAGAACATGCCGTTGCTGGTGCGGTCGGCATTCACCTCTTCGCCGCCGGTGCGCGTTTCCACGGTGCGCGAGCGCGCCAGGGCCGGCCGGGCCGACTCGATCAGCGCTTCGCATTCCCGGCCGGAAAGCAGGTTGCCCAGCACCACCACCTGCGGGTGGTTCAGGCTGACCACGATGTCGACCCAGCGGTCGCCGGCGTCCACCCGCAGCGGCGAAGCGGTGAGGTCGATGGTCGGCAGGCGGCCCGCCGTCACGGGCGAGGCCGCCGGCGGCTCCACCGGCAGCGTGGCCAGCACGCCGGCCAGGGCTTCGCGGGCCACGGCTTCGTCCCAGCCGGAGGCCAGCATGGCCGCCACCACCTCGGCCTCACCGAAGCCGGCGCGCAGCTGGGCCACCAGCCATTCGCGCAGTTCGGGGGTGACCGGTTGTGTCAGCACGGCGGACGCCCTCAGGCCTTGGCCTCGCGGCGGAACACCAGGCGGTCGGGCTCGGAGGCCGCCGGCACGTGGCGATAGCCCTCCAGGTCAAAGCCCTGGAGCTGCTCGGGCTGGCTGGCGCGGTGGGTCACGGCCCAGCGCACCATGAGGCCCCGGGCGCGCTTGGCCATGAAGCTGATGACCTTGTAACCGTCACCCTTGCGTTCCTCGAAGACGCAGCTCACCACCCGCGGCACCAGTGCCTTGCGGTCGACCGCCTTGAAGTACTCCTCGCTGGCCAGGTTGATGACCACCGGCGTGCGGTCGGCGGCGGCGCGTTCGTTCAGGTAGCGCGCGATGCGGTCGCCCCAGAACTGGTAGAGGTTGTTGCCCCGCTCGGTCTTCAGACGGGTGCCCATTTCAAGCCGGTAGGGCTGCATCCAGTCCAGCGGGCGCAGCACGCCATACAGGCCGCTGAGGATGCACAGGTGATCCTGCAGCCACTGCAGGTCGGCCTCGGGCAGATTCCGGGCATCGAGCCCGCCGTACACATCGCCGTCGAAGGCCAGCACCGCCTGGCGCGAGTTGCTGGCGGTGAAACGGGTCTGCCAGGCCTGGTAGCGGGCCACGTTCAGGCCGGCCAGCGGGTCCGAGAGGTCCATCAGGCTGGCGATCTCCTGGGGCGACTTGTCGCGCAGCACGCCGATCAGCGCCTTCGCCTCGTCGACGAACAGCGGCTGGGTGTGGGTGGTGACGCCGAGCGGGGTGTCGTAGTCGAGGGCCTTGGCCGGCGAGATCAGGAACAGCATGGCAGCGTTGGGGGGACGGAGGTTCGGGGGGTGCGGCGATTATCGCGAAGGGCGCCGGACCGCATCCCGACTGCGGCATTCGGAATTTCGATTTGGTGAATGCATTACGTAATGGTAAATTCCGTCATCGCTTGTCCGGAGACCGACATGACCACCGACATGACCACCGCCACCCCTGCCGCCAACGCCGCCAGCCTGCCGCCACCGGCCCCGATCCAGCAGCTGCACCACTACGCCTACCGGGCCCGCGACGCCGAAGAAACCCGCCGTTTCTACGAAGACATCCTGGGTCTGCCGCTGTACCACATCATCCAGAGCGACTTCGTCCCCAGCACCGGCGAATACTGCCCCTACACCCACTTCTTCTTCCGGCTGCAGGACGGCTCCTTCATCGCCTTCTTCGACCTCGGCGACGACCAGGCCGCCGAACCCAGCCCGAACACGCCGAAGTGGGTCAACCACATCAGCTTCCGGGTGAACACGGTGGCCGAACTCGAAGCCACCAAGACCCGGCTGGAAGCGCACGGCGTGGAGGTGCTGGGCGTGACCGACCACCACATCTTCAAGAGCATCTATTTCTTCGACCCCAACGGCATCCGGCTGGAGCTCACCGCTCAGCTCGCCGACGAGTTCGAGATGCTGACCGAGAGCCGTACCGCCCATGCCCGGCTGGCCGAATGGAATGCCCGCAAGGAGCAGTGGCGCCGCGAACGCGCCGCCGGCCAGACCGCTGCACCGCTCAAGCCGCAGCAGAACGACCGCCCCGAAGTGGCCGCCCGCGCGCAGGGTTGAGGACACCTCCATGAGCTACCGCGACCCGTCCCACACCAACGGCTACGAGTTCACCCAGGGCAGCGGCTACGAGCTGCCCGAATACCCGTTCGTGACCCCGCCCGAACTGCGCGGCGAAGCACCCGGGCGCTACCCGGTGGTCATCGTCGGCGCCGGCATCACCGGCCTCACCCTGGCCTGCTCGCTGGCCCGCCTCGGTGTGGCGGCGGTGGTGCTGGACGAGGACAACACCGTGGGCGTGAAGGGCGCGTCGTCGCGCGGCATCTGCTACACCCAGAAATCGCTGGAGATCTTCGACCGTCTGGGCATCTACGAGCGCATGGCGGCCAAGGGCGTGCAGTGGAGCGTGGGCCGCACCTTTGCCGGCGAGCACGAGGTCTACCGCTTCGACCTGCGCCAGCAGGGCGGCTTTGGCCTGAGCGTGCAGCCGCCCTTCATCAACATCCAGCAGTTCTACATCGAGGGCTTTCTGGTCGAACGCATCCAGGAACTGGCGGAATCGTCGGGGCGCGTCGACCTGCGCTGGCGCAACCGCCTCACCGGCTTTGAGCAGCAGGCCGACCATGCGGTGCTGACGGTGGAAACGCCGGCCGGCAGCTACACGCTGGAAGCCACCCATGTGGTGGACGCCACCGGCTCGAACAGCCCGCTGCGCCGCTGGCTGGATGTGCCCTTCACCGGCAAGCGCGGCGACGACCGCTGGTGCATTGCCGATGTGCGCTTCACCACCCGCCCGCCGCAGGAGCGCCACACCTGGATCGAGGCCCCCTTCAACGACAACCGCGCGGTGTGGCAGCACCTGATGGCCGACGATGTGTGGCGCATCGACTACCAGATGGCACCCGACAGCGACCCCGCCTACGTCAGCCGCGAAGACGTGGTGCGCGAGCGGCTGGCCCGCCAGTTCGGCCCCGACACCGAGGTGGAGGTGGTCTGGGTCGGGCCCTATGCCTACCGCAACGAATGCGTGCACGCCATGCGCCACGGCCGGGTGTTCTTCATGGGCGACTCGGCCAAGATCGTCAGCCCCTTCGGCGCCCGTGGCGGCAACACCGGCGTGGCCGATGCCGACAACCTGGCCTGGAAGCTAGCCCTGGTGCTGCGGGGCCGCGCCAGCCCCGCCCTGCTCGAGAGCTTCAACGACGAGCGCCTGGAGGCCGCGCAGGAGAACGTGCGGGTGACCAGCCGCACCGCCCGCTTCCTGCGGCCGGCCGACGGCATGGAGCGCCTGTTCCGCACCGCCGCCATCGGCCTGGCCCGCGAACACGCCTTTGCCCGCCCCCTCATCAACACCGGCCGCATGGCGGTGGCCAACCCCTACAGCCGCTCGCGCTGCGTGCGTTGTGAGCCCGGCAGCGCCGCCGGCCGCTCGACCCAGAACGTGGCGCTGCGCTGGGCCGACGGACAGCCCGGCCAGCTGCACGACCTGCTCGGCTGGGCCGGTGGCGACCTGCTGCTGCTGGCCTTCGGCCCGCAGCCCGCTGCCGCGCTGCGGCGCCTGCGCCAGCTCGGCGCCACCGCACCGGTCCGATCGGTGCAGGTGCTGGCACCGGGTGAGGCCGCCGAGGCGGTGGAGCATGTGCGCGACCCGCAAGGCCACCTGCGCGCCACCTGCACGCTGGACGGCGCTGTCGCACCCGCCTGGGCGCTGATCCGGCCCGACGGCTACCTGTCGGCCACCGGCAGCCGCATCGACGGCTCGCTGGTGCGGGCCGTGGAGCAGACCCTGGGTCTGCACGAACCCCTGCACGCCAACCCCGTCGAGGTGTCCGCATGACCCCAGCCGCCCTGACCCCACTCCCGTCCACCCCGCAGTGGGAGGACGCCGACACCTTCTACGAACAGCTGATGGACGCCCACGCCGGCCTCAGTGCCGAACAGTCCGCCCTGCTCAACGCCCGCCTGATCCTGGTGCTGGCGCACCAGATCGGCCGGCGCGATGTGCTGGAGGCCTGCATCGCCACCGCACGCCTGCCGGGCTGAGCCCCGACCCACCCGGCCAGCCCGGGGAACACCGGGGGGCACCGGTAAAATCGGGCGCTTCCCCGAACACCACCGACGGCATCCTGCGGGATGCCGTCGCCACTCTGGCGCCCCCATGACCGACACCGTGAACCAGCCCGCCCTGGCATCCCTGGCCAAATCGTTCGAGCCCGCCCCGCTGGAGGCCCGCTGGGGCCCCGAATGGGAACAGCGCGGCTATGGCCGTGCCGGCCACCGGGGCACCGGCCAGCCGCAGGCCGGCCAGCCCGGCTTCGCCATCCAGCTGCCGCCGCCCAACGTCACCGGCACGCTGCACATGGGCCATGCGTTCAACCAGACCATCATGGACAGCCTGACCCGCTACCACCGCATGCTGGGCGCGAACACGGTGTGGGTGCCGGGCACCGACCACGCCGGCATCGCCACCCAGATCGTGGTGGAACGCCAGCTGCAGGAACAGGGCATGACCCGCCACGACCTCGGCCGCGAGGCCTTCACCGCCAAGGTGTGGGAGTGGAAGGAAAAGAGCGGCAACACCATCACCACCCAGATGCGCCGCATGGGCGACAGCGTGGACTGGAGCCGCGAGTACTTCACCATGGACGAGAAGCTCTCCTCCGTGGTCACCGACACCTTCGTGCGGCTCTACCAGCAGGGGCTGATCTACCGCGGCAAGCGGCTGGTCAACTGGGACCCGGTGCTGAAGTCGGCGGTGAGCGATCTGGAAGTGGAGAGCGAAGAAGAAGACGGCTTCCTCTGGCACATCCGCTATCCGCTGGCCGACGGTTCGGGTTCGCTGACCGTGGCCACCACCCGCCCCGAGACCCTGCTGGGCGACGTGGCCGTCATGGTCCACCCGGAAGACGAGCGTTACACCCACCTGATCGGCCAGCAGGTGGTGCTGCCGCTGTGCAACCGCACCATTCCGGTGATCGCCGACGACTACGTCGATCGCGCTTTCGGCACCGGCGTCGTCAAGGTCACGCCGGCCCACGACCACAACGACCACGCGGTCGGCCTGCGCCACCAGCTGCCCGTCATCGGCGTGCTGGCACTGGACGCCACCATCAACGACAACGCGCCCGAAAAGTACCGCGGCCTGGACCGCTTTGTGGCCCGCAAGGCGGTGGTGGCCGACCTGGAAGCCGCCGGCCTGCTGGTCGAAGCCAAAAAACACAAGCTGATGGTGCCGCGCTGCGCCCGCACCGGCCAGGTGGTCGAGCCCATGCTCACCGACCAGTGGTTCGTCGCCATGACCCAGGTCAGCGCTCAGGACCCCACCGGCAAGAGCATCGCCCAGAAGGCCATCGACGCGGTGCAGTCCGGCGAAGTGAAGTTCGTGCCCGAGAACTGGGTCAACACCTACAACCAGTGGATGACCAACATCCAGGACTGGTGCATCAGCCGCCAGCTCTGGTGGGGCCACCAGATCCCCGCCTGGTACACCGAAGACGGCCAGGTCATCGTCGCCCGCAATGAAGCCGAAGCCCAGGCGCAGGCCCCCGGCAAGACGCTGGTGCGCGACCCCGACGTGCTCGACACCTGGTACTCCAGCGCGCTCGTCCCCTTCAGCACCATGGGCTGGCCCGAGGCTGCGGGCGGCGTGGGCGCCGGAAAGGGCGATGTTGAGAGCGCAGCGAACATGAGCCCGTCCGGCTCCCATGCCGCCCGCAGCCTCGGACCAGCCGGCACCACCGACTACGACCTCTACCTCCCCAGCACCGTCC